>DATILI010000035.1:0-79291 GCA_035476635.1 Burkholderiaceae bacterium | reverse complement strand
GTGATGCCGACCACGATGCCCGCGTTGGCGTTGCGTTCATTGCGCGAGTACTGGCTCATGCCGTTGGTCACCACGCGGTTCGGCTCGGAGGTGGCAGCGACTACCGTTCCGCCCGGGCACATGCAAAAGCTGTAGACCGAGCGGCCGTTGCTGGCATGGTGCACCAGCTTGTAGTCGGCCGCACCCAGCAGCGGATGGCCAGCATGCCGGCCCCAGCGCGCGCGGTCGATCAAGCCCTGTGGATGCTCGATGCGAAATCCAATGGAAAACGGCTTGGCCTCCATGCTCACGCCGCGCTCATGCAGCATGGCGAAGGTGTCGCGCGAACTGTGGCCCAGCGCCATCACCACGTGGTCTGCGCGCAGCGTGCTGCTGACGCCCGTGGCCTGGTCAAGCACGGTGAGGCCGCGCAGCTGCCGGCCCTCAGGGCCGTCTTCGATCAGCACATCCGTCACACGCTGCTCGAAGCGAATCTCGCCGCCCATGGCGATGATCTGCTCGCGCATGTTTTCCACCACCTTCACAAGCTTGAACGTGCCGATGTGCGGGTGCGCGACATAGAGAATCTCATCGGGCGCACCGGCCTTGACGAATTCGTTCATGACCTTGCGGCCGAGATAGCGCGGATCCTTGATCTGGCTGTAGAGCTTGCCGTCGGAAAACGTGCCTGCGCCGCCTTCGCCGAACTGCACATTCGATTCGGGATTCAGCACGTTTTTGCGCCATAAGCCCCAGGTGTCCTTGGTGCGTTCGCGCACTGGCTTGCCGCGCTCCAGCACGATGGGCTTGAAGCCCATTTGCGCGAGGACCAGGGCCGCAAAGATGCCGCAGGGGCCAAAGCCGACGACGACGGGGCGCAGGGGCAGGTCAGCCGGCGCCTGCACCGGCGCGCGCCAGGCCATGTCGGGCGTCGGGCCGACGTGCGGATGGTTGGGAAACTTTGCCAGCAAGGCAGCTTCGCGCGAAGGGTCGGACAGCGTGACATCGGCGATGTACACCGCACTCAGGTCGGCCTTGCGCGCATCGAAGCTGCGCTTGAAGACTTCTACCGCGGCAATGTCCACTGGCGTCACATCCAGGATGCGGCGGGCGGCGGCGCGCAGCGGCGCTTCGGGGTTTTCCGCTTCAGACAGCGAAAGTTTGATTTCGGACAGGCGAATCATGGGGTGGCTCGTGTTGATCAAGCAGACCGGGGATAATACCGTTCGTGAAGCCCGCCAGACCGCCGCTGGTGCAATCTGGGAAACCAGGCACTGGAGGAACGTCCGGACTGCATAGGGCAGCGTAGCAGGTAACACCTGTCCACCGTGAGGTGAGGATTAGAGCAACAGAGACGAGTCAGTTCGGGACCCCAGGACGGGTGTTCTGTGCAACATCGGCGCAAGCCGATGTTCGGATGGCGCAAGCCAGACGATGCAGGCGCAAGCTTGCACAGCACAGCCACCCAGATCGGGCAAAGCCCGATCTGGGTGAAACGGGCAATCTCTACGCGCAGCAATACCAAGTAGGCCAGTGTTGATCCGGTCCCGGAGAGCTGGCGGGTAGGTAGCATCGAGCCGTGTGGGCGACCCACGGCCCAGAGTAATGGCGGTCACATTCGGGCAACCGAATGCACAGAATCCGGCTTATCGGTGGGCTTCACACTTTTTTGTCCATTGATGGTGGTCGCTGGACAGGCGTTTTGATATCGCGGGTGGATCGGGCCGGTCAGCCCCAACAATCCTTCATATCTCATCCGCCGGAAAACCCTCGCCGCAGCGGTGCGACGCCTTCAGCAGCCCTGCGCCTCCCCGCGCTTGAGCCGCTCGGCGCGCTCGCGCGTGGCGGGGTGGCTGCTGAGCAGGCTGGCCAGGCCGCTGGCGGCATCGCTCGTGCGATTGGCGCTGCCCTGGGGCCGCTGCTTCTCTTCTCGCTCGCCGTCGATGCCCAGCAGCAGTTCGGCCATTGGCGCCGTGGGCAATTGCGCCTTTTGCATCAGCGCGAGGCCGAAGCAATCGGCTTCGGTTTCATGGCTGCGCCGGTAGGCCAGGCCGGTGAGCAGCGAGCCGCCCATCGACACCACGCTGGAAAGATCGCCCAGCGCCAGGCCCAGGCCGATATTGAGCACGCCCTGCTCCACGATGATGCGCGTGGTGTGCCGGTGCATGACGTGGCCGAGCTCATGCGCGAGCACGCCGAGCAGTGCGTCGTCGCCCAGGCCTCGCTTGCCGGCGGCTTGCACCAGGCCGTCGGTCATGACGATGGCACCGCCGGGCAACGCAAAAGCATTCGCGCCCATGCCCGAGCGAAAAGCCAGCGTCAGCGGCGGCGCATAGCCCGCATAGCGTTTCAGGCCGGGGTCGATGCCCGCTGCGAGCGTGGCAAAGCGCTGCTGCAGTTGCGCCTGGCGCTCAGCCGGCAGCTTGCTGGGCTTGAGCATGCTCTCGTCCATTTGCTGCAGCGCGCGCTGTGCCAGCGCGGTTTCCCAGCCCAGCGGCACCTGGCGCGTAAGCTGCGTTGCGGCCCACGGCGTGCCCCAACGGTAGAAAGCCCAGAGGCCGGCGGCCGCCACCAGCAGCACGGCGAGGAAGACGCGCCAGTGCGTCTGCATGCGCTGTGCCAGCGGTGGGCGCGCACCGTTCGCGTCGAGCAACGCCTGCCACTGCGCGACGGCGTCGATCTCCAGGCTGCCCGCTTCGCGTAGGTCGACGATGACCGTGCGCTGCACCTTGCCCGCGCTCCATGCTTCGGGCCAGCCGACCTGCGCCTGGAGGAACACGCGTGGTTCAGCGCCCGGCTGATCCAGCGCGTGCAGCAGCAGCGACGGGCCTTTGGCGCCAGGTGCCAGGTTCACCAATACCCGTTGCGCCTGGCTGCTCTGCCCATCGAACCAGCGCGCCGGGATCGGCGCCGGGGCGCTGTCGCTCATCGCATCAGCCCACCAGGTCCAGGCCGACCGCGTCCGCCACCGCATCGCCCAGGCTGCCCTGCTCGGCGACGAGCTGGCCCGCGAGCTGGTCCACGCCGCCCTTGACGTGCAGCGTGACGGACTCGGTCTTCATGCGGTACTCGCTCACCATGGCGAAGGGGCGGTAAAAGCCCAGCGTGAACAGAGAGAGAAACATGTTCTTGATGCGCAACATCACGTAGCGCCGGGTGCGCAGACGGCACTTGAAGCGCGCGATCTGGCTCACGCCCACATTGCTCCAGACCAGGCGGAACATGCGCGCCTCGCGGTAGGCACGCGCCGGCGCCGAGGCCAGGAAGACGATGAAGATGGTGCCGATGGCCATCAGCACGAGCACCACGATGGCGAACAGTCCCATGTTTCGCAGGCCCCCCAGCAACGCGAACGAGCCGCCGACAAATGCGGCCAGCAGCGCAAGCGTCAACGCAACGCACAGCACGAACACGGCCACGGTGGCGAGCCAGATCTTCAAGAAGTCGCGGTACACCGGCTTCCAGCGCCCCGCATGCGAGCCGATGCGCGCGCGCAGCACCAGCAGGCTCTTGTAGTTGAACTCCAGCCGGATGATGCACAGCAGGGTCAGCACCAGGGCCACGGCCACCAGCACGCCCATCCACGGCGTGACGGTGGGCAAGCCGGGGGAGCGGGCCGCGCCGGGCCCAGCCAGGGGCGGTGGCGCGGGCAGCTCGGGCGCCATCATGCTGAGCGCAAAGCCCACGGCACTCCAGAGCAGCGCAATCGCGAACACCGGCCAGCTGGCGGCATAGACCTGGCGCCAGGGCGCGGCAAACTGCAGCCGCACGCCGCGCCAGCGCGTGGCGCTGAGCCTGAAACGCATGGCGCTGCCCCACAGGTACGGCGCCAGGGCGGCGCCGGCCAAAAGGAACAGCGTGGTCGCCGTGCCCTGGCCGGTGTCGGCGGCCAGCTGGAACAGCAGGTAGAACAGCACCAGCAGCAAGAAGCCCAGCACCATCTTGCGCTTTTGCGCGGTGAACTCCAGCGGGCTGCCGGCCACCAGCGTGTGGCCGTAGAAGTACTGCGCCGTGCGGCGCCGCGCAAACGGGGTGTAGAAGCCCAGCGTCACGATGCTCAGCAGCACGTTGACGATCCAGACCCGAAAGAACTCGCCGCCGCTGCCGGAAAACTCCAGCGCATGCGCCTCGATGCCCGGCGGTATGGAGTCGGTGTCGACGCGATGGGCCGAATGGTGGTTCAGCTGGTTCATCGGCTGCGAATGCACCGGCTGCAAATTCATCGGCTGCGTACGGGGCCTCTGCGTGCCACTGTCCATGCTCTGCGCTCCCTCCAGAATGCGAGGCAGTGTAGCAGTGCCTTCCTTGGCGCCGGGCCGGTGTCAGGCGCCGAGCTTCAGCGCCTCGATGCGCTGCACATGCGCCAGCAGCGAGCGCTGCGCCACCGGCCACATGCGCGGCGGCACATCGTCATAGGCCAGGGCCACCCATTCCTCCACATTGCCCGATGGCTTGCTGCGCATGGCGGCGAGGATCTTCGCCTCGCGCTTCAGGCGGTGCGCCTTGAGGTGCGCAATGGTCTGCGGCGCAAAGCCCAGGACGTAGCCGTGCGCGGGCAGGATGAATTCGATGCCGTGGCGGGTGCAGGCCTCGCTCAGCAAATCCAGCGAATCGAGATACGCCGTCATGTCGCCATCGGGCGGGTCGATCACCGTCGTGCTGCCGTTGAGCACATGGTCGCCGGAGAACAGCAGGCTGTCTTCCAGCAGCACCAGGCACAGGTGGTTGGCGGCATGCCCGGGCGTGAAGATCACTTGCAGGCTGTGCGTCTGGCCTTGGCTCTCCAGCACCAGGAGCTCCTGATGGGCAAGGGGCCTGTCGGGCGCGAAGTTGCTTGCCGGGCGTGCCGTTGGCGCCGAAGGAAGGCCGAGGATCGGCGGCTTTCCGGCGCACAGGGCCTGCAGCGGCTTGGCGCCCGGCGAGTGGTCGGCGTGCGAATGCGTGCAGACGATCATGCGGATGTTGCCGCCCACGCCTTCGGTGTTCACCGCCGCGTTCCATAGCCGTTGCAGATGGGCCGGGTCGTTCGGCCCGGGATCGATGGCGATGTAGCCGGCGGCCGGGCCGCCCACCAGGTAGCTGTTGGTGCCAGGCCCGGTCATCACCCCGGGGTTGGGCGCGGTCAGGCGCAGCACGTTCTTCAACAGCGGCACGGGCTGGTCGGTGCGCCAGTCCAGCGCGTGCACGATCTGGCCATCGGGGCAGACCATGGCCAGCTCGCCATAGGGCATTTCATGCTCCATGTAGCGTGCCTCCTGCCCGGCCAGCAAGCCCGCGCGCGGGCAACTGGTCCACAGCGGGACTTCGCCGGCGCAAGCCTGCAAGACGGCATCCACCGTGGCAAACGCCTGCAGGCGCTCCAAGGTGCGGATGGTCGGGAAGATCATGAAGAACTGGCCGGCCTGGTGCCGCTTCAGCGCTTCCGAAGGCCGTACCCAGACCGGCTCGAACTGCTCGGTCTCGTCGGCCACCGGCGTCTGGCCTCCGGGCATGCGCGCCACGAGAAACGGGACGTCGAATCGGCGCGGCAAATCGCGGTCGGTGATCCAGTGGGCCAGCACAAAAACACCATCGGCCGACAAGCTCAGGCCCCGGGCCTGGCACTGCGCGGCAAACGGGGCCTGGCGGTCCAGCGCGGCAATGTCGCTGCGGTCGGCCGGCGTTCCATCGGCGCGGCGCGCCAGCAGGATGCCGAGCTCTTCGAAGCTTTCGCGAATCGCGGCGATCGCCTGTGTCAGGTGGATATCGCTCTGCCCGGGGCGGCGCGCGGCCAGGCCATGGGCATCAGCATCGGCGGCGTCGATGCCGCCGCCGGGGAACACATAGGCGCCCGGCGCGAAGCTGGCCGTCATCGAACGGCGGGTCATCAGCACTTCGACGCCCAGGGCGGTATCGCGCAGCAGCAGCACCGTAGCGGCAGGACGCAGGGGCGCGGGCTCGCGCTGGGGATGGATGAGTTGCGAGGGGCGGACCATGCGCCGCATTATCGACCGCCGGGCAGGAATAAGCTCATGCCGGAACAGGCTTGAAGCAAGCGCCACAATGGCACAACCAAAGATTCAGGAGCTGTGCATGACCGTCCACCGTTTTCGCCGCGCTGTACTGGCCTGGCTCGTTTCTTCCGCCGCTCTTGGCCTGTCCGCGCCCCTGGCGCAAGCCCAGGGCAACGACTGGCCGCAACAGCCGGTCACTTTCATCATGACCTTTCCCGCCGGATCAGGCGTGGACGTGGTGGCTCGCACCATCCAGGAGCCGCTGGGCAAGCAACTCGGCCAGCCCGTGGTGATCGACTACAAGGTCGGCGCCGCCGGCAACATCGCCAGCGAATACGTGGCGCGCGCCAAGCCCGACGGCTACACCCTGGTGTTCGGCACGGCCGCCACGCACGGCAGCAATGCGGCGCTGTACAAGAAGCTGCCGTTCGACGTGGAAGCTGATTTCGTGCCGGTGGCGCCGATCCTCGATGTGTCCAATGTGCTGACCATCAATCCGGAGGTGATCAACGTCAAGACTCTCAAGGAGTTTGTCGACCTGATCAAGGCCAACCCGGGCAAGTACAACTTTGCCTCCACCGGCAATGGCACGGGCACGCACATGGCGTTTGCCGAGCTCAATTCGCGCCTGGGCCTGGACATGGTGCACGTGCCCTACAAGGGCGGGCCCGAGGCCATGACCGCGGTGCTCAAGGGCGAGACCTGCTGCATCATGAACCAGGTGCAAACCGTGCTCACGCAGTACAAGGCGGGCAAGGTGCGCCTGCTGGGCGTGACCACGGCCAGGCGCGTGGGCGCCGTGCAGGAAGTGCCGACCATCGCCGAGAGCCGCATTGCCGGCACCAACGGCTTCGACAGCTCGATCTGGTTCGCGCTGTTCGCGCCCAAGGGAACAGACCCGAAAGTCGTTGCCAAGCTCAACAGCGCGGTCAAGGCCGTGCTGGAGATGCCCGAGATCAAGGCCAAGCTCGAAGCCGCCGGCAATTCCGTGCGCATCGAGACGCCGGAGCAGTTTCGCGCCACCGTCAAGGCGAACCGGAACAAGTGGGCCGAAGTGGTGAAGGCGGCGAACGTCACGATCGAATAGAAGGTCATTTAGAAGGTCATTTTTTGGGGCTTCCCGCTCGCCCCGGCGTGACGATAATGCGGGGCATGACGCAACTCGACTGCTACTACAGCCTGTCTTCGCCCTGGGCCTACTTCGGCGGGCCCAAGCTGCAGGACATCGTGCGCCGCCACGGCGCGCGGCTGGTGCTCAGGCCGTACGATTTCCAGGCCGTCGTTCCCAAGACCGGTGGCATCCCGCTGAAGACCCGGCCCGAGCCGCGCCGCAGCTACCACGCGCTGGAGTTGGCGCGCTGGCGCGACTACCTGGGCATGCCGCTGAACCTGGAGCCCAAGCACTACCCCAAGGGCGAGCCGAGCGACCCGAACTGGAACAAGTACCCGGGCTGGATGGTGATTGCCGCGCAGTTGCAGGGGCTCGACGCCATGCCCTTGTCGCATGCGCTGTTGCGTGCGCTCTGGGCCGAGGAGCGCGACACCGCCGAGGCCGAAGTGCGCATCGCCGTGGCCACGGAAAGCGGCTATGACGGCGCCGCGCTGCAGGCGCTGGAGCAGGCCGCCGCCACCTTGGCCGAGTACCGCGCCAACAGCGATGCGGCCGAGCAGGCCGGGGTGTTCGGCGCACCTACCTTGGTGTTGAACGGCGAGCGGTTCTGGGGCCAGGACCGGCTGGACTTCGTCGACCGGGCGCTGGACCGGCTGCGCGGATAATCCGCACCATGCGCATCCGCTTCACAAAAATGCAGGGCGCGGGCAACGATTTCGTCGTACTCGACGAAACGCGCGAGCGCCTGCACCTGAGCCCCGAGCAATACCGTTTCCTGGCTGATCGCCACTTTGGCGTTGGCGCCGACCAGATCCTGTCGGTACGCCCGGCGCCGGTGTCGGGCGTGGACTTCGAGTACGTGATCCACAACGCCGATGGCGGCGAAGTCGAGCAGTGCGGCAACGGCGCCCGCTGCTTCCTGCGCTTTGTGCGCGAGCAGGGCCTGACCACCAAGGAAACGGTCAAGGTGCAGACCTTGAGCGGCATCATCGAGCCACGCATGAATGCCGATGGCCGTGTGACGGTGGACATGGGCGCGCCGATATTCGACATGCCCAGGGTACCGTTCCACAGCGAAGGCCTGACATCGGAAACCGTGAATGGCTGGCAAAAATGGCTGCTGGCCCTGGATGCTCGAGCGCAGAACGCGACCGTCTCCGTGGCGGTGTTGTCCATGGGCAACCCGCACGCGGTGCAGGTGGTGGACAACGTCGACACCGCGCCGGTGCGCGAGCAAGGCATTTCCATCGAGCGCCATCCCGCATTCCCGAACCGGGTCAACGCCGGCTTCATGCAGGTCGTGGGGCGCCAGCAGATCCGCCTGCGGGTGTTCGAGCGCGGCGCCGGCGAGACGCTGGCCTGCGGCACGGGCGCTTGCGCCGCCGTGGTGGCCGGCATTCGCCTGGGGCTGTTGGACTCGCCGGTCGAGGTCGACACCCGCGGCGGGCGCCTCACCATCGAGTGGGATGGCCAGGATCTGGCCTCTGCGGTCCTGATGACCGGCCCCGCCACCACCGTCTTTGAAGGCGAGATCACGCTGCCCGAGGCGGCATAGCGCGACATAGCGCGACATAGCGCAGCCTGCATCCGAACGCCCCTACTTTTTCGCAAAGGCCCCATGGACAAGAGCACCCATCCCATCACCGAAGACGACATCGCCAACTTCCTGGTCAATACGCCGGCGTTTTTCGACCGCCACGCCGAAGTGCTCGCCGCGGTGCAGATGACCAGCCCACACGGCAACCGCGCGGTCAGCCTGCAGGAGCGCCAGGCCGAGATGCTGCGCGAAAAAATCAAACTGCTGGAGCACCGGATCATGGACATGATCCGCAACGGCAACGAGAACGTCGTCATTTCCGACAAGCTGCAGCGCTGGGCGCGCAGCCTGCTGCTTACTCAGGAGGCGGTGGACCTTCCGGCCAACATTGCGGGCGAGCTGCGGTCGCAGTTCATGGTGCCACAGGTGGCGATCAAGGTCTGGGGTGTTTCGCAGGCGTTTGCCGACGAGCCTTTTGCGCAAGGCGCAAGCAGCGACGCACAGACATTCGCCTCTTCGCTGACGGCGCCTTTTTGCGGCGTCAACCCCGGGTTTGAAGCCGTGCGCTGGCTGCCGGAGCCCGACACCGCCTTGTCGTTGGCGTTGATGCCTTTGCGCGCCGGCGCCATCAACAGCACCGACCCCGCCTTTGGCATGCTGGTACTGGCCTCGCCCGACCCGCAGCGGTTTCAAAGCGGCATGGGCACGGACTTTCTGGAGCGCATCGCCGAGCTGGCGAGTGCTGCCTTGTCTCGATTGCGATGAGCCAGGAACTGGTCGAGAAGTATCTTGAACATGTGCGCGTTGAAAAGGGGTTGGCCCAGCGCACGGTCGAACTCTATGCCCTCGACCTGCAAAGACTTTCCGACAGCGCCGCGAAGGCCGGCGTGGCCCTCACCGATCTGCAGAACAACCACATCCGCCGCTTTGTCGCGCAAATGCATGGCGCGGGCCGCAGCGGGCGCGGCATTGCGCTGATTCTCTCGGGCTGGCGCGGCTTCTATACCTGGCTCGGTCGCCGCGGGCTGGTGGCCAGCAATCCGGTCCAGGATGTGCGTGCGCCCAAGTCCGGCAAACCGCTGCCCAAGGCGCTGGGGGTGGACGATGCGGTCCAGTTGGCCGAATTCAAGAATGAAGACAACGACCCCTGGCTGGAGGCGCGCGACGCGGCCATCGTCGAGCTTCTCTACGGCTGCGGCCTGCGCGTGGCCGAGCTGACCGGGTTGGACGCCCTGGCCAGCACTGAGGCGCGCGGCTGGATCGATCTGGAGGCCGCCGAGGTGCATGTGCTGGGCAAGGGCGGCAAGCGCCGCACGGTGCCGGTGGGCAGCGCGGCGCTTGCGGGGGTTCGGCACTGGCTGGCGCTGCGCGATGCGGTGCTGGGTGCCCAGCGCGCGCAGGCCGCGCTATTCATCGGCCGCAACGGCACGCGGCTTTCGGCTCAATCGATCTGGCAGCGCCTGCGCCAGCGCAGCCTGCAGGCGGGGCTCGCAACCCCGACGCATCCGCACATGCTGCGCCATTCCTTCGCCAGCCATCTGCTGCAGTCCAGCAGCGATTTGCGGGCGGTGCAGGAGTTGCTGGGGCACGCGAACATTACGACCACGCAGGTCTATACCCGGCTCGATTTCCAGCACCTGGCCCGCGCCTACGACGCGGCGCATCCGCGCGCCAAGCTGCCGGCCGGTCCAAAAAAATAGCGGTTCAGGGCGCCATCGCCTGTTGGCGCGACAGCACATTGCGCAGGCTGGACTGATCACGGTCGATGCTGCGCAGCCGTTCGCGCAGCCGGCGCTTTTCATCGTCGTTGGTGGATTTGCGCAGCTGCGATTCCAGCCGACTGCTTTCCCTGTCGTTTTCGCGCATGCGCTCCACCGTGCGGTGCACCTCCAGCCCGGCATGGAAGTAGTGGCTGAAGGCCTGCTCGCCCGCGCGGCCGCGGCAGCGATCGGACTTGGACGTATTGCCGTTGCTGCCTTCGCGCCAGCCGCTCCCGGCGGTGCAAAAACTCTGGATGCCGACATCCCAACCCTGGCGGTAGGCGAGGGCGTTCGGACGCACGCCCACCTTGGCGCAGTCTTCGGTATAGGCGGCAATGCGCTGGTCGGACTCGCCACGGGCGCCATCGTCGCGGCCCACCCGGCCCCAGTCGGCAACCTTGCATTCGGATTCGGTCATGCTGGCGCAGGCGGAAAGCGCAAGCAGCGCCGCCATCGCGAGCGCGAGAAAAATGATTCTTGCCAACATGCCCCGCACTCTATCGGCTGGCCCGTCGTCCGGCAAGCTCTGGATGGCCCGACAATCCTGCCCATGAAATCTATCCGACTGCGCGAAGGCAAGGAGCGCTCGCTGCTGCGCCACCATCCATGGATATTCGAGTCCGCCATTGCAAAAGGCGGTGGCGATGCGGGCGAAACCGTGCGCGTGGAGTCCAAGGATGGCCAGTTTCTGGCCTGGGCCGCGTTCAGCCCGCAGTCCAAGATCCGCGCGCGCATCTGGAGCTTCGACGAAGGGCAGCGCATCGATGCTGCGTTTTTCGCGGCGGCAGTGGCCCGGTCCATCCGTGCCAGAAGCCGGTTTGACATCCAGAGCGATGGCTGCCGGCTCATCCATGGCGAATCGGACGGCCTGCCTGGCGTGGTGGTGGACCGTTATGCCGATACGCTGGTCGCGCAATTCACCTCGGCCGGCGCGGAGCGTTGGAAGGGCGTTGTGGCCGATGCGTTGTTGGCAGAAACCGGCCTGAAGAACCTCTACGAGCGCTCCGACGCCAGTGCCCGCGCACTGGAGGGCCTGCAGCCCGCGACGGGCTGGCTGCGCGGCGGCGAGGGCAGCCCGCCAACCGAAATCACGATCCGCGAACATGGCTGGCGCCTGACCCTGGACGTGGCCGAAGGCCACAAGACCGGCTTCTACCTGGACCAGCGCGACAGCCGGAAGAAGTTCGCGGACTATGCGCAGCGCCTGGCGTTCCAGCGCGTGCTCAATTGCTACTGCTACACCGGTGGCTTTACCGTGGCCGCGCTGGCCGGCGGCGCGGCGCACGTCACTTCGATCGATTCGTCCGCCCCCGCCCTGGAGCGCGCACTGGCCCACGTCGCCCTGAACGGCTTTGACTCCGCTCGCGCCAGCTTCCTGGATGCCGACGTGAACGCCTCGCTGCGGCAGTTCGGCCAGCAGGGCCAGACCTTCGACGCCATCGTCCTCGATCCGCCCAAGCTCGCGCCCACGGTGGCCCATGCCGAGCGCGCCGCGCGTGCCTACAAGGACATCAACCGGCTGGCGCTGAAGCTGCTTGAACCCGGCGGCGTGCTGTTTACCTATTCATGCTCGGGCGGCATCAGCGCCGACCTGTTTCACAAGATCGTCGCCTCGGCCGGTGCCGACGCCGGCGTTGACGGCTACATCAGCGAACGCCTGGGCGGTGCGCCCGACCACCCGATGACGCTGACGTTTCCCGAGGGCGAATACCTGAAGGGCCTGATCGTGGTGCGCAAATGAACCGCTCGCCTGAGTAAGACTACAGAAAACGCGCCATTGCATTGCCCGCTAAACTGCTGCACCTTCAAAGTTTCTGGGCGCCACCATGAGTCTCATCCCCGCCACCATCCTCACCGGTTTCCTGGGCTCCGGCAAAACCACCTTGCTCAAGCGCGTGCTTGCTGAAGCCCATGGCCAGAAAATCGCCGTGATCGAGAACGAATTCGGCGAAGAGAACATTGACAGTGACATCCTCGTGACCGAAAGCAAGGAGCAGATCATCCAGATGAGCAACGGCTGCATCTGCTGCACCATCCGCGAGGACCTGCGCGCCACGCTGCAGCTTTTGGCCGCCAAGAAGCGCAAGGGCCTGATTGAGTTCGATCGCGTGGTGATCGAGACCACCGGCCTGGCCGATCCGGGCCCGGTGGCGCAGACCTTCTTCATGGACGACGAGATCGCCGAGCAATACCTGCTCGATTCGATCCTGACCCTGGTCGATGCCAAGCACGCGGCCGACCAGCTCAACGACCGCCAGGAAGCGCGCCGGCAAGTGGGCTTTGCCGACCAGATCTTCATCAGCAAGACCGACCTGGTGGCCAAGGATGAAACCGACGCGCTGATCCACCGCTTGAAGCACATGAACCCGCGCGCGCCGCAAAGGGCGGTGCACTTCGGCGAGGTGGCGCTGTCCGAGGTGTTCGACCTGCGCGGCTTCAACCTGAACGCCAAGCTGGACATCGATCCGGACTTCCTGAAGGAAGACGACCACGATCACGATCATGACCACCACGACCATGCCGAGGGCGAGCACTGCGACCACCCCTCGCATGCCAAGGAAGGCCACGGCCACCATCATCACCACGATGACGATGTGAAGAGCTTCGTCTTCAAGTCCGAGCGGCCGTTCGATGCGGCCAAGCTGGAAGATTTTCTGGGCGCCATCGTCAACATCTATGGCCCGCGCATGCTGCGCTACAAGGGCGTGCTGAACATGAATGGCACCGAGCGCAAGGTGATCTTCCAGGGCGTGCACCAGTTGATGGGCAGCGACCTCGGGCCGAAATGGGCCGATGGCGAGCAGCGGATGAGCAAGATGGTGTTCATCGGCATCGACTTGCCCAAAGACATTTTTCTTCAGGGCATGGAACAGTGCCTGATTTGAGTTAGTCTGTGTTTTTTTGGCAGGGAGCCAAATGATTGTCTCGATTCTGCAACTGATGGGATTCGGCTTTGGTAAGCCGATACAATCGCCCCCCGGCAAAACCCCCGACCGAGAGCCCGCAAAGCTCAAGGCGAAAGAGGTCGCCGGCGAGCATGGCGCACACCGGCGGCCAAAGCCCGACGGCGCGGAGCATGCGCATGCCAGTTCTGCGAGGAGACAAGAAGTGAAAGCCCAACCGCCCAAGTCCGCCAAAGTAGCGGCCAAAGTGCAAAAACCGGCGGCCAAACCCAAGCCGGCGGCCAAGCCCGTGGCCAAGCCAGCAGGCAAAGCTGTGGTCAAGGCGACGTCCAAGGCCGTGGCGGCACCGAAAAAGGCCGCCAAGCCGGTTGCCAAGGCCGCCGTGAAGCCCGCTGCCAAGACCGTGGCAAAGACCAAGCCAGTGGCCAAGGCTGCAGGCGTGAAAGAGGCGTCACGCAAATCCGTACCGGCCACCGCCCCCAAAGCGGTGCCGGCCTCCAAACCTGCGGCAGCACCGGTGAAGACCGCCAAGCCGCATGCTGGCGCCGCCGCGCCGGTGCAAGCGCTACCCGCCAAAGCAGCCGTGTCCGCGCCTGTCGCGGCAAGTTTGAAATCGATGACGCCAATACCTACCAAGACACCCCGCCCATCTTCCCGACTGGCGCAAATCACCGTACCATCCATGGCTCAGGCGGTGGCTTCCACCGCTGCCAAAGCCAGCTATCTACAGACTATGCCTGCGACCATGATTGTTCCGCCGCCCGCAGCGGCCGCGAAGAAGGACCCCAAATTGGCCAACAACTGGAAGGCCAAGACGGCAGACCAGTTGTCCGACGCCGAAGTGCTGGCCATGCCGGACAGCGAATACATGAACGAGAAGCAGACGGCGTTCTTCCGCCTGAAGCTGGTGCAGCTCAAGCGTGACATGCTGGCCAATGCCGGTGAAACCACCGAGCATCTGCGCGAAGACACCGTCGTCGTGCCGGACCCGGCGGATCGCGCCACCATCGAAGAAGAGCATGCCCTGGAACTGCGCACGCGCGACCGCGAGCGCAAGCTGCTCAAGAAGATCGAGCAGTCAATCGTGCGGCTGGATGCCGGCGACTACGGCTATTGCGACGAAACCGGTGAACCCATCGGCGTCGGCCGCTTGCTGGCCCGGCCAACGGCCACGCTGTCGCTTGAAGCGCAGCAGCGGCGCGAGCTCAAGCAAAAAATGTTCGGGGACTAGAGAGTCCCAGGCCTTCGCGAGCCTTTAGCACGAGCGCCCTGTATCCCTCCCATGGCCAAAGAAGACGAAGCGCCCGGTTTGCTGTCCAAGGTGGTCAGGTTCGTCAAAAATCCGTTGACGAACTGGTCAGACCTGGACGAGCCGGAACTCGACAAGGAGAGCAAGTACAGCAAGCAGATGCTCAAGGAAATGATCGAGCGCAAGCGGCGCAACGACTTTGTGCGCCGCCGCGAGTTCGATCACCTGCGCAAGCTGCGCCGCCGTGAGGCCTTGACCGGGCAAGACCAGACCGGACGCCCATCGTTCTTCCAGAGCAGCATGCCGTCCAAGCCGGACGACCGGGCCGGCACGCTGAAGAAGATCGACGAAATCGAAGCGCAAATGTCCATGCAGTGGTGGAAGACCAAGCATGCGAACGACCCCGGCACCTCCATCAACAGCAACTTTCCGACGTCTTCGAGTCAAGTGCTGGAGTCCGGCGGCAATCCGCCATCCGAATCGCATTCGGGTACCGGCCGCACCTATGCACCCACGGAGCCGGCATCGCTGTCCAGCCAGGGCAACCTGATTTCGGCGCGCCATTCTTCCGCCAGTTCCGCCGGCGCACCTGGCGGGTCGAACGCGCCGGTGGGGCGCATGGCGTCGGCCGGCGCGGTGGCTGCACCGGACTTTGCGGACGATGCGCCGCCCGAGGACCGAGGTCCCCGGGCGTACGACGGCACCTTGTCCGGTTACTCCTCTTCCAAGATTCTCGGAGCCACAGAACCGGGCTTTGTGCACGACCCTGAGCTGGAGGAAGCCGCCATCCGCTTTGCAAATGGCGACTATGAGGGCGCCGAGGCCGGGCTGATGGACACCTTGAAGCGCGAAACCGGCACGCGCGAAGGTGAAGAAGAAATCTGGATGACGCTGTTTGACTTGCACCGGGCCACCGGCCGACAGGAGCGTTTCGAGAACGTCGCGATCGACTTCGCAAGTCGTTTCGGGCGCTCGGCGCCGATGTGGTTCTCGCTGCCCGATCTGGTGCAGCAGCAATCGAGTCCGCAAGCAGCGGGTGCCGGCGCGTCGGCAGCAGGGGGCGCGCCGGGGTTCAACTGGACCAGTCCCGATGTCCTTGGCGTGCAATCGGTTGCGGCCTTGGCGGCGGCGCTTGCCAAGGCCGCCGAGCCCTGGCGCTTGAACTGGTCACGGCTGATAGGGGTGGATGACGCGGCGCTCGAGCCCTTGTGCAAGCTTTTTACCTCCTGGTGTGCGTCTCCTGTGCAGTTGCGCTTTATTGGCGACGAAAAGCTGGAGCAGTTGCTTGCCGAATCCACGCCATCGGGCGATCGCGACGCGAATCCCACGTGGTGGCGGCTGCGTATGGAAAGCCTGCGGATTTTCGGCCGGGCCGATGAATTCGAACTTGTCGCTCTGGACTATTGCGTGACCTATGAGGTGTCTCCGCCCTCCTGGCTGAGCGCGCGGTGCCAGTACCTGCCGGTGAGCGAAGGCGGGCATGACCTGACGGAATTTCCGCTGGTGGACGACCTTCCTTCCGAAGGGCCTGCATCCAGCCCCAATTCCGACTTCAACGGGCCGCATACGGTCCCTTTCAGCATGGATTTTTCCACCGCGCCCACGGCAAAGCTCGTCGGACAGGTGGTGGGCGATGCCGCCGAGGCGCTGGCCTCGCTGGAGGCTGGCGTGCAAGACGGTGAAGTCCTGGTGGTCTCCTGCGACCGCTTGATTCGCGTGGATTTTTCCGCTGCGGGATCGGTGCTGAACTGGGTGGCCTCCAAGCAGGCCGAGGGTTGCCAGGTCCAGTTCCGGGCCATGCACCGGCTGGTGGCGATATTCTTCAACGTGATCGGCATCAACGAGCACGCCAAGGTGCTGGCTCGAAACGACTGAGCCGGCGCGGCGGCGCTTCTTTTCTTGCAATTTGCCCGAACCGCCCCCATTTGCGCGCGATGGAACAATTTCACGGAACCACCATCGTCAGCGTGCGGCGCAAGACCGCCGACGGCGTCCAGGTTGCCATTGGCGGCGATGGGCAAGTCACGCTGGGCAACATTGTCGTCAAGGGCACGGCGCGCAAGGTTCGCAAGCTCTACCATGACCGCGTACTCGCTGGTTTTGCCGGCGCCACCGCGGACGCCTTCACCTTGTTCGAGCGCTTCGAGGCCAAACTCGAAAAGCACCAGGGCCATCTGGTGCGCGCCGCCATCGAGCTGACCAAGGACTGGCGCACCGACCGTGTGCTGCGCCGCCTTGAAGCGATGCTCGCGGTGGCCGACAAGGAGGCTTCGCTGATCATCACCGGCAACGGTGATGTACTGGAGCCGGAGCACGGCATCATCGCCATCGGCTCGGGCGGCGCCTTTGCGCAGGCAGCTGCCAAGGCGCTGCTGGACAACACGGAGCTTGGCGCGCGCGAGATTGTTCAAAAATCGCTCGGCATCGCCGGCGAGCTGTGCATCTACACCAACATGCACCACACCATCGAAACCCTGGATTGAACGAGATGTCCTCCATGACCCCGCAGGAGATCGTCTCCGAACTCGACCGCCACATCGTCGGCCAGAACCAGGCCAAGCGCGCGGTCGCGATTGCGCTGCGCAACCGCTGGCGCCGCCAGAACGTCGATGAGAAACTGCGCTTTGAAATCACGCCGAAGAACATCCTGATGATCGGCCCCACCGGCGTGGGCAAGACCGAGATTGCGCGGCGCCTGGCGCGCCTGGCCGATGCACCCTTCATCAAGGTCGAGGCCACCAAATTCACCGAAGTCGGCTACGTCGGCAAGGATGTGGATGCAATCATCCGCGACCTGGCCGACATTGCCGTGAAGCAGACCCGAGAGTCCGAAATGCGCAAGGTGCGGATGCGCGCCGAAGACGCGGCCGAGGACCGCATCCTGGATGTGCTGGTGCCGCCCGCGCGCGGTGTCGAGCCCGGCCAGGCCCCTGACGGCACGGCGCGCCAGGTGTTTCGCAAGAAGCTGCGCGAGGGCCTGCTGGACGACAAGGACATCGAGCTTGAACTTGCCGAGGCCCGGCCCCAGCTCGAGATCATGGGACCCGCCGGCATGGAGGATATGACCGAGCAATTGCGCGGCATGTTCAGCCAGTTCGGTAGCCCAAAGCGCAAGACGCGCAAGCTCAAGGTCGCCGAGGCGATGAAGCTGCTTGTGGAAGAAGAAGCGGGCAAGCTCGTCAATGACGAAGAAATCAAGACCCAGGCCTTGCTGAACGCCGAGCAGAACGGCATCGTGTTCATCGATGAGATCGACAAGGTGACCTCGCGCAACGAGAGCGGCGGCGCGGAAGTTTCGCGCCAGGGCGTACAGCGCGATCTGCTGCCGCTGGTCGAGGGCACGACCGTCTCCACCAAGTACGGCGTGGTCAAGACCGACCATATCCTCTTCATCGCTTCAGGCGCCTTTCACTTGAGCAAGCCAAGTGACCTGATTCCGGAGCTGCAGGGGCGCTTTCCGATCCGCGTGGAGTTGCAGTCGCTCAGTGTGCAGGACTTCGAAGCGATCCTGACGCAAACACATGCATCGCTGGTCAAGCAATACCAGGCGCTGCTGGAGACCGAAGGCGTACGCCTGGAGTTCGCGCCCGAAGGTATTACCCGGCTGGCGCAGATCGCTTGCGACGTCAACGAGCGGACCGAGAACATCGGTGCGCGGCGCTTGTCCACCGTGATGGAGCGCCTGCTCGACGAGGTGAGTTTTGACGCCGCGAAGCTTAGTGGCCAGACCATTCAGATTGACGCGGCCTATGTGGACAGCCGGCTCAAGGAGTTGAGCCGCAATGAAGACCTCTCGCGCTACATCCTTTGAGCGCCACATCACCCAACACATTCACATCACGTTCTAAGTACTTCATTTAGAACGATATTTCCGCAAATTCTTCATGCGGAATCGCTCCTAAGTCCTTGATTTTGTTGCAAAAAATTGTAGCAAGCGAGCTTGCGGCCTGTGCTTTTCCTGCTACAGTGCAAAAAAGTGCAATTAAGTGGTGAAAAGTGTCTTCAAACCATTGGTTTGAGGGCAAATCGAAAGATCAAGGTCGTACTGTTGTGTTTCAAGGGGCTTCTTCGCTGAGTCTGGATGCCAAGGGGCGGCTGTCTGTGCCGACCCGGCATCGCGACGTCCTCAGCGCGACCGCCTCGGGCCAGCTCACCATCACCAAGCACCCGCACGGTTGCCTCATGCTTTTCCCTCGTCCCGAGTGGGAAAAATTCCGCGAACGCATTGCCGCCCTGCCGATGTCCGCCCAATGGTGGAAGCGCATCTTCCTGGGCAACGCGATGGACATGGAGATGGACGCCACCGGCCGCGTGCTGATTTCTCCGGAACTGCGCGAAGCGGCGGGCATCGCCAAAGAAACCGTATTGCTTGGCATGGGCAATCACTTTGAACTCTGGGACAAGGCGACTTACGATGCCCAGGAAGCGAAGGCGATGCAAGGTGACATGCCGGATGTCTTCAAGGACTTCTCTTTCTGAAGGCTGGCGGTGGATACCACATGGAAACATACCACCGTCTTGTTGAGCGAAGCAGTCGAATCTCTCCTCAGCAAGCCGGATGCCACTTACGTGGACGCGACCTTTGGCCGCGGCGGGCACTCGCGCCTGATCCTCTCCAGGCTTTCTCCACCGGGTCGCCTGATCGCCTTCGACAAGGACCTCGACGCCATTGCAGAAGCCTCGCGCATCAACGATGCGCGTTTTTCCATCCGCCACGAGGGATTTCGCACCTTGGGCGAGCTGCCGCAGGCCAGCGTGGCCGGCGTGCTGATGGACCTGGGTGTGAGCTCGCCGCAGATCGACAACCCAGCGCGCGGCTTTTCATTTCGTTTCGACGGTCCGCTGGACATGCGCATGGACACCACGCGCGGCGAGAGCGTGGCCGAGTGGCTGGCGACAGCGGAAGTTCAACAGATCGCGGAGGTGATTCGTGACTATGGCGAAGAACGGTTTGCTGTTCAGATTGCAAAGGCGATTGTTGCTCGCCGACAGGAGCGGGGCCCAGTTTCAACCACCGCCGAGCTGGCCCAGCTCGTGGCTGGCACGGTCAAAACCCGCGAGCCGGGCCAGGACCCTGCAACGCGCACATTTCAGGCTCTTCGGATTTTCATCAACGCCGAGCTTGAAGAGTTGCAACAGGCGCTAGAGGCCAGTCTTCATGTGCTGCAACCCGGAGGCCGACTCGTGGTGATCGCCTTTCACTCGCTGGAAGACCGCATCGTCAAGCAGTTCATCGCGCAGCATTCGCGCGAGGTGTTCGACCGCCGTGCCCCGTTTGCAGCGCCGAAGGCCATGAAGCTCAAGGCGCTGGACCGCATCAAGCCCTCGGCCGCCGAAGTGGCGGGCAACCCCCGTTCGCGCAGCGCCATCATGCGCGTGGCCGAGCGCACTGAGGTGCCAGAGTGATCCGCCTCAACCTGATGCTGCTGCTCGCCGTGCTGGCCAGCGCCTTGTACCTGGTGCATACCCAGTACGAATCGCGCCGCCTGTTTGTCGAGCTGGACCGGGCCCAGGCCGCCGCGCGCAAGCTGGAGGTGGACCATGAGCGCCTGCAGGTCGAGAAACGCGCGCAAGCCACGCCGCTGCGTGTGGAGCGCCTGGCCAAGGAGCAACTGCAGATGCGCGTGGCCACGCCGGCGATCACGCAGTACGTGGCGTATGGATCTGCCGGCGCAACACCGAAGCCGGCGCTCGGCACGCAAGGGCCGGGGGGAGTCACGCAATGAGCCGCAGCGTGCTCTACACCTCAAGCCCGCTGCTGGCCAGCAAGACGCCGGTATGGCGCAGCAAGTTCGTCGTGGCCTCGATTGCCGTTGCCTTCGTGGGCTTGGCCGCCCGCGCCGTCTACATCCAGGTGATCGACAACGACTTCTTCCAGCGGCAGGGCCAGGTGCGGTTTGCGCGCACCTTGGAGTTGCCCGCCAACCGCGGCCGCATCCTGGACCGCAACGGCCTGATCCTGGCCTCCAGCGTGGTGGCGCCCAGCATCTGGGCCATTCCCGAAGATGTCGAGCGGGATCCGGCCAAGCTGCGCCAGCTGGCCAAGCTGCTGGACATGCCATTGGCCGACCTCAACAAGAAGCTCGAGGACGAAGACAAGACCTTTGTCTGGCTCAAGCGCCAGCTCGATGAGCCGGTCGCGCAGAAAGTGGCGGCGCTCAACGTGCGCGGCATCTACCAGCGCAAGGAATACAAGCGCCAGTATCCCGAAGGCGAGGCCGCCGCGCACGTGGTGGGCTTCACCAATGTGGAAGACCACGGCCAGGAAGGCGTGGAACTGGCCTTCAACCATGACCTGGCCGGCCGCGCCGGCTCGCGCCGGGTGATCAAGGATCGCCTCGGCCGCGTGGTCGAAGACGTGGGCGAGCAGGTGCCGCCGGTGGATGGCAAGGACTTGCAGTTGAGCGTCGACAGCCGGGTGCAGTTCTTCGCCTACCAGAAGCTGCGCGACTCGGTGCTGGCCCACAAGGCCAAGGCCGGCAGCGTGGTTGTGCTCGACGCGATCACCGGTGAAGTGCTGGCGCTGGCCAACTACCCGAGCTACGTGCCGGACCGGCGCCAGAACCTGAGCGGCGAGCAACTGCGCAACCGCGCGATGACCGACACCTTCGAGCCTGGCTCGACGATGAAGCCGATCACCGTCGGCATGGCGCTGGAGGCTGATCGCATCAAGCCGCAGACCGTCATCGACACCGCGCCGGGCCGCTTCAGCATCGGCGGCTTCACCATCAGCGACACCCACAACAACGGCGCGCTCACGGTCGAGGGCGTGATCCAGAAGTCCAGCAATATCGGCGCACTCAAGATTGCGCAGAAGATGAGCCCGCACGAGATGTGGGACACCTATACCGCCTTGGGCTACGGCCAGAAGCCGCAGATCCAGTTTCCCGGCGCCGTGACCGGCCGCCTGCGCCCCTGGAAGACCTGGAAGCCGGTCGAGCAGGCGACCATGTCCTATGGCTATGGCCTGTCGGCCTCGCTGTTCCAGATGGCGCATTCCTATACCTCCTTTGCCCATGACGGCCAGGTCATTCCCGCGACCATGCTCAAGAGCAACCAGCCGGCCATGGGCATCCAGGTTTTCTCCGCCGAGAATGCGCGCGCGGTGCGCAAGATGCTGCAGATGGCCGCCGGCCCCGGTGGCACCGGGCCCTTGGCGCAGACCGTGGGCTATTCGGTCGGCGGCAAGTCGGGTACGGCGCACAAGCAGGTCGGCAAGGGTTATGCGAGCAACAAGTACCGTTCCTGGTTTACCGGCATGGCGCCGATCGACAACCCGCGCATCGTTGTCGCCGTGATGCTCGACGAGCCGAGCGCCGGCCAGTACTACGGCGGTCTGGTGGCGGCGCCGGTGTTCAGCGAAGTGGTGCAGCAAACCCTGCGCATGATGGGCGTGCAGCCTGACATCGCCGTCAAGCCGCAGATCGTCACCAAGGCCGTGGAGGAGTCGTTCTGATGCACGCACTCCTGAGCCCCGAGCAAGCGGTGCAGTGGCTGCGCGCGCGAGTCACCGGCACGCTGCATGTGGACAGCCGCCGCGTCGGACCGGGCGACGGCTTCATCGCCTGGCCTGGTGCGGTGACCGACGGCCGCCAGCATGTGGCGGCGGCGCTGCATCAAGGCGCGACCGCCTGCATCGTCGAGCGCGAAGGCGTGGAGCGCTACGGCTTCGAGGGCGACGCGATTGCCAGCTACGAGCACCTGAAAGCGGCCACCGGACCCATCGCCGCGGCCTGGCACGACCAGCCCACCGCGCAGCTCGATGTGTTGGCCGTGACCGGCACCAATGGAAAAACCTCCACCGCCTGGTGGTTGGCGCAGGCCTTGTCCAACCTCCGGCAGGCCATTCCCTGCGGGGTGGTTGGTACCCTCGGCATCGGCCGTCCTCCACAGCTGGTCTCGACCGGCCTCACCACGCCCGACCCGGTCACCCTGCAGAAACATTTCCGGCAGTTTGCCAACGATGGCCTGGCCGCTTGCGCGATCGAGGCTTCATCCATCGGCCTGGCCGAGCGCCGGCTGGACGGCACGCGCATTCGCGTCGGCATCTTCACCAATTTCACGCAGGACCATCTGGACTACCACGGTTCGATGGAAGCCTACTGGGCCGCCAAGACCGAGCTGTTCCGCTGGCCCGGGCAGCAGGCGGCGATCATCAACATCGACGATGTGCAGGGTGTGGCGCTGCTGGACCTGCTAGCCGGAACGGCGATCGACGTCTGGACGATTTCGTACGCGCAGGGCGCGCGGCTGCAGGCGCATGACGTCGGCTATGACTCGCAAGGCCTGTGCTTTGCCGTGACCGAGGGCAACGTGCGGCATGAACTCCACACCTCCCTGATCGGCCAGTACAACGTGTCCAACCTGCTGGGCGTGATCGGCGCCATGCGCGCGCTGGGTGTCGATCTGGCGGACGCCGTGCAGGCCTGCGCTGGCTTGCTGCCGGTGCCGGGCCGCATGGAGTGCCTGAGCGAAGCCGGGCAGCCGTTGGTGGCCATCGACTACGCGCACACCCCCGATGCGCTGGACAAGGCGCTGACGGCGCTGCGCCCGCTGGCCCAGCAACGCGGCGGTGCGCTGTGGTGCGTGTTCGGCTGCGGTGGCGACCGCGACCCGGCCAAGCGTCCGCTCATGGCGGCCATGGCCGAGAAAAATGCCGACAACGTCGTCGTCACCAGCGACAACCCGCGCAGCGAAAAACCCGAAGCCATCATCAGCCAGATCCTGCTCGGGCTGAGCCACGACCAGGCGGTGCAGGTGCAATCGGACCGTGCCCTGGCCATCAGCCAGACCGTGGCGCAAGCGCTGCCGGAGGACGTCGTGCTGATTGCGGGCAAGGGCCATGAGACCTACCAGGAGGTGGCCGGTCTGAAGACGCCGTTCTCTGACAAGGCGCACGCGCAACTCGCATTGGGGCGCCGCGCCAACCCGGCTTGTGCGGGAGGGGGCATCTGATGAGCGCTCCCGCCAACAACATGATGACCTTGGCCGAGGCCCTGCGCTGGCTGCCCGGTGGCCGGCTGGTGGGCGACGGCGCACAGGCCGTGCGCCGCGTGCACACAGATACGCGCAGCGTGCAGGCGGGTGACCTGTTCGTCGCGCTCCAGGGCGAGCGCTTCGATGCCAACGACTTCCTGGCCGAAGCCAAGGCCAAGGGCGCCGTGGGCGCCCTCGCGCACCACGGCCTGGCGGCCGCAGGCCTGCCCGGCATCGAGGTGGCCGACAGCAAGGCGGCGCTGGGCGCATTGGCTGCGGGCTGGCGCGACCAGTTCAGCCTGCCCTTGATAGCAGTCACCGGCAGCAACGGCAAGACCACCGTCACGCAGATGGTGGCCGCCATCCTCAAGATTTTCGAGCCCGGCGCGGCGCTGGCCACGCAAGGCAACTTCAACAACGACATCGGCCTGCCGCTGACGTTGTTGCGCCTGCGCGCGGAGCACCGCATCGGCGTGATCGAACTGGGCATGAACCACCCCGGCGAAATCGCCTACCTGGCGCAATTGGCCAGGCCGGCGGTGGCCCTGGTGAACAACGCGCAACGCGAACACCTGGAGTTCATGGCCACCGTGCGTGCCGTGGCCGAGGAAAACGGAGCCGTCATTGCAGCGCTGCCAGCCAGCGGCGTGGCGGTCTTTCCGTCCGACGACGAATACACGCCGCTGTGGGCGGCGCTTGCGGGCTCGCGGGCCCGCGTGACTTTCGGCACCCGTGCGGACACGGGTGCCGACATCCTTTTGGCCGGGTCTGAATGGGCGCAGGGGCATTGGCGGGTAAGTGCGCAAACGCCTGCCGGAGCTTTGAGCTACCGACTCCATATCGCCGGCCGCCACAATGTGCGCAACTCGCTGGCTGCCGTGGCCAGCGCGCACGCGGCCGGCGTGCCGCTGCAGGCGATTGCACAGGGGCTTGAAGCCTTCCAGCCGGTCAAGGGGCGCTCCCGCGCCGTCGCCATCAGTTGCAAGGGCAAGCCCCTCACACTGATCGACGACAGCTACAACGCCAACCCGGACTCGGTCAACGCTGCCATCGACGTCCTGGCCGAGCTGCCGGCGCCGCGCCTGCTGGTGCTCGGCGACATGGGCGAGGTGGGAGACCAGGGCCCGCAATTCCACGCCGAAGCGGGCGCCTATGCGCGCGAGCGCGGCATCGATTCGCTGTTTGCCCTGGGCGAGCAATCCGTGCAGGCCGTCGCCAGCTTTGGTGCCGGCCGGCATTTTGACGACATCGGCGCGCTCAACGCGGCCGTGCTCGATGCGCTTTCCGCTTCAGCCAGCGTACTGGTCAAGGGATCGCGGTTCATGAAGATGGAGCGGGTGGTCGAGGCGATCGTTGCCCAGGCCGCCCCGCCAGAGGAGTCCGTTCATGCTGCTTAGCCTGGCCCAATGGCTGCAAGCACTGTCACCCGAGTTTGGTTTTTTCCGGGTGTTCCAGTACCTCACGTTTCGTGCCGTGATGGCGGCGCTGACCTCGCTGCTGATCGGCCTGCTGGCGGGCCCCTGGGTCATCAGCCGCCTGGCTGCCCTCAAGATCGGCCAGCCCATTCGCGGCTACGGCATGGAGTCGCATCTGGCCAAGCGTGGCACGCCAACCATGGGCGGCGTGCTGATCCTGCTGTCCATCGCCGTCTCCACCTTGCTGTGGTTCGACTTGTCCAATCGCTTTGTCTGGATCGTGCTGCTGGTGACCCTGGGCTTCGGCGCGATCGGCTGGGTCGACGACTGGCGCAAGGTCGTGCACAAGGATCCCGAAGGCATGCGTTCGCGCGAAAAGTATTTCTGGCAATCGGTGATTGGCCTGCTGGCAGCGCTGTATCTCGTGTTCAGCATTTCCGAAAGCTCCAACCTGCGCGTGATCGAACTGTTCTTCAAATGGGTGCAATCGGGCTTCGACGTCAACCTGCCGCCCAAGGCCGGGCTGCTGCTGCCGTTCTTCAAGGAAATCAGCTACCCGCTGGGCGTGTTCGGTTTTGTGATCCTGACCTATCTCGTCATCGTGGGTTCAAGCAACGCTGTGAACCTGACCGATGGCCTGGATGGCCTCGCCATCATGCCGGTGGTCATGGTCGGCTCGGCACTCGGCGTGTTTGCCTACGTGACCGGCAGCTCGGTGTATTCGAAATACCTGTTCTTTCCCCATATCCCAGGCTCGGGCGAACTGCTGATCTTCTGCGCGGCCATGGCCGGTGCCGGCCTGGCCTTCCTCTGGTTCAACACCCATCCGGCCCAGGTGTTCATGGGTGACGTTGGCGCGCTGGCGCTGGGCGGCGCCCTGGGAACCATCGCCGTCATCGTGCGCCAGGAAATCGTGCTGGCCATCATGGGCGGCATCTTCGTGGTGGAGGCGCTCTCGGTGATGATCCAGGTCGTCTGGTTCAAGTACACCAAGAAAAAATACGGCGAGGGCCGGCGCTTTCTCAAGATGGCGCCGCTGCACCACCACTTCGAGAAAACCGGCTGGAAGGAAACGCAGGTCGTCGTGCGCTTCTGGATCATCACCATGCTGCTGTGCCTGGTGGGCCTCTCGACCTTGAAGCTCAGGTGAAAGTGTGAACCAGCTTCAAGACCAAACTGTTCTCATCCTGGGCCTGGGCGTGTCCGGCCTGGCGATGGCGCGCTGGTGTGCGCGATGCGGCGCCAACGTGCGCGTGGCGGATACGCGCGAGGCGCCACCGCAATTGGCCGCCTTGCTTGAGCAGTTGCCCGATGCCCAATTCATCAGCGGGCCGCTGGATGCGGCACTGGTCGAGGGCACGCCCGTACGTGCCGTGTTTCGCTCACCCGGCTTGGCACCGGCGCTGTTCTCGCCTGTGATCGACATGGCCAGGAGTATCGGCCTGTGGACCGGCGGCGAGCTGGACCTGTTCGCGCAAGGCCTGGCCGATTTGAAGGAAAGCCAAGGCTACACGCCCGCCGTGCTGGCCGTGACCGGCACCAACGGCAAGACCACGGTCACCGCGCTTGCCGGACAACTGGTGGAGCGCGCCGGAAAATCCGTGGCGGTTGCCGGCAACATCGGGCCGTCCCTGCTGGACACCCTGGCCGAGCGGGTCGACGCGAATACCTTGCCCGAGGTCTGGGTGCTTGAGTTATCCAGCTTCCAGCTGGAGGGCGTCGCGGCCTTCGAGCCAACGGCCGCGGCCGTGCTCAACGTGACGCAAGACCACCTGGACTGGCATGGCGACATGCGCGCCTACGCCGCGGCCAAGGCGCGCATCTTCGGCGCGAAGACCCTGATGCTGCTCAACCGCGAAGACCCGCTGGTGATGGCGATGCTGCCGCCGCCCGGCCGCCCGAAGGCGGCAGCGGCCCCCTCGGGGGGCAGCGAAGTACACGCAGTGACGAGCGTGGGGGCCTCACGTCCTCCGGAACCTCTGCGCGTCAAGCTGCAAAAGCCGCAACTGCGCGAGCATGTGACATTCGGCGGCGACATGCCGCAGCGCCCCGGTGACTTTGGTGTCGAGGTCGTCAACGGCATGGCCTGGCTGGTGCGCGCGCTGGAGGCGGACGAAACCCGCAAGCGCCGCCGCCGCAGCGCCGGGCCGTCCCAAGCTGCGGCAGCCCCCTCGGGGGGCAGCGCAGCACACGAAGTGGCAAGCGTGGGGGCCCACAATTTTGACGAGGAAGAAGAGCTGCATATCCAGCGCCTGATGCCGTGCGACGCATTGCGCATCCGTGGCCGGCACAACTCGGTCAACGCGCTGGCCGCACTCGCCTTGGCTCTGGCGGCAGGCTGCCCGCTGGGCCCCATGCTCTATGGCTTGCGTGAATACCGCGGCGAACCGCATCGCGTGGACCCGGTGGGCATCATCAACGACGTCGAATACTTCGACGACAGCAAAGGCACCAACGTCGGCGCAACTGTCGCCGCGCTGCACGGCCTGGGCGCTGACCGCAAGCTGGTGGTGATCCTGGGCGGTGACGGCAAGGGCCAGGACTTTGCGCCGCTGGCACCGCCGGTCGCGCGCTTCGTGCGCGCCGTGGTGCTGATCGGCCGTGACGCCCCGCAAATCCGGGCCCTGCTCGAATCAACCGGTGTGCCGCTGCAGGACGCAAGCTCCATGCAGGAGGCCGTTGCCCTGGCCGCCGAGCGTGCGCACGCGGGCGATGCAGTGCTCATGTCGCCCGCCTGCGCCAGCTTCGACATGTTCGAGAACTATGGCCACCGTGCCCAGGTGTTCCGCGAAGCCGTCGCCGCGCTGGCCGAGCAGGCCGGCATCGAGTTGGAGGGCGGGGCATGATGCCCGCCTGGCTTCGCAGCTTGCCGCAAGCAGCGGCGGACGCCTTGCCTGTGCGCCTGGGGACGGGCAGCAGCGGCGGCTATGGGCGCACGACTTCCACCCCGGTTCGCGCACTGGGTTTCGACCAGCCCCTGCTCTGGGTGACGGTGGCCCTGCTGGCCTTCGGCCTGGTGATGGTCTACTCGGCCTCCATCGCGATGCCTGACAACCCGCGCTTCGCCCGCTATTCGCATACTTACTTCCTCACGCGGCATGTGATCTCGCTGGTGCTTGCATTCGTGGTTGCGCTGCTCGCCTTCCAGGTGCCGATCGCGACCTGGGAAAAGGCCGCGCCTTGGCTGTTCGTGGCCTCGCTGGTCCTGCTGATCGCGGTGCTCATTCCGCATGTGGGCACGATGGTCAACGGTGCGCGGCGCTGGATCTCGCTGGGTTTCATGGGGTTCCAGCCGTCCGAGCTCGCCAAGTTCGCGGTGCTGCTGTATGCGGCCGACTACATGGTGCGCAAGATGGACGTGAAAGAGCGCTTCTTTCGCGCCGTGCTGCCGATGGCGGTGGCGGTCGCCGTGGTTGGCCTGCTGCTGCTGGCCGAACCGGACATGGGCGCCTTCATGGTGATCGCGGTGATCGCCATGGGCATCCTGTTCCTGGGTGGTGTCAACGCCCGCATGTTCTTCCTGATCGCCGCCGTGATCGTGGTCGCATTCGGCCTGATGATCGCCCTGAGCGACTGGCGGCGCGAACGCATCTTTGCCTATCTCGACCCCTGGAGCGAAAAGCACGCCCTGGGCAAGGGCTACCAGCTTTCGCATTCGCTGATCGCCATCGGCCGTGGCGAGATCTTTGGCGTGGGCCTGGGTGGAAGCGTCGAAAAACTGCACTGGCTGCCAGAGGCCCATACCGATTTTCTGCTGGCCGTGATCGGCGAGGAGTTTGGCTTGGTCGGCGTGGTTTGCGTGATCGGCCTGTTCCTCTGGATGACGCGCCGCATCATGCACATCGGGCGCCAGGCGATCGCCCTGGACCGCGTCTTCGCCGGCCTGGTGGCGCAGGGCGTCGGCATCTGGATGGGATTTCAGGCCTTCATCAACATGGGCGTGAACCTGGGTGCGCTGCCGACCAAGGGCCTGACCTTGCCGCTGATGAGTTACGGCGGTTCGGCCATCCTGATGAATCTCGTGGCGATTGCCGTGGTGTTGCGGATTGACTTCGAGAGCAAGACCTTGATGCGGGGAGGACGCGCATGACACAACAGCGCTGCGCCCTCATCATGGCCGGTGGCACGGGCGGCCATATCTTCCCGGGCCTCGCGGTCGCCCAGGCGCTGCGCGAGCGCGGCTGGCGTGTGCACTGGCTCGGCGGGCGCGGCACGCCGGCCAACCCGAGCATGGAAAGCCAGTTGGTCCCGCCGCGCGGCTTTGCCTTCGAAGCGATCGACTTTGCCGGCGTGCGCGGCAAGGGGCCGGTGACCCTGGCCCTGCTGCCCCTGCGCCTGCTCAAGGCCTTCTGGCAAAGCCTGCAAACGGTGCGGCGGGTCAAGCCCGACGTGGTGGTGGGCCTGGGCGGCTACGTGAGCTTTCCCGGCGGCATGATGGGTGTGCTGCTCGGCAAGCCCTTGGTGCTGCACGAGCAGAACTCGGTTGCCGGCATGGCCAACCGCGTGCTCGCCGGCATCGCAGACCGCATCTTCAGCGCCTTTCCCGATGCGCTGAAAAAGGCCCGCTGGGTCGGCAACCCCTTGCGCGCGGCATTCTTGCAGCAGCTCGATCCGCAAAGCCGCTTTGCCGGGCGCAGCGGCCCCTTGAAGCTGCTGGTGGTCGGCGGCAGCCTGGGCGCGCAGGCGCTCAACGAGGTGGTGCCCAAGGCGTTGGCCTTGATCCCTTCCGGGCAGCGGCCGAAGGTGCTTCACCAAAGTGGCGCAAAACAGATCGATGCGCTGCGCGCCAACTACACGGCTGCCGGTGTGCTGGCTGAACTCACACCGTTCATCGAGGACACCGCCCAGGCCTTCGCCGAGGCCGACGTGATCGTCTGCCGCGCCGGTGCGAGCACGGTGACCGAGATCGCCGCCGTCGGCGCGGCCGCGATCTTCGTGCCGTTCCCCGCGGCGGTGGACGACCACCAGACGACGAACGCGAAATTCCTGGTCAACGCCAATGCCGGCTGGCTGCTGCCCCAGGGCGAACTGACGCCGCAGCACCTGGCGCAGATGCTGCAAAGGATGGAGCGCCCGGCGCTCCTGGCCTGCGCACAGCGGGCCAAGGCAATGCAAAAAATCGGTGCCACCACTGAGGTGGTGGCCGCATGCGAGGAGTTGGCGAAATGAAACACGCCATTAAACATATACATTTTGTCGGCGTGGGCGGTTCCGGCATGTCCGGCATCGCCGAGGTGCTGCTCAATCTCGGCTACGTGATTTCGGGCTCCGACCTGTCTGACAGCGCGACCTTGCGACGGCTTGCGGGCCTGGGCGTGACGACCTACGTGGGCCACGCCACCGCCAACGTCGCGGGGGCCGATGCGGTCGTCACCTCAACGGCCGTGCAGGCGGACAACCCCGAAGTCATCGTCGCGCGCGAGAAGAAAATCCCTGTCGTGCCGCGCGCGTTGATGCTGACCGAGCTGATGCGCCTGAAGCAGGGCATCGCCATTGCCGGTACGCACGGCAAGACCACCACCACCAGCCTGGTGGCCAGCGTGCTGGCCGAGGCCGGGCTGGACCCGACCTTCGTGATCGGCGGGCGCCTGAACAGCGCGGGCGCCAATGCCAAGCTCGGCAGCGGCGACTACATCGTGGTCGAGGCCGACGAGTCCGATGCCTCGTTCCTCAATTTGCTGCCGGTGATGGCGGTGGTGACCAACATCGATGCCGACCACATGGAGACCTATGGCCATGACTTCAGCCGGCTGAAGGCGGCTTTCGTCGACTTCCTGCACCGCATGCCGTTCTACGGCACGGCGATCCTGTGCACGGATGACCCGGCGGTGCGCGAGATCGTGCCCCAGGTTTCCTGCCCCATCACCAGCTACGGCTTCGGCGAAGATGCCCAGGTGCGCGCCGTGAACGTGCGCGCCGTCGGCGGGCAAATGCATTTCACCGCGCAGCGGCGCAACGGCGTGACCCTGCCGGACCTGGACATCGTGCTGAACCTCGCCGGCGAACACAATGTGCTCAACGCCCTGTCGGCCATCGCGGTGGCGGTGGAGCTGAACATCCCTGATGCGGCCGTGCAAAAAGGCCTGGCCGGTTTCAAGGGCGTGGGCCGGCGCTTCCAGCACTATGGCGAGGTGCCGGCCAGGCCCGAGAACGGGGGCGGCAAGTTTGAAGTCATCGACGACTACGGCCACCATCCGGTGGAAATGGCGGCCACGCTGGCCGCTGCACGCGGCGCCTTTCCGGGCCGCCGCCTGGTACTGGCGTTCCAGCCACACCGCTACACGCGCACGCGCGACTGCTTCGAGGATTTTGTCAAGGTCATCGGCAATGGTGCTGACGCGGTGCTGCTGGCCGAGGTGTATGCGGCCGGCGAGGCGCCCATCGTCGCGGCCGATGGCCGCTCGCTGGCGCGTGCCTTGCGCGTGGCGGGCAAACTCGAACCGGTATTCATCGACGACATTGCCGCCATGCCGCAGGCCATCCTGGACAACGCCCGCGATGGCGACGTGGTGATGTGCATGGGCGCGGGCTCCATCGGCGCCGTGCCCGCCAAGGTGGTGGAACTGGGGGCGAAGTCATGAATGTAAAACCGGACTTCGGAAAAGTCGCCGTGCTGATGGGCGGCCGGTCGGCCGAGCGCGAGGTCTCGCTCATGTCCGGCGACGGCGTGCTCAAGGCTTTGCAATCGCGTGGCATCGACGCGCACGCTTTCGATCCGGCAGAGCGCGACTTGTCCGAGTTGAAAGCCGAAGGCTTTGCGCGCTGCTTCATCGCCTTGCACGGCCGCTTCGGTGAAGACGGCACGGTGCAGGGCGCGCTCGAACTGCTGGGTATTCCCTACACCGGCTCGGGTGTGATGGCATCGAGCATTGCGATCGACAAGGTCATGACCAAGCGCGTCTGGCTTGCCGAGGGCCTGCCAACGCCGAAATATGTGCTGCTGCACCGTGGCGCATATGGCCGCGAGCAGGTCGTCGCCGTGCCCGATGACCTGGGGCTGCCGCTGATCGTCAAGCCCGCGCGCGAGGGTTCTTCCATTGGCGTCGCCAAGGTGGCCGGCTATTCCGAAATGGCGGCAGCCGTGGAGCAGGCGGCGCAACTCGACGCCGATGTATTGTGCGAGCAGTTCATCAGCGGCGACGAAGTCACTTGCCCGGTGCTTGGCACGGGCGCGAACGCGCGTGCACTGCCGGTGATCCGCATCGTCGCGCCCGCGGGCAACTACGACTACCAGAACAAGTATTTCACCGACGACACCAAGTACCTCGTGCCCTGCGGCCTGCCCGAGGGCGAGGAAGCCGCGATCCAGGAGATCGTTCTCAAGGCCTACCGCGTGCTCGGTTGCCGTGGCTGGGGCCGGCTCGACGTGATGATCGATGCGGCTACGCGCAAACCTTATCTGCTGGAGATCAACACCTCGCCCGGCATGACGGGCCATTCGCTGGTCCCGATGTCGGCGCGCGCCGCCGGCATCAGCTATGAAGACCTGTGCGTGCAGTTGCTCGCCGATGCGGCGCTGGAGCACCAAGCATGAACGCCGCGCTGCCCGCGCCCATGGACGTCAAGCTCATGAACCTGACCGCTTCGGTCTTGTTCACGGGCGTGATCGTCGTGGCGTTGGCGGCATTGCTGTGGTGGGCTGTGCGCCATCCGCTGTTTGCCATCGGCGGCATCAGCGTGCAGGGCGACCTGGTGCACAACAACGTCGTCACGCTCAGGGCCAATGTCGCGCCCAAGCTGGACGGCAATTTCTTCACGGTGGACCTGGGCAAGACGCGCAACGCCTTCGAGGCCGTGCCCTGGGTTCGCCGGGCACTGGTGCGGCGCGAGTTTCCCAACCGGCTGAAGGTCGTGCTGCAGGAGCACCAGGTGGCCGCGTTCTGGGGTAGCGAGGGCGATTCGCGGCTGATCAGCACGCTGGGCGAAGTGTTTGAAGCCAACATCGGCGAGGTCGAGCTGGACGACCTGCCGCGCCTGGCCGGACCGCAAGGCCAGGCCGCGCAGGTGCTGGCCATGTACCGCGCGCTGGCGCCCTTGTTCGTGCCGCTGGACACGAGCCTGGACCAGCTGGAGCTGACCAGCCGGGGCGGCTGGCGCGCGCGCACCGATGCCGGCGCGGTCATCGAATTGGGAAGCGGGACGGTTCAGGAGCTGTCGGCGCGCACGGAGCGTTTTGTGCACACGTTGACGCAGATTGCTGCGCGGCACGGGCGCTCTGCCGATGCGGTGGAAACGGCGGACTTGCGCTACGGCGAGGGTTACGCGCTGCGCCTGCGCGGCGTGACAACCTTGACAGCGCAGCCGAAGAAGTAGTTGGGTAAGTAGTCGAGCAGTGGAAATTCTTAGACCTAGGTGCATGGAACAGGCTGATATATGGCAAAAGAGTACAAGGACCTGGTAGTGGGGCTGGACATCGGGACCGCCAAGGTGATGGCGGTGGTGGCCGAGGTGTTGCCCAATGGCGAGCTCAAGCTCGCCGGCCTGGGCGTGGCGCCAAGCAACGGCTTGAAGCGCGGCGTGGTCGTGAACATCGATGCCACCGTGCAAAGCATCCAGCAGGCCTTGAAAGAGGCCGAGCTGATGGCCGACTGCAAGATCACGCGCGTGTACACCGGCATCACCGGCAGCCACATTCGCGGCATCAATTCCAGCGGCATGGTGGCGGTGAAAGACCGCGAAGTCACGCCGGCCGATGTTGCGCGCGTGGTCGAGACTGCCCGCGCCATCAACATCTCCACCGACCAGCGACTGCTTTTGGTGGAGCCGCAGGAATTCGTGATCGACGGGCAGGATGTGAAGGAGCCGATCGGCATGAGCGGCATCCGCCTGGAGGCCAAGGTGCATATCGTCACCGGTGCGCAGAGCGCGGCCGAGAACATCATCAAGTGCGTGCGCCGCTGCGGCCTGGAAGTCGAGCAGCTGATGCTCAATCCGCTGGCGTCCAGCCAGGCGGTGCTGACCGAAGACGAGCGCGAGCTTGGCGTGGCGCTGGTGGACATCGGCGCCGGCACGACCGACGTGGCGATCTTCACCAACGGCGCGATCCGCCATACGGCCGTGATCCCGATCGCCGGCGATCTGATCACCAGCGACATCGCCATGGCCCTGCGCACGCCGACCAAGGACGCCGAGGACATCAAGGTGGAAAGCGGCTACGCCAAGCAACTATTGGCGGATCCGGAGCAGCAGGTCGAGGTGCCGGGCCTGGGCGACCGCGGCCCGCGCATGCTGAGCAAGCAGGCGCTGGCCGGCGTGATCGAGCCGCGCATCGAGGAGATCTTCTCGCTGGTGCAGCAGGTGATCCGCGAGTCCGGTTACGAGGAGGTGCTGTCCTCGGGCATTGTGCTCACCGGCGGCAGCGTGGTCATGCCCGGCATGGTCGAGCTCGGTGAAGACATTTTCTTGAAACCTGTGCGCCGCGGCATACCGAAGTATTCGAGCGCTCTGGCGGACATGGTGGCGCAGCCGCGCGCGGCCACCGTCATGGGCCTGCTGGAAGAAGCCCGCGTCGCACGCTTGCGCGGCTTCAAGGTGGCGCAGAAAAACGGTTCGATGAAGACCGCCATGGGGCGCGTCAAAGATTGGTTTGTGGGAAATTTCTGATGAAAGCCCACTACGCAGCCTGGGCCCGAGGGAGCCCCCACTGGCGATGGCGGTGCACGGACCCGCCCTCGTGAAGCGCTGCGCGCACCATGGACATAACAAGACAATTTTTGGCAACTGCAAGTTTTAGGAATCAAGGAGTTAGAACATGAGCATCGAAATGATTGAAGTCGAGGAATTCAACCTGGGCACACAGATCAAGGTCATCGGCGTGGGCGGCGGCGGCGGCAACGCCGTGGAGCACATGATCGATTGCGCGGTGCAAGGTGTGGAATTCATCTGCGCGAACACGGACGCGCAGGCCTTGAGCCGCAGCGCGGCGCACCGCACCATCCAGCTCGGCAGCAGCGGGCTGGGTGCCGGCAGCAAGCCCGACAAGGGCCGTGACGCGGCGCAGGTGGCGGAGGACGACATCCGCACCGCCATCGACGGCGCGCACATGCTGTTCATCACCGCCGGCATGGGCGGCGGCACCGGCACCGGCGCGGCCCCCGTGATTGCGCGCATCGCCAAGGAAATGGGCATCCTCACGGTCGGCGTGGTGACCAAGCCCTTCGATTGGGAAGGCGGCCGGCGCATGACCAATGCCGACCAGGGCCTGACCGAGCTGGAAGCCAACGTCGATTCGCTGATCGTGGTGTTGAACGAGAAGCTGCTCGAAGTGCTGGGTGACGACATCACGCAGGACGAAGCCTTTGCCCACGCCAACGACGTGCTGAAGAACGCGGTCGGTGGCATTGCCGAGATCATCAATGTGCCCGGCCATGTGAACGTCGACTTCGAAGACGTGCGCACGGTGATGGGCGAGCCCGGCAAGGCCATGATGGGCACGGCCGTGGCCAGCGGCCCGGACCGCGCGCGCATCGCCGCCGAGCAGGCCGTGGCCTGCCCGCTGCTCGAAGGCATCGACCTTTCGGGCGCCAAGGGCGTGCTGGTGCTGATCACCGCGGCCAAGGGCTCGCTCAAGCTCTCCGAATCCAAGCTCGCGATGAATACCATCCGCGCCTATGCCTCGCCCGATGCGCACGTGATCTACGGCACGGCCTACGACGACCAGCTGGGCGAAGACATCCGCGTGACCGTGGTGGCCACCGGCCTTTCGCGTCAGGGCATGCGCCGCACCGCGCCACCGCTGCAGGTGCTGCGCACCGGCACCGACAACGTGCCGTTCAATGTGCCGACCATCAACACGGTGGTGGGCGCACCCGGCACGCCGGGCCAGGCTTCGCAGCCCGACTACGGCGGCATGGCCGTGCCCAGCGTCTGGCGCACCAACCGGACCCAGGCCGCGGCCAAGGTGGACGCGCTGGCCTCCGGCGGCATGGACGATTTCGAAATCCCCGCCTTCCTGCGCAAGCAGGCAGATTAGGCGTTCTCCAAGGGGGTGTTCGGGGTGGGCGCGGGTCGTGCCCACCTCTTTTTCTTTCTTGGATCGAGGTTCCTCGCATGGGAAAAACCGCGTTTCTCGCAGTCGCCAGCCTGGCAGCCCTGTTGCTCGCCAGCCTCGCGCAGGCCCAGACGGCCGGCCCTGCGCAGGCCGAAAGGGTGAGTTGGCAAAGCGTTGCCTGTTTCGGCGTGCCCTTCATCTGCAACAAGCTGGACGCCCAGGGATTTCTGTTTTCCAAGCCCGGCCAGAGCAAGGCCGTGCTGATTTCGCATGGCTCGCAAGGCATCGACAGCCGCATGTACGACTATGTGGACAGTCTGCAAAAAGAAGGCTTCGCCGCCCTGGTGATCGACCACTGGGCCCCGCGCGGCATTGACGTGACGCACAACGACTACGCAGCGGCTTCGCGCAAAGGCGGCAACGAATTCAACATGGCTTCCGACAGCCTGACCGCGGCCGCCTGGCTGCGCGCGCGCGGATTCGAGAAGGTCGGCAGCATTGGCGAGTCACAGGGCGGCGGTGCCGCGGTGATGATGCAGCAGAAGTTCGCCTTGGCGCTGATCGAGCGCAATGCGCGGCGCCTGTACGCCAATGAGGTCCAGCTCAAGCCGCTGGACGCGGTGGTCGGCATGTACGGCTATTGCGGCTATCGCAATGCCAAGCGCGACGCCTACGCAGGCACGCCATTCCTCTTCATCACCGGCGAGGTGGACAACGAGACGCCCAGCCGCTACTGCGAGCGGCACGTCGGCTGGATGAACGGCCGCGGCGGCAATGCGGCCATCGTGGTGATCCCCGGCGAGGGCCACAGCTTCGATGCACCTTACAAACGGCAGCGCAGTTTTGGCCCGCACTATGCCAACTGCGACGTGCTGATCGACGAGAACGGCACCACCGAATTGAACAGCGGCATGCAAGCGCCCGGGGAAGATGCCAACGCCATGATGGCCAAATGCGTGAGCAAGGGCTACCACACCGGCTACTGGAAAGACCGTTTCATTGCCGTGCCGCATTGGATGGGCTTTTTCAAGAAGCACCTGTGACGCCGTCCCTATCAAGGTCATAGCCCGCGCGAACAACGCTTGTGCCTCTTCCAAAAGTAAAATCGCATGATGCTGCAGCAACGAACTCTCAAATCCCTGACCAGCGCGGTCGGCGTCGGCCTGCACAGCGGCCAGCGCGTGGAGCTGACCTTGCGGCCCGCACAACCGGACACCGGTATCGTGTTTCGCCGCGTCGATCTGCCCGAGCCGGTGGACATCCCGATTTCCGCGATGGCCGTGACCGATACGCGCCTGGCCTCCACCATCTCCAGCGGCGGCGCCAAGGTGCATACGGTGGAGCATCTGATGTCGGCCTGTGCCGGCCTGGGTATCGACAACCTCTACGTGGACATCACCGCCGAAGAGGTGCCCATTCTTGACGGCTCGGCCGCCTCGTTCGTCTTCCTGCTGCAAAGCGCCGGCGTGGTGCAGCAAAAGGCACCCAAGCGCTTCATCCGGGTGATGCAGCCGATCGAGGTGCGTGAAGGCGAGGGCGCCAACCTCAAGTGGGCCCGCGTGGAGCCTTATCACGGCTACAAGCTCAGCTTCGAAATCGACTTCGACCACCCGGCCGTCGATTCGACCGGCCAGCGCGTGGAGTTCGACATGAGCCGCGGCAACTACAGCCGCGACATCGCGCGTGCGCGCACCTTTGGCTTCACCAAGGATGTGGAGATGATGCGTGCCAAGGGCCTGGCCCTGGGCGGCGGCCTGGACAACGCCATCGTGATGGACGACTACAAGGTACTCAACAGCGATGGCCTGCGCTATGACGATGAATTCGTCAAGCACAAGATCCTGGACGCCATGGGCGACCTGTACCTGATCGGCAAGCCCTTGCTGGCCTCCTACACCGCGTTCCGCTCGGGCCATGCGTTGAACAACAAGCTGCTGCGCGCGCTGCTGGCGCGACCGGACGCCTATGAGGTCGTGACCTTCGACCAAGAGTCACTTGCGCCCAAGGGCTTTGCCCAGCTGGCCCCAGCCTGGTAGGGCGCCATGCTGCTCTTTCGCTGGGCGATCCTGCTGCTGTTGCTGGCTGCGGCCGTGTCATTCGCGTTCTATGCGGGTACCGGGCAGCCGCGCTTCAAGCGCTTCGGGCTGATCACGCTCAAATGGACCCTGATCGCCGCGTTTGCCTTTTTTGCGGTGCTGATCCTGGAGCGAATAGCCTGACATAGCCCGGGTACGGGAGATCAGGACTTTCCCGGCATTCGAGGTTTTGCGTGGGCGGGATGTAAGAGAATCTCGCTCCGTGGAGGCCATGCGTGGCCCGGTGGCATGCCCCGACGCGGGGTGCCCGCTGACGAAAGAGCCCGACCCGGGCTTGTGCTGGCGCATCAATTGCTAGTGCCTCCATCCATATGCCTGGAGGGCCGATGAACTTTCTAAGCCGACTGTCGATCCGTGCGCGCCTGTACTTCGGCACGCTGTTTGCGCTGGCGCTGCTCGTATTGATTGGCGCGATGGGGTACTGGGCGCTGGACAACACCCGCGGTACGGTCAAGGTGCTAATCGAGCAGAAGGTGCAAGTGCTGACCGATATCAGCGACCTGCGCACCACCTTGGGCGAGGCGCGGCGCATCGAAAAAGACATCATCATCAATTTCAACAACGCGGTCGAGGTGGCGGCGCTTCGCGGCAACTGGAAGAAGTCACTGGACAGCTTGCGCAAGCAACTGGGTGAAGTGCGCCAGGTACAGGCCGCGGACGCCGAATACACCCAGGCCATCGACCAGTCGCTGGCCGCGGTCAAGCAGTACGAGGACGGCATCGCGCCGGTGTTCGAGCAGATCGAGCGCGCGCAGATCGAAGGCTCGGCCGCCGGCGCCTATGCCGACCGCGTGAAACAGCACATGCAAACTGCCGACAAGCTGCTGTATGACCTGGCGATCAAGGCGCGCGAGCAGATGCAGGCTTCGCAGCAGGGCATTGAATCGCGCACGGCGATGCTCTCCGGCCTGCTGGTGGGCGTGCTGGTGGTTGCGCTCGTGGTGCTGGTGCCGTTGACGCTGTTCAGCGTGAGCGCCATCACCCGCTCGCTCGGCCAGGCGCGTGACCTCGCGGAACGCATTGCCCGCGGCGATTTGTCCAATGATGTCGACGAGAGCCAGAACGACGAAGTGGGGCAGCTGGTGCAGGCCATGGGCCGCATGCAGGACGCCTTGCGCGACCTGGTGCGCCAGGTGCAGCAGGCGGCCGAAAGCATTTCGTTGGCCAGCGGCGAGATCGCCACCGGCAACCAGGACTTGAGCCACCGCACCGAGCAGACGGCTTCCAACCTGCAGGTGGCGGCTTCGTCCATGGCGCAGCTCACCGACACGGTGCAGCAAAGCGCCGAGTCTTCACGCCAGGCCAACCAGTTCGCCAACTCGGCGGCCGAGGTCGCGGCGCGCGGCGGTTCGGTGGTTTCGCAGGTGGTGTCGACCATGGGCGACATCAACGCCAGCTCCAAGAAGATCTCCGACATCATCGGCGTGATCGATGGCATCGCATTCCAGACCAACATCCTGGCGCTGAACGCCGCGGTGGAAGCAGCGCGCGCCGGCGAGCAGGGCCGAGGCTTTGCGGTGGTGGCCAGCGAGGTGCGCAGCCTGGCCGGGCGCAGCGCGGCGGCGGCCAAGGAGATCAAGGAGCTGATCGGCGCCTCGGTGGACAAGGTCGAAGGCGGCACGCGGCTGGTGGCCGATGCGGGCAAGACCATGGACGAAATCGTCAGCAGCGTGCGGCGCGTGACCGACATCATCGGCGAGATCACGGCAGCCGCGAGCGAGCAAAGCAACGGCATCGGCCAGGTCAGCTCATCCGTGCGCGAACTCGACCAGATGACGCAGCAGAATGCGGCGCTGGTGGAGCAGTCCGCCGCCGCATCGGAGTCGCTGAAGGACCAGGCCATGCAACTCACGCGCGCCGTGAGCCAGTTCAAGCTCAATGACGCGGGGCGCGGCGCACCAGCAGTTGGAGCGTCGCCAGCCATGCTGCGCATCGCGCGCGATTGATCCCGCGTGGTGGAGCTAGTACCTCCCGTCGCGATACATCGAACTCGTCTTGCGTTGCAGCGTCGTCGCGCTGGCCAGGCGCCCCATGGCGTGCCCCACGTGCGCGTGCGTGATCGCCAGGCCGAGGGCGTCCGCCGCGTCGGTGCCCGGCAGGCCTGGCAGTTTCAACAAGCGCCGCACCATTTCCTGCACCTGCGTCTTGGCGGCGCGGCCATGGCCCACCACGGCTTTCTTCATTTGCAGCGCGGTGTATTCCGCCACCTTCAAATCACATGACACAAGGGCCGTGATGCAGGCGCCGCGCGCCTGGCCGAGCAGCAGCGTGGACTGTGGGTTGACGTTGACAAAGACGATCTCCACCGAAGCCGCTTGCGGCTGGTAGCGCGCCGAGACTTCGCAGATGCCGTCGAACAGCACCTTCAAGCGGCCCGGCAAGTCGCCCAGGTCCAGGTGGGTCGTGCGGATCGTGCCGCTGGCAACATAGCTCAAGGCCGAGCCTTCGACGTCGATCACGCCGAAGCCGGTGGTTTGCAGGCCGGGGTCAATGCCGAGAATTCGCATGGGTCAGGGTCGGAAAGTCAGAGGCCGAAATACCAGCGGACCGAGTGAAAGAACACCGGTGCGGCGAAACACAGGGCGTCGACGCGGTCCAGCAAGCCAGCCGCGCCCGTGACCGAACGGCCCTGGCCGCCCCAGTTGGTGATGCCGCGGTCGCGCTTGAGCGCCTTCATCACCAGGTGACCCATCGAGCCGGCCACGCAGGCGATCAAGGCCATCGCCAGTGCCTGCGCAGGCTTGAACGGCGTGATGGCCGACAGCAGCCCGCCCAGGAAGCTGGCCGCCAGCACGCCGATGGCCCAGCTGGCCCAGGTGAAGCTGCGGCTGACGTTGGGTGCGACCGGGGGCCGCTTCAGTTTGCGCGAGACCAGGTGCTGGATGATCATGCAGGTCTGCACCACGAACACCAGATAAAACACCAGAAAGGCACTCTTGCCCTGGTAGCCCTTGAAGTCCAGCAGCAACAGCGCCGGCACATGGCTCATGCCGTAGACGCAGACCATGATGCCCCACTGCAGCTTGGCATTGCGCTCCAGAAAGCGCTGCGGATCGTCGGCCAGCGCGCTGACCACCGGAATCGCCAGGAACACATAGACGGGGATGAACACCGTGAACAGGTCGAAGCGCTCCGTGCCGACCAGAATGAACTGCACTGGCAGCACTACGAAGAAGGCCAGCACCAGGCTGCGGTGGTCGCCGCGGCGCGTCGGCGAGAGCGTGATGAACTCGCGCAATGCGAAGAACGCCACCACTGCAAACAACAGGGTGGCCACGCGGTCGCCCAAGGCCCAGCCGACCCAGAAGACCGTGACCATGAACCACGAGGTCTGCAACAGCGCCTGCCAGTCCTTGAGCTCGGCGCGGCGCGCCTGGGCAGCTTCGTCGTCGCCGCGGTCGCGCAGCGACAGCACGACCAACACCACGCTGGCGACCATCAAGAGGCCGAACACGATGAGAAAGAGAGCGCCCACTTGCTGGGTCGGCGTCAGGCTGCGCAGGAATTGGTTCATGCCTTTTGCCTAGACATCACGCAGGGCAATCACGTTGTGCCGCGCGCGGTCCAAAAAGGCGCGGCGCTCCTCGCCTTCTTCCACGCGGATCGGCGCGCCGAAGGTGACGGAGCAGAGAATCGGCACCGGCACCACTTCGCCCTTGGGCATCACGCGCTGCACATTGTTGATCCAGGCCGGCACCAGCACCACCTGCGGAAATTTCAGGGCCAGGTTGTAAAGCCCGGCCTTGAAGGCCTGCGGCTCCTCGGCGTTGCCGCGCGTGCCCTCGGGGAACAGGATGATGGAGTCGCCGTTGCCTAGTGCGTCGATGAGTGGCTCCAATGGGTCTTGATCGCCGGTCCGCGCCCGATCCACATAAATCGCATGGAACACCGCCGAGGTGATCCATTGCTTGAACGGCGTCTTGGTCCAGTAGTCCTTGGCCGCGATCGGCCGCGTGATGCCGCGCAGCTCCGCCGGCAACGCCGCCCAGATCATCACGAGGTCGGCATGGCTCTGGTGGTTGGCGAAATAGATCCGCTGCTCGGCCTTGGGCGGGCATCCGTACCAGCGCGCCTGGGCACCCGTCAAAACACGGATCAGGCCCAGCAGGAACAGGCTCATCAACTTGGCTAGCATGGGGGCGATGATACGGGGCACCGCACTGTGTTTGCCCCTGGCCCAGCAGCCTTCGCGATGTTTTGGCAAGATCGCCAGCCATGACGCGCGCTCTTGTCGATGGCCCCATCCTGCCCACCCTGCTTCGGCTGGCCTTGCCCAACGTACTGGCGATGGCCTCGGCCACGGCGGTGGGCATTGCCGAAACCTTTTATGTCGGCCGGCTCGGCCTGGCACCGCTGGCGGCGATGGCCCTGGTGTTTCCGTTCGTGATGCTGATGCAGATGTTCTCCGCGGGTGCGATGGGCGGTGGCGTCTCCTCGGCCATCAGCCGCGCCATCGGTGCGAACGACCAAGTGCGCGCGCAGACACTGGCAGCGCACGCGATGTGGATCGGGCTGGGCGCGGGGGTCTTCTTCGCGCTGCTGCTTCAGCTGGCAGGCCCGGCGCTGTACCAGGCCCTGGGCGGCAATGGCGAAGTGCTGGTGCAGGCCATCCTCTATGCCCAGGTGGTGTTCTGCGCCACGCCGGCAATCTGGGCCTGCAACACCTTGATCTCGGTGTTGCGCGGAACGGGAAACATGCGCGTGCCCTCGCTCGCCATCCTGGCTGCCTCGGCCCTGCAGATCGTGCTCGGCGCGTCGCTCGGGCTGGGCCTGGGCCCGATGCCGCGCTGGGGCATGGCGGGCATCGCTTTCGGCCAGGTGCTTGCGTACTACGCGGTCGGCGGCTTCCTGTTCTGGTTCCTGCTCTCGGGCCGTGCGCGCCTGAAGCTGGTCTTGCGCCATGTCACGCCGCAATGGAGCATGTTCCATGACATCCTCAAGGTGGGGGCGCTGGCCTGCCTGTCGCCGCTTCAGACCGTTCTCATCACATTGATCCTTACCGCGCTGGTGGCGCGCCATGGCGTGCAGGCATTGGCGGGCTATGGCATCGGCGTGCGGCTGGAATTCCTGTTGATTCCGATTGCCTTCGGCGTTGGCGTGGCCGCGGTGCCGATGGTCGGCATGGCGATCGGCGCGGGGCAGGTGGCCAGGGCGCGCCGCGTGGCGTGGATGGCCGGCGGCGTCTCTGCCGTGATCCTGGGCCTGATCGGCGCGGTCGTCACCTTGGCACCCGACCTGTGGGCCGGGCTGTTCTCCAGCGAAGACGGTGTGCTGGAGCAAGCGCGGCAGTACCTGCGCCTGGCCGGGCCGGGCTTTGGATTCTTCGGCTTGGGCCTGACCTTGTACTTCGCGGCGCAAGGGGCCGGCAAGGTGCTGGCGCCCGTGCTCGCCTCGACCCTGCGCCTGATTCTGGTGGCGGGCGCGGGCGGCGCACTTACCTGGGGCGATGCACCCGCCTGGGCACTGTTTGCCTTGGTGGGTGTGGCGATGGTGTTCTATGGCATCGCCACGGTGGCCGGGGTTTACTTCACGCGCTGGGGACCTGCGGTCGCGCCGGAGCAAGCGTAGATTCAGGAAGCGTCGTCAAGGCAGCTCGGCATCGCCCATGCGCGCCACGATGGTCCCGGTGCGGCCGGAGAGGTAGGCCGAGTTGGGCAGCTTCTCGAAGAACTTGGGCCGCGGCAGCATCACCGCCAGGCGCGCGGCTTCCCAGGCGGTCAAGCGTGCGGCGCTCTTGCGGTAGTAGTGCTGCGCCGCGGCCTCGGCGCCGAATACGCCGCTGCCCCATTCCACGCTGTTGAGATAGATCTCCAGGATGCGCTGCTTGTTGAGCAACAACTCCAGCAGCACCGTGAGCACAAACTCCTGGCCCTTTCGCAGCAAGGTGCGCTCGCCTGAGAGCAGCAGGTTCTTGGCAAGCTGCTGCGTGATGGTGGAGCCGCCGACGATTTTCGGCGGCCTGGCGTTGGGGCGTGCCAACTGCGCACGCTTGGCGGCCTGTTCTTCGGCCTTGGCGTTCCTGGCCCAGGCTTTTTCCAGTGCATCCCAGTCCAGCCCGTCATGGTTGACGAAGCTGCCGTCTTCCGACGCGATCACCGCGCGCTTGAGGTGGTCGGAAATCTGCGCATACGGCACCCATTGCTGGCGCCAGCGCAGGCCATCCTTGGCCGTGGTGGCCAGGCCCCAGGCCTCGGAGCGTTGAAAGGAGGTGGACTGCGGATCGATCACGGCCATCATGGCGATGCGCGCCAGGAAGAAAAACTGCAGCCCCAGTACCGAGACCAGCAGCAGGGCCAACAGGCGCAGCAAGGGCTTCATGCGGCCCCGGTCCTAACCCAGCAGGGCGCGCAGTTCTGCCAGCACCTGCGCCGAAGGCGGGCGTACGCCGCGCCAAATGAAGAACGATTCGGCCGCCTGCTCCACCAACATGCCCAGGCCGTCGCGCGCCACAGCGCCGTGCTCGCGCGCCCAGGCCATGAAACCTTGGGCCGCCGGCCCGTACATCATGTCGTAGGCCAACGCGCTGGGTCGAAGTACGCTGGCCGCAACCGGCACGCCGGCGCCGCCCAGGCTGCTGGCCGTGGCATTGATGACGACATCGAATGCGCTGTTCAGCGCATGCAGCTCGGCCGCTTGCAGCGCCGCCTGGTGCAGCGCTGCGAAGGCGCTGTGGCGCTGCGCCAGCTCCACGGCCTTGGGCACAGTGCGATTGGCCACGGTAATGCTGCGCGGCCTGGCTTGCAGCAGCGGCCCCAGTACACCCGCCGCGGCGCCGCCGGCGCCCAGCAGCAGCACGTCGCGGCCGGCCAGGGCGATGCCGGCATTGCGCTCGATGTCCTGGACCAGGCCGATGCCGTCGGTGTTGTCGGCATGGATGCCATCGGCCGTGAAGCGCAGCGTATTGCTGGCCTTTGCCAGGCGCGCACGTTCGGTTTCGGCGCTGGCCAGCGCGGCGGCCTCGAATTTGAACGGCACGGTGATGTTGCAGCCCTTGCCACCTTCGGCGCGAAAGGCGGCAATGCCGGCGGCAAAGCCGTCCAGCGCGATCAGGCGCTTGCCGTAGTGCAGGGACTGGCCGGTGAGTTCGGCAAACCGGGCATGGATCCACGGCGACTTGCTGTGCTCCACCGGATTGCCCATGACGCAATACTGATCCATCGGGAGACTTATCTACTGCTGAGCTTGGTTTCGAGAGTTTCTTCACGCGTGAACTTGAAGCGCGACACCACCAGTATCTGGTCGGCCTTGGCCCGCATGGCGTCGCTGAAGCGGCCGAACGGGCCGGCGGTGAGCACGATGGCCTGGGCGCGCCGGTCCAGCGTGCGGTTGCCCGAGCTTTCCACCACCTCGGTGCCGAGAATCTGGCCGTCGAAGTTGACCGTCACGATCATCGTGAGTTCGCCATAGAGCTTCTTGCCGCCGGACTCGGGGAAGTTTTCCGTGCCCTTGTCTTCCACCTTGCGGCGCAGGCCGTCGTAGTAGACCGCGTACACCTCTTCGCGCGTGGCCGGGCTCACGTAGCGGCGCTTGGGGCGCTCGTTTTCCTCGTTGATGCGCCGCTCGATCTCCGCCAGCAGCTTGACGAGCTGGCGCCGCCTTTCGTCCTGTGCCGCCAGCTCGGGCGTGTTGCTGGGCCGCTTGGGGTCAGGCAGCGGCAAGGCGGCGAGCTGCTTGCGGACCTGGGCCAGCAGCTGGGTCTGCTGTTCCTCCATGGCCTCCATCTTGCGCTGGGTTTCCTCCATGGTCTCGCCCAGCTGGGCCATCGCGGCCGGCGGCAGCGGCGTGGTGGCACGGCCCTTCAAGGCCTGGCCACCGCCGGCCAGCGAAGCCTGCGCAATGGCCTTGGCCTGTTCCGGACGCTCATCGGATTTGGAGTTGACGAGGATGACTTCCAGCGGCGTGTCCTTGAACACACGATTGAAGCCCTCGGGGTCGACAATGCGCACCGTCAGCAGCACTGCGTGCACCGCAAAAGATGCCCCCAGGGCGAGCTGCAGCGTGCTGAAGGACCGGAGGGTGGCGCGGAGGTTCACGAGGACGAATTATCGCTGGAAGCAGCCTCGGTTTCGTTCATATCGACGGCAATCGCGATCGGCCCGGCGCTTGGCTCTTCTTCGTCTTCCTCCGGCGCTTGCGCGTCTGCCGCTTCGTCGAGGCGTTCGACCACCGTGCCGGTGATATCGAGCGTGATTTCGTCGATGGCGCCGAGCTTCACTCGCACGTGCGCGCCGCGCGGCAGGTCTTGCGCGCCCAGCACCGGCAACACCAGCGGCAGCGTGTCGGCGCGCACCATGCCCTCGCGGAACACGCTGGCGGTGATTTCGGTCAGGCCCTGCTGCTGCAGGTACTTGAGCGTCCAGAAGCGCTCCATGCCGCCCTGGTAGCCGTTGTAGGCGCTATAGGCGGAATCAAAGGCAGAGATGATGGAAAACAGCTCGGTGTCCTTGGGCTTGAACGGCGCGGCCAAGGCCGCTGTTTTGCCATGGCGCGCGCAGGCAATGATCTGCCATTGGTTGACCAGGTCGGTGTAGCGGCGCAGCGGCGAGGTGCTCCAGGCATAGCTCTTCACGCCGATGCCGGCATGCGGCAGCGCCTTGGTGCCCATGCGCACCTTCACCCCCGGCGCCAGGCTGGCCTGGCTGCGGTAGATGCCCGGCACGCCGAGCTCGGCCAGCCACTGGCCCCAGGTGCTGTTGGCCAGGATCATGGCCTCGGCCACAATCAGGTCCAGCGGCGCGCCGCGCTGGCGGGTGCTGATCTGCACCTGCTCGTCGCCCTGCGGTTCGCGGCCATCGTTGCCGACCAGCCTGAAGTTGTAGTCGGGCCGGTTGAAGTTTTCGGGCTTGCCGCGCACCACTTCGCGCTGGGCTTTCAGGTGTTTAGCGAGGCGGTACAGGAAGCCGAGCTGCTCGCGCCCCAGGGCCGGTGCCTGCCCGCCGTCCGGATGTTCGAACGCCGGATTCTCCAGCCATTCGGCCGTGACGACGCTGTCCAGCTGGTCGTGCCGCAGGTTGGCCGCGATCGGCACGCGCTCCAGCTTGGTTTCGGAGGACTTGAGTGCCAGCGTGGCTTCATCCAGCGTGACATAGAGCGAAACGGCCGGGCATTCGCGGCCCGCTTGCAGCGTGTAACGCTGCACCACCTCGTCGGGCAGCATGGTCACCTTGTAGCCCGGCATGTAGACGGTGGACAGGCGGTTGCGCGCCACCTGGTCGATGGGGCTGGCCGGCGCCAGCGCCAGACCTGGCGCGGCGATGTGGATGCCCAGCACCACGGTGCCCGAGCCCAGGCCCTGCAGCGACAGGGCGTCGTCGATCTCGGTGGTGGCCGAGTCGTCGATGGAATAGGCTTGCACAGCGGCCAGCGGCAGCTCTTCCTTGACCAGCGGTGCATCCAGGGCCGGGAAACCGGTGCCCTTGGGAAAATTCTCGAACAGGAAGCGCTGCCAGTGGAACTGGTAGGGCGAGGCAATCGCGCCGGCCTTTTGCAGCAGGTCCAGCGGCGCCAGGTGCGTGGCGCGCGCGGCCTCGACAACGGCCTTGTACTCGGGCGCGTTCTTGTCCGGCTTGAACAGGATCTTGTAGAGCTGCTCCGTGATAGGCGCCGGGCACCGCCCCTGGCCCAGCTCGCCGGCCCATTCGGTGATTTGCGCCTGGATCTGCTTTTTCTTTTCGATCGCCAGCAGCGCCTGCTGCACGATCTCGGCCGGCGCCTTGCGAAAACGCCCCTTGCCGGCGCGGCGGAAGTAGTGCGGCGCCTCGAACAGGCGGAACAGGGCGGCGGCCTGCTGCTCCAAGGTGGCCTGCGCGCTGAAATAGTCGCGCGCCAACTCGGCAAAGCCGAACTCTTCCTCGGGTGCGAATTCGTAGGCCAGCTCCAGTTCGATGGTCTGGCTCAAGGCCTGCGCCGCGCCCATCAGCGCCGCTGGTGCGGGTTTCTCGAATTTCAGCAGGACGTTGGCGGCCTTGACCTTGACGCGCTTGCCGCTTTCCAGTTCCACCTGCGCCGAGCTTTCAGCTTCGGAAAGCACGCGCCCGGCCTGGAACTTGCCGGCTTCTTCAAACAATGCATACATGGGCGCGATTGTCCCATGGGGCCCGAGGGGCGGGCTTCTCAGCCCCGCAAGGACAGAAACGCGAACAACTCGTCGATGTGCTCGTCGAAATCGCTCAGGGCATGGTCGCCGTGCTCCAGCAGCTTGATGCGGGCGCCGGGGTAGCGGCCGGCCATTTCGCGCCAGTCGAGCACTTCGTCCCCTTTCGCGATGATGGCCAAGATGTGGTTGTTGTCGGCCGGCGCTTGGGCCTGCAGCGCCACCAGCTCATCCACGTACTCAGCCTTGAAGTAGAAATGCTCCGCTGGGTCGTGCCACGTGGTTTGCTCGCCGATGTACTTGCGCAGGTCGCGCGCCGGGTGCACGGCCGGATTCAGCAGCACGGCCGGGCAGCCGGTTTGCTCGGCCACCCAGGTGGCGTAGAAGCCGCCGAGCGAAGAGCCGATGACGGCCATGCGCTCGCGCGGCCACGTGGCAATGCCCTCGGCCACCATTTGCATGGCCTCGCGCGGCGAGGGCGGCAGCTGCGGGCACCACCAGGTCACGTGTGGATGCTGTGCCTGGACCCGCGCCGCGACCTGGCGCGCCTTGGTCGACTGGGGCGAAGAGCGAAAACCGTGCAGGTACAGCAAGTGGGTGGTGGCCATGGCGCAAGAAGATGAAAGCGAAGGCGAAAGGGCGGTGAAAATGGGGCGTCCAAACAATAAAGTCGTCAATTTCCGTATGCCTGATTCTGCATCTCCCACAGCCCCGAGCCCGGCCGCCGACCTGCCCCCCGGCGTAACCGGCGATGCCGCGTTCGATGTCCTTCTGGGCCGGATGCAGGCCAAGGGCGATTTCCCGGCGCTTTCCGACTCGGTCAGCCGCATTGTGGAGATCACCAGCTCGGAGAAGGGCAGCGTCGCTGATCTGGCCGACCAGATTCTGCGCGACGTGGCGCTGACCCAGAAGCTTCTGCGCCTGGTCAACAGCGTGCACTTTGCCCACCCAGGGCGCAGCGGCGTCAGCTCAGTGTCGCGCGCCGTGATCCTGGTGGGCTTCAACGCCGTGCGCAACATGGCACTGAGCGTGGTGCTGATGGAGCACATGAAGGACAAGGTCAACACCGGGCAACTCAAGCAGGATTTCCTGCACGCCATGCTCGCAGGCTCGCTGGCCGGGGAGTTGTGCGCGGTGCCGCACGATGTGGAAGATGCCTTTGTCGGTGCCATGTTCCAGAACCTGGGGCGCATGCTCGCGGGCTTCTATTTCCCCGGTGAGGCGGCGGAGGTGCGCCGGCTCGTGGTCGCTGGCCAGTACGCAAGCGGCGAGGATGGCGCATCGGCCAAGACCCTGGGCGTGAGCTACGAGAACCTGGGGATCAACGTGGCCAAGCTCTGGGGCATGCCCGAGACCTTGTTGCGCTGCATGCGCAAGCCTTCGGGCGTGCCGCCACCCAAGCCGCCGGACCAACCCCTTGAGCGCCTGCGCTGGACCACCCTGGCGGCCAGCGAGATTGCCGACGTCCTGCTGACCGCCGAGCCGGCGCAGCAGGCGCCGCGGCTGGCCAGGCTGGCCGAGCGCTATGCGCGCACGCTGACACTCACGCCCAAGGGCGTCGAGGCAGCGATCCTGAAGGCGCGGCAAAAGCTCAAGACCCTGGCCCAGGCCTTGCGGTTGGACTTGACGATGAAATAGGTCCTTTTCGGGCTTACGGCGCGGTGACAGTTTGGTTACATTCAAGGGGTCGGGGGCCTCCAGATCCGCCAAAGCGGACGCAGTTGTTTTGAGAGCGCACGTCAGTTTCCATGCCAGATTTCACCCCACTTTCCACCATCAAACGCCTGGCTTCCGGCGCCACAGCGGCGCAATTGCCGGGCACGCTTGGCCGTTTCGAACTCCGGAAAATACTCGGCAAAGGTGCGCAAGCGACGGTCTGGCTGGGGTTCGATCCTCGGCTGGAGCGCGAGGTGGCGATCAAGGTCATGCGGCCCTTCGCAGCCGATGGCGCGCAGATGCTCAGCGAGTGGCTGCAGGAGGCGCGCAGCGTCAGCCGCCTGGCGCATCCGCGCATCGTGCCGGTGTTCGAGGCCGACGTGCACGAGCAGCAGCCTTACCTGGTATTCGAGTACGTCGCGGGAATCTCGCTTGCCGAATACCTGCGCCAGCGCGGCGCCTTGCCGCCCCGGGATGCCGTGATCCTGATGCTCGATGTGCTGGGCGCCCTGGAGGCCGCGCATGCGGCCGGCGTGATCCACCGCGATTTGAAGCCTTCCAATGTGCTGGTCGAAGAAAACCGCCGCGCGCGCGTCATGGATTTCGGCATGGCCGCCCGCGCACACGGCCAGGTCTCACCCGGCAGCGGTGCAGCGGTGAGCGGAACTCCCGCGTACCTTGCCCCAGAGGCGGCTCAAGGCGCCGCGCCGGCGCCGGCCATGGATGTTTTTGCAGCCGGCCTGGTCCTGGCCGAAATGCTGTCCGGCAAACCGCTGGTGGCCGAGCAGGACTCCATGCGCGCCATCTACCGGATTGCCCAGGAAGACCTGGCCCTTCCCGCAGACCTGGACCCCCAGGTCGACGATGCCTTGCGCGCCATCGTGTTGCGTGCGCTGGCGCGCGACCCGGCGCGGCGCTATACAAGCGCCCAGGCCATGCGCGACGCGCTGCAGGCCTGGGCAGCACCTAGGTCCGCGGCCGCGGCGGAGGCGGCCGCCGCGCAGAACGGCACGCTGGATTTTCTGTTGCGGCGCATGCGCCACAAGAGCGACTTTCCGACCTTGTCGGACTCGGTGGTGCGCATCCAGAGCGTGGCCAGTTCCGACACCGAAAGCGTGAGCGACCTCACCAATGAGATCCTGAAGGACGTGGCGCTGACCAACAAGCTCTTGCGCATGGTCAACAGCGTGAACTTCGCGCACGCGGGCGGCGGCACCATCAGCACGGTGTCGCGCGCCGTCAGCCTGGTCGGTTTCAACGCGGTGCGCAACATGGCGCTGAGCCTGGTTCTGCTGGAGCATATGCAGGACAAGGCGCATGTCGGCCAGCTCAAGGAGGAGTTCCTGCGCGCGCTGATGGCGGGCTCGGTGGCCAGCGAGCTCGCCATGGCCACGCGCGAAGGCGAGGAAGCGTTCATCGGCGCCATGTTCCAGAACCTGGGGCGGCTCTTGACCGAGTTCTATTTTCCGGAGGAGGCGCGCCAGATACGCGGCCTGCTCGCTTCGGCTGACCACAAGGGCGGTGAAGAGGCTGCCGCGATCCAGGTGTTGGGCCTGCCCCTGGAGGATCTGGGGGCCGGTGTGGCCAAGGCCTGGAGCCTGCCCGACAGCCTGCAGCGCTGCATGCGCAAGCCCACCGGGCCGGTTCTGGCCAAGGCCGCGGAGGCCGGGCCGGAGCGCCTGCGCTGGACCGCACTGGCAGCCAACGAAATCTCCGACACGCTGTTGCGCAGCGATCCCGCGGCCGCGCCGGCGCGCCTGCGCGAGGTGGTTGCACGCTATGCGCGCGTTTTGGGGCGCAACACCGCCGAGATCGAGCAAGCCATTGCCAAGGCGCGCAGCAAGCTGGTGCAGCTGGCGCAGGTGATGGACATCCGCGTGCAACCCGGTTCTGCTGCCGGGCGCCTGCTGCAGCAGCCCGACCCGAAGGCCGCGCCCGGGCCGGAGGATGCGTTGCAGACGCATGCACTGCGCGCTTCAGCGCCCGCCGCTGGCGCTCCTGCCAGCGCCGCCGCCGAGCGGAGCAAGGCGCAGATCACCGAGATGCTGGCCGCTGGCGTGCAGGACATCACCAATGCCATGGTCGAGCAGTTCAAGCTCAACGACGTGCTGCGCATGATCCTGGAGACCATGTTCCGCGCCTTGAGCTTTCGCAGGATCGTGTTCTGCCTGCGCGACCCGAAGACCGAAACCATCACCGGCCGCTTCGGCCTGGGCGAGGGCAACCAGGAGGCGGTGCGCGCCATCAAGGTGCCGCTGAAAGCCGAGGGCGACTTGTTTGCCGCGGTGTGCACCCGCGGCGCCGACACGCTGATCAGCGATGCCACCGAGGCCCGCATGGCAACGCGGCTGCCGCAGTGGTACCGCCAGTCGCTGAACGCGCCGGCCTTCCTGCTGCTGCCGCTGCAGCTCAAAGGGGCGCCGTTCGCGCTGATCTACGCCGACCAGTCGGTGCCCAACGGCATCGTGCTGGATGAAAAGGAGCTGGCCCTGCTGCGCACCCTGCGCAACCAGGCCGTGATGGCGTTCCGCCAAGCCGGGTAGATTGGCCCCCACGGTCGCTCACTGCGTGTAGCTCCCTGCCCCCCAAGGGGGCCGCGTTTCGCCTTGGGGCGGCCCGGCGGCGAAACCTGGCCCCTGCTGGCGGGGATAATCGCGCCATGGCCGTTGTTTTCGAGAAACCTTCGCTGCTGCAGCGCATTCTTCCCCTGTTCCGGGGCTTCGACGGCCCGTTGGCCGTCGCCGTGTTGCTGCTGGCTTGCGCGGGCTTGCTGACGATGTATTCCTCGGGCTACGACCATGGCACACGCTTTGCGGACCATGGCCGCAACATGCTGATCGCCGTCACCATCCTCTTCGTGGTGGCCCAGGTTCCACCGCAACGGTTGATGGCATTTGCCGTACCCATGTATACGGTGGGCGTGGCGCTCCTGATCGCGGTGGCCATCTTCGGCATCACCAAGAAGGGCGCGCGGCGCTGGATCAACCTCGGCATCACCATCCAGCCCAGCGAGATCCTCAAGATCGCCATGCCGCTGATGCTGGCCTGGTGGTTCCAGAAGCGCGAAGGGCAATTGCGACCGCTGGACTACATCGTGGCATGTGTTCTGCTGGCCATTCCCGTGGGCTTGATCGTCAAGCAGCCCGACCTGGGTACGGCGGTCCTGGTCATGGTGGCCGGCCTGGCGGTGATCTTTTTCGCCGGCCTGAGCTGGAAGCTGATCGTGCCGCCGGTGCTGCTGGGGCTGACCGGCGCCGTCCTGCTGGTGCTGTTCGAATCGCAACTCTGCGCCGATGGCGTGCGCTGGCCGGTGCTGCATGACTACCAGCAGCAGCGCATCTGCACCCTGCTGGACCCGAGCAAGGACCCGCTGGGCAAGGGCTTTCACATCATCCAGGGCATGATCGCGATCGGCTCGGGCGGCGTCCTGGGCAAGGGCTTCATGCAGGGCACGCAAACCCACCTGGAATTCATTCCGGAGCGCACCACTGATTTCATCTTCGCGGCTTTCTCCGAAGAGTTCGGCCTGCTCGGCAACCTGCTTCTGATCGTCGGCTTCATCTTCCTGGTGCTGCGCGGCCTGGCCATTGCAATGGACGCACCGACGCTGTTTGCGCGCTTGCTGGCCGGCAGCATCACCGTGATTTTCTTCACCTATGCGTTCGTCAACATGGGCATGGTCAGCGGCATCCTGCCGGTGGTGGGCGTGCCGCTGCCGTTCATCAGTTACGGCGGCACGGCCATGGTTACCCTGGGCATGGGCCTGGGCATCTTGATGTCGATCGCCAAGTCCAAGCGGCTGATGCAAACATGAAAACATACCCCGTAGGCATTATTGGCGTGGGCAACATGGGCGGCGCGATGGCTGGCAATTTGCTGGCGCAGGGCTGGCCGGTGCAGGTTTGCGATATCGATGCGCAAAAAACCCGGGAGCTGGAGGCTTTGGGCGCCACGGTCCATTCCAGCCCCGCGCTCTTGGCCGCCCCATCCGTTGTGACCATCGTCTGCGTGGTGGACGCGGCCCAGACGCAGGAAGTGCTGTTCGGCCCGCAAGGTGCGGCGCTTGCGCTGCAACCGGGACGGGCCGTGATGCTGTGTCCGACGATTGCGCCGCACGACGTGGAGTCGTTCGCGCAGCGGTTGGATGCGCTTGGCGTCGGCACCATCGACGCACCGATGTCCGGCGGCCCGGCACGGGCGCGAGACGGATCGATGAGCCTGATGGTGGCCGGCCAGGATGCGGTGCTGGCACAGCACGGCGAACTGCTGGCAGCGCTGTCGAGCAAGGTGTTTCGCATCAGCGCGCGGCCAGGCGATGGCGCCCGCACGAAGCTGGTCAACAACCTGCTCGCCGGCATCAATCTGGTCGGCGCCGCCGAAGTGCTGGCCCTGGCCGAGCGCATGGGGCTGGACTTAGGGTCCACGCTCGATGTGATCGAGCAGTCCAGCGGCCAGAGCTGGATCGGCGGGGACCGCATGCGCCGCGCCATCGCGGACGACTATGCGCCGCGCGCCCATGTGACTTTGCTGCAAAAAGACACGCGCCTGGCGGTGGAGGCTGCGCATGCTGCAGGCTTCAGCGGCCCATTGGGTGCGATGGCCCGCGATGTGTTTGCCAAGGCTGGTGCGGCGGGTTTTGCGGAGCAGGACGATGCGGCTATTTTCAAACTGTTGCGCCAGCGCGACTGAGCCGCCCGCGCGCGGCGGGGCGATGCGCAGCCACGCCACGCCATTTCGGATTTGGTGACAAACTGCAACTTTCGTCATCAAAATTGTGGATGTCAAGTTCAGATCCTCCCAGCACCATGCACACCTTTGAGGCAGACCTGCCCCGCAAACAAAAGGTAATTCTGGTGATGGACATGGTGGAGTCTGTGCGCTTGATGGCGGCCAATGAGACGGATGTAATCCAGCGCTGGCGGCAGTTCGTGCACCAGGCTACGGATGGGGTGCTGCCAACGCACGGCGGGCGCCTGGTCAAGAGCCTGGGCGACGGCATCATGGTCGAGTTCGACGACGCGCGGCAAGCCGTGGGCGCAGCGCTGCAGCTGCACCGATCGATGAATAGCGGTAACGCCGGTTTGCCGCCAGAGCAGCAGATGCTGATGCGTGCCGGCATCCATGACAGCCATGTCTACGTCGACAGCATCGACATTTATGGCGCCGGCGTGAACCTCGCGGCGCGTGTTGCGACATTGGCCGGTCCGGGCGAAATCGTGGTCACGGCGCCCGTGCGTGACGGGCTCACCGACGGGCTGGACGCCGAACTCGAAGACCTGGGCGAGTGCTACCTCAAGCATGTCGAAGAACCGGTCCGCGTCTACCGCGCCGGCCCGGCCGGGCCGCGGCCGGTGGTGACGCCGCAGCGCGAATATGCGGCGACGCTGCAGCCCACCATTGCGGTGATTCCGTTCGAGGCGCGCAGCAACGAGCCCGAACATTTCGCGATCGGAGAGCTGATCGCGGACGGCGTGATCGGGCAGTTGAGCCGTACGGCGGACTTGCGCGTGATTTCACGGCTGTCCAGCACAGCTTTTCGTGGGCGCCAGGCCAGCGTCGCGGACATCGAGACCCAGCTTGGCGCGACCTATGTGCTCAGCGGCAGCTACATTGCCAGCGGCGGCAAGCTTTTGATCAGCGCGGAACTGGCCGATGCACGCAGCAATCAGGTGGCATGGGCGGAGCGCTTGAGTGGCGATGTGGGGGATTTGCTTCAGATCGATAGCGAGCTTTGTCATCGTATTGCGGCGGCCGCGCACAGCGCAGTACTGAACACAGAGGTCCAGAAGGCGTTGTCCAAGCCGTTGCCGACACTGGAGAGCTGTTCTCTTTTGCTCGGTGGAATTGCACTGATGCACCGGTCCAGCGCACGCGAATTCGAGCGCGGCCGTGCCGTCCTCGACGCCTTGGTCGAGCGGCACAACAAAGTCGCTGCGATCCGGGCGTGGCTTGCGAAGTGGTATGTCATGCGGATCATGCGCGGACTCAGCGATTCGCCCGCGCGGGATACCCGCCTTGCTTTGGAGCAAACCGAGCGAGCCCTGGACATCGAGCCAGACCATGCGCTGACGCTCGCTGTGCAAGGGCACGCCTATTGCCAGCTCTCCGGCGAATTCGACAAGGCCCATGATTGCCTTGACAGAGCGGTCGCTGCAAACCCGAATGAGCCGATGGCGTGGCTCTTCAAGAGCGTTTTATCAACCATGTGGGGGTCGTCGGCCAAATCGGTGGACGAAGCTGAGCACTCGTGCGCGCTATCGCCTCTGGACCCGTTGAAATATTACTTCGATCTGTTTTTGGCCGCGGCGCTATTGGCTGACCATGACCATGCCAAGGCGATGTTCTATGCCAAGCGCTCCCTTCGAGGGAATCGAACGCATGCGCCGACGCTTCGAATGTTGCTCACGGCGCAAGTGGAGTCGGGCTTGATGGACGATGCCCATGTAACGTTGAAGCAGTTATTCCAAGAAACGCCGATGCTGACCGTTTCGAACTATTTGGCTTTTGGTAGCGCCGCCAGCAGCACGCGCCAGCGGTGCGCGGCCGCAATGCGTGCATTGGGCGTGCCCGAGTGAGAAGAAATTTCGCCATTTTGGCTGTGTTCCGGAGGGAGTTGCGATGAGTGCAGGATTTAGTGCAGGTTTCAGCGCTGGCTTTAGTGCGGGCTTTAGCTCGACAAGTGCCGGTTTCAGTGCGGGTTTTGCGAATGCGCAGGCCAACAACCCAATGCTCGCCAATGCCTTGACATTGAGCCGAGCTGCGCTGGTAGGGCCCTTTCAGGGACCGACCCTTCCCGTCAATCTGCCGCTTCCAATAGACAAGCCCGATCGCCTGTCCCAGTGGGAGGTCGGCCCGCGCCTGGAGGTATGCGAACTGGAGCTCCTGTCCGGCCTTCACTTCGACGTGAACCAGGCCAAGGAGTCCGTGACCGTGGGCTTTGTCAACCTGGACAAGAAGCCCTTGAAGAACCTGGGCCTGGTTCGCCTGGTGCGCCCCAGCGCGAAAGTGTTCAGGCAGCAGCTCGAGTTGGTGGCCAACTATGCCGAGTTGCGCGAAGACCGGGGCGCGGAAATCCTGGCGCAGATGACGCCGCAGGTGCCGTTCTGGGGTTCGATCGTGGGCCTGCAGGCGCATCGCCACAAGTGGACGCTGGAACTCATCGATCTGGTGCTTTCGCTTGCGGTGCACGTGGAAATGCGTTTCAAGCATGCATTCGCCTGCCAGCGCCCCGCAGAGCTTTCGCCGCAAGTGCAGTCGATGATCCCGAGCCCGGGACATGGCAGTTGGCCCAGCGGCCATGCGACGGAAGCCTTCGCTGTGGCGACTGTGCTGCAGTCGTTGCTGCAGAGCGCCAATGGCACGGGCGCCAAGTACCAGGAGCAATTGCAACGACAGGCGTCACGCATTGCGGTCAACCGTACCGTGGCTGGCGTGCATTACCCGGTGGACAGCGCCGTCGGCAGATTGCTGGGTACCGCGCTCGGGGACTTTTTCGTGGCGCGCTGCATCGGCAACGGCAAGCTGCATGAGTACGGCTTTGACGGGCCGAAGTTCCATGGCGCCAAGGACTCACCCGTCGATTTCGACCTGCGCATCTCCATGACGGACAACAAGAGCGGCTACTACGAGCGGCTTGCCGCTTCAGGTGCCGTGGCGGCATCCCCCTTGCTGGCCTTCATGTGGGGCAAGGCCGCCAAGGAATGGGAACCCTTGAAATAAGGGGCTGCCATGAAATGGACCAAGCTCCCCAAAGGAAAGTTCACCGGCATTGACTGGGCCAAGCCCGGCGCTACCGCTGGCTTCGACCCCTATCTCATATGGGCCGAGGCCGACCAGTTTGCCGGCTATGGCAAGCATCAACCCCAATGGCTTTCGCTGATATTGCAGTTGACGCCGGGCACCAGCGTAGCCCAGCTGACGGCGGCCGCGTCGCCCAAGTGGCTGCACATTGCACCCGTGTACACCTCGGTGGCGGCCCCTGCGGGCCTGCGGTTTTGTACGGCAAGGGTGCGGCCTGCCTTCTTCAAGGAGTTGCGCCAAGGCGGCGTCATCCATGGCCTCGTCAAGCGCTTCGAACTGGGCATGCCGCTTGGCAATGCGGATGACCCGACCGGGGCGGGGACACCGCCGTACGCGCCGGTGGGAAAGCTGCTGGATGGAAAGGTGATTGGGATGATCGACGGCGGCCTTGCCTTTGCGCAAGCCAATTTCTTGCGTAATGGCAAGGCGCGTGCGAAGTATTTCTGGCGGCAGGATCACCAGGGATGGGGGCCATCGCCCGCGGCCACGGGCTATGGGCACGAGCTGACCGCCTCGGACATCGATCATGCCTTGAAGCGCTACACGTTCAACGGGCTGGTCGATGAAGAGTTGGTGTACCGACACTTCCAGATGGGGATGCCGCTTGAGAAGCTCGTGAACCATGGAACGCACGTGCTGGATCTCGCGGCTGGGCCGCGCACACTGGAGGCACAGGTGGCGAGGCCGGACGCACCGCCGAGCTGGGCCCTTGCAGACGACGATGCCAGCCGCGCGCCGATAGTGGCTGTGCAACTGGACTGGGACACGATCATCGACACCTCGGGCGGCTCGATGAATGTGCACATTCTGGATGGCCTGATGTACATCCTGTCGCGTTGCGCGCCGGGCGCGAAGATCGCGGTCAACATGAGCTGGGGGACTTTGGCCGGCCCGCACGACGGCACATCGGTGCTGGAGGCGGCCATGGACGAGCTGATTCATTTGCAGAGTGGCCGATTGGATGTTGTCTTGCCTGTGAGCAACAGCTACCAGAGTCGCACGCATGCCAACGTATCGCTTTCGAAAAATGAACGCGTCACGCTGCATTGGCGTGGCCAACCGGGCGATTCATCCCAAAACTTTCTTGAGATCTGGGTGCAAGAGGGGCACGAAGGTCTGGAGATAGCGATCACGCCGCCGGGGCGGTCTGCGCTGCCGCCGCTCAAGTTTGGCGAGTCCGCGATGTGGATCGACGGCGGGGACAAGCCGATATGCTCATTGATCTATCCGGCTTCGGTCGCGACAGGTGAGCGCGGTACATGTGCACTCGTGGCGGTCGCGCCCACCTTCAGTTTTCACCATGGCACCGCGACCGCGCCCAGCGGCGTCTGGGAGGTGTCCTTGGTCAACCGGCAGAAGGCGCCGGTAACAGTGGATGCCTATGTGGAGCGGGACGACGAAATTATCGGTGTTCGCACCGGGTCGCGGCAATCGCATTTTGAAGACCGGTGGTATGACACGAGCGGCAATCCGGATTCATTTGTCGATCATCCCGGCAACCCGTCGCCGATTCGGCGCAGTGGCAACTTCAACAGCATTGCGACGGGCCGCAACACCACCTCGGTTGGCGGGACGCGCCTGTCAGATGGAACTTGGGCGATCTACTCGCCGCGCAACCCAGACCCTGACCCGACTCGGCCGCAACGCCCGGGTGTGGTGATGGTCCCGGCCACACATGCCGCGAGCGATGAGAACGAGGCGCTCGTCGGGGTCGGTGGGGCGGGAACGCGTAGTGGTTCGCGTGTGCGCCTGGTGGGCACCAGCAGTGCAGCACCGCAGGTCACGCGCAAGCAGTTCAATGCCATGTGATGTGCGTTGTGGCCGGTGCAGTCCCTATCGACAATTTGAAGGTGTCCTGCTAGCGTTCCCCCTTCGCAATGACTTCGAAGGACACCGATGAAAAACCTGCATTGCCTTGTGCTGTCGACGCTCTTGGCCATGGCCGGGACGGCTTCGGCCCAAACCCTGCGCTGGGCCAGCCAGGGCGATCTGCAGACCCTGGACCCGCACTCGCAGAACGAGCTGCTCACCAATTCCCTCAATGGCCAGGTCTATGAAACCCTGGTTTTGCGTGACAAGCAGCTCAACATCGTGCCTGGCCTCGCTACAGAGTGGGCCCAGGTCACGCCCACGCTGTGGCGCATGAAGCTGAGACCGGGTGTGAAGTTCCATGACGGTGCGCCGCTGACCTCGGATGACGTGGTGTTTTCCGTCAAGCGAGGCCAGCACGCGGCCTCGCCGTTCCGTGCCTATGCCATGGCCATGGGCGAGCCGCGCAAGGTCGATGACCTGACGGTGGAGTTCGTGCTCTCGCAGTTCAATCCGATCTATCTGCAGCATGTCTCGCTGATCTTCATCATGAACAAGGCCTGGAGCGAGAAGAACAACGCGGCCGCACCGCAGGATTTCAAGAACAAGGAAGACAAGTACACCTCGCTCAATGCGAACGGCACCGGGCCCTTCATTCTGGTTTCGCGCCAACCCGATGCGAAGACGGTCTACAAGCGCAACCCGAACTGGTGGGGCAAGTTCGAAGGCAATGTGCAGGAGGTGGTCTATAGCCCGGTGAAGAGCGATGCGACGCGGACAGCGGCGCTGATCTCAGGCGAGCTCGATTTCGTGCTCGACCCGTCGCCGCAGGACGTTGCACGCCTGCGCGGCACCGCCGGCACCAAGGTGATCGATGGTGTGGAAAACCGCGCCATCTTCATCGGCATGGACCAGGCGCGCGACGAGTTGCTGTACAGCAGCGTGAAGGGCAAGAACCCGTTCAAGGACGTGCGCGTGCGCCGCGCGCTGTACCACGCAGTGGACATCGAAGCCTTGCGTTCGCGGCTGATGCGCGGGCAGGCGTTGCCCACGGGCTCGATCACACCGTCACCGATGGGCGGCTTCAACGATCCAGAAATCGAAAGGCGCCTGCCGCTGGACTTGCCCAAGGCGCGCGCGCTGATGGCCGAGGCGGGGTACCCACAGGGTTTTGAAGTGAACCTGGATTGCCCCAACAACCGCTACATCAACGATGAAGAGATCTGCGTCGCGCTGGCCGCCATGTGGTCGCAGATCGGTGTGAAGGTCAAGGTGGTTGCGCAACCGCGCGCCAACTATTTCCCGAAAGCCGAGAAGCTGGATGTGTCAATGTACATGCTGGGCTGGGGCGGCCAGATCACGGATGCGGAGACGACGCTCACACCCATCATGCGCTCACGCGCCGACGGCGGTGTGGGTTACTACAACTGGGGAAATGTCAAGAACCCGAAGCTCGACGAGTTGGCCAGCGCCTCCAGTAAAGAGGCCGACCCGGCCAAGCGCGAGCAGCTCATCAAGGCTGCCTTGCGCGAGCACAACGAGCAGGTGCACCACATTCCGCTGCATCGCCAGGTGATTCCGTGGGCGACGCGCAGCAACGTCACGGCGGTGCACCGGGCCGACAACTGGCTGGAATGGCAGTGGGTGACGGTGGCGCCGCGTTGAAGCGGTAATTGCCGGCGCTACCAGCGCGCCGGCAACGTCTTGAGCAGCACCAGCCGCCGGTCCTTCACCGCGATATAGCCGCCGGATTCAAGATCTTTCAAGAGCCGGCTGACCATTTCGCGCGAGCACGCGACGCGGTGCGCCATCTCCTGGTGCGTGATGCGTTCGGCGATCAGGCGGGTGCCGTCGGCTTGCAGGGTTGCCAGCTGGTTGAGCACCCGGACGAGCCGGCCGTAGACATCGATCAAGGCCAGGTTGCGCGTACTTTCGGTGGCCATGCGGGCGCGGCGGATCAGCCGCGCGATCAAGTCGAATGCGAACTCCGGGTTTTCAGCGATGTAAGCGCGCAATGTCTCTCGGGTGACGACCGCGCAGACGGCGGTCTCGACGGTTTCCACATTCGCCGAGCGCGGGCCTCCATCCAGAGACATCTCGCCGACATAGTCTCCCGGGCCATAGACGCCGAGCGTGATTTCCTTGCCTCCGTTGTCGGCAGCAAAGGCGCGCAAGCGGCCGGAGAGGATGATGTACAGGGTGTCGCCCAGGTCGCCCTCCTGGATCAGCAAGGCACCCGCGCGATAGCGGCGCTGCACGCCTTTGGCCGCCAGGCCCTCAACCAAGGTGCCGCGCAGGTCCGACGCTGGGGATGGTGTTTGTGGGGGCAGGGTGAAGGCTTGGCGCGAGGCCATGGTGCGTGACAGCATGCGGCCGGATGTTACCGGCACACCCGCCGAACATCAAGGCAGCACCAGGCAGCACCTGGGCTTTTGGCTAAGGCGCGCCGCGCACCGCCGGCACCAAAGGGGGAAGGGTCGACACCTTGCGGATCAATTCACGGATTGAAGTGCTGCTGGTCTTGGCGCGCAGCACACGCACCTGCGTGCGCACGGTGGATTCGGCAACACCGTGGCTGCGCGCGATGTCGTCCACATCCATGCCATCGCACAAGGCGCGCAGCACGGTCTCTTCCGCCGGAGTGAGTCCGCACGACCTGGCGAAAAAGCTCATCGTCACGGCCTCGCAAAGCTGGCGCTTGCCAAACAGCACCAACACGGTCTGGCTCTCGCTCTCGTAGGGGCTGCCAAGGGGAATAAAGGCCATCGCCAGCGCATGGCTGGTGTTGCTCAGCTCCACCATGCTGCGGTGCCCCAGGGCCGCGCGCGCGGCCAGCCCCAGAAGGCGGCTGGTTTCGCGCGCTTGCGATTCGACCGGGAGCCGGTCTTCACTTCCGCTGGCAAACCGGCCGTTGCTGGTGCGGCAAGCCTTGGAAGCAACCAACTGGCCGCCTTCGTTGCGAATCAGGTTGCCGGTGGCAAGTTCGTGCCTGGCCAGATGGTTGGCGTGCTGGATCTGTCCTTCAGGCGTGATCAGCAGCACGCCATAGTCGAGTTCGTCGAGCAGCCGCAGCAGCAGGTGCGCGTGCAAATCCGGCCCGCTGGTGCGCGGTTGCGCATAGGGGCGTGCAAAAACGATATCCGGCGCAGCGATGGCTTCAAACATGACGTTCTCCCTGGGGCTTGATCACAGAGGTAGCCTAAGGCCCGCCGCGCCCGCGCCGCGGCGAACCATTTCCGCTGTTTTTGTGATCCAGTTACCAAATCGGCGCCGCGGGCTGACCTTGCTGGCGCATTGGGCAAGGTGCCAGCCTAAAATGCCCGAATGATCTCCCGTGAACCCACCCTCGAACGCATCGCCATCGCCCAACGCCTCCTTCTGGAGCCATTCGGCCTGAACGAATCCCATCTGACGCGTGCGCTGGCAGAGATTACGGCCCACAAGGTCGACGATGCGGACTTGTACTTCCAGTACACCCGCAGCGAGGGCTGGAGCCTGGAAGAGGGGATCGTGAAGACCGGCTCGTTCAGCATCGACCAGGGCGTGGGCGTGCGCGCGGTCAGCGGCGAGAAAACCGCCTTTGCATACTCGGACGACATCTCCGAGGCCTCGTTGCTCGATGCGGCCCGGACAGTGCGTTCGATTTCCGCCGCTGCGCAAAACAGGCGCACCCAAGTTGCCGTGAAGAAAAACATTGCCTCCAGCCGCTCGCTGTATGCCGGGCTGGACCCGATCGCCACGCTGGACAGCACCACCAAGGTAAAGCTGCTGGAAAAGGTCGAGAAGCTGGCCCGCGCCAAGGATCCCCGCGTCGCCCAGGTGATGGCCGGCCTTGCCAGCGAATACGACGTGGTCATGGTGGCGCGCGCCGACGGTACCCTGGCCGCCGATGTGCGGCCGCTGGTGCGCTTGTCCGTCACCGTGATTGCCGAACAGAACGGGCGCCGTGAAATGGGTTCGGGCGGCGGTGGCGGGCGCTTTGGCCTGGCCTACTTCGACGATGAGCGCATTGCCGAATATGTAGCCGACGCGGTGCGCGCCGCATTGACCAATCTCGAGTCGCGCCCTGCGCCGGCCGGCGAGATGACCGTGGTTCTGGGCCCGGGCTGGCCCGGCATCCTGTTGCACGAGGCGATTGGTCACGGGCTTGAAGGCGACTTCAACCGCAAGGGCTCCAGCGCTTTCAGCGGGCGCATCGGCAAGCGCGTGGCGGCCAAGGGCGTTACCGTGCTGGACGACGGCACGATCGCCGACCGGCGCGGCTCGCTCAATGTGGACGACGAAGGCAACGTGAGCCAGCGCAACGTGCTGATTGAAGATGGCATCCTGCAAGGCTATATCCAGGATTCGCTGAATGCCCGCCTGATGAAGGTCAAGCCCACCGGCAACGGCCGCCGCGAAAGCTATGCCCACGTGCCGATGCCGCGCATGACCAACACCTACATGCTGGGCGGCGACAAGGTGCCAGGCGAAATCGTGGCCAGTATCAAGCGCGGCCTGTACGCTACCAATTTCGGCGGCGGCCAGGTAGACATCACCTCGGGCAAGTTCGTGTTTTCCGCGAGCGAGGCCTTCTGGGTTGAAAACGGCAAGATCCTCTACCCTGTCAAAGGTGCGACCATCGTGGGCAACGGCCCCGATGCGCTGACCCGCGTGACCATGATCGGCAACGACATGCGACTGGACACCGGCGTGGGCACCTGCGGCAAGGAAGGCCAGAGCGTCCCGGTAGGGGTGGGCCAACCGACATTGCGCATTGATGGCCTGACAGTGGGCGGAACGGCGTAACCCTCCGCAACGGCGCGTGCTGGACGCACAATGGTGCCATGACGCGACCGACCCGGCCCACCGACCCGGCGAGCTATCGCAGCAGTTTCCAGAGTTTTGGTGAACTCAGCCGCTTCCTGCGCGAAGCGGTGACCGACGACGAGTCCTACCAGCTGCGTGAAGGCATGCGCGCCGTGGCGTTGCAACTGGAAGCGGCGGTGGCTGGCAGCAGCCTGCAGCATGCCGACCGCGCTGTCATGGGCGCGCGGCTGGCTGCACTGCAAACCCTGCTGCGCGAACACTTTCTCCTGGTCAAGGGCTTGAGCCCTGCATGGCGCAAGCTGTACGAGTACACCGCGTACCTGGCGGCTCTGCAGCACTTCCTGTCGCGCATCGATGTCTGGTTGCGCGACCTGTCTGAACCGAACGGGCCAAGGTTGTGGTTCGGTGACTTCGAGCTCCTGTCCTGGCGCACCCTGGGCGAAGGCGTCATGCTGCTGGACACCTACGAGCAGTGGGGTGTGCAGGATCCGGAGTCCGTACCTGCCGAGCAGGGTGAAAACGCGCTGTGGCAGCCGGCCAAATGGTGGCGCCGCCTGCTCAAATGAGGCAGCACGCTGCGCGGCGAAAAAGGCCTTGAAGCCGACTGTGCTATATTTTGTGCGATGCGAGCAGCACAGTTTTTCTTTGGCTACTTTTGGTTCTCAAACGCCCCCGGCGGTAGAGAGATCTGAGCGTACCTGAAGAAAACGTCCTGACCTCCCTCTAAAAACCGCCGGCACCCCCGGCGGTTTTTTTATGCCCTTTGTATTTCAAACCCACTGAACAGGAGCCACCACATGAATGCGAAAGCCACGTCCCCGGGCAGCGATGCCTGGTTTGCGCACCCCGTCGACAAAACCAGCCAGACCGACGACGAACGCATCAAGGACATCACCGTGCTGCCCCCTCCTGAACATCTGATCCGTTTCTTCCCGATCCGCGGGACTTCTGTGGAAACGCTGATCACGGACACCCGCAAGAACATCCACAACATCATGAACGGCAAGGACGACCGCTTGCTGCTCGTGATCGGGCCGTGCTCGATCCACGATCCTGCCGCGGCAGTCGAATACGCACGCCGCCTGAAGCCGATGCGCGAGAAGTACGCCGACACGCTGGAAATCGTGATGCGCGTCTACTTCGAAAAGCCGCGCACCACGGTCGGCTGGAAGGGGCTCATCAACGATCCGTACCTGGACGAGAGCTACCGCATCGATGAGGGCCTGCGCATCGCGCGCCAGCTGCTCATTGAAATCAACCGCCTGGGCTTGCCGGCGGGCAGCGAGTTTCTTGACGTCATCTCGCCCCAGTACATTGGCGACCTCATCGCCTGGGGTGCGATCGGCGCCCGCACCACCGAAAGCCAGGTGCACCGCGAACTGGCTTCGGGCATTTCGGCGCCGATCGGCTTCAAGAACGGAACGGACGGCAACATCCGTATTGCCACCGACGCCATCCAGGCTGCGGCACGCGGCCACCACTTCCTTTCGGTGCACAAGAATGGCCAGGTCGCCATCGTGCAGACCAATGGCAACAAGGACTGCCACGTGATCCTGCGTGGCGGCAAAGCGCCGAACTACGACGCGGCCAGCGTCGCGGCCGCCTGCAAAGAGCTCGAGGCGTCCAAACTGCCGGCCTCGCTGATGGTGGATTGCAGCCACGCCAACAGCAGCAAGCAGCATGAAAAGCAGCTGGACGTGGCACGCGACATCGCCGCCCAGGTGGCGGGCGGTTCGCGCAGTGTCTTCGGCGTCATGGTGGAAAGCCACCTGAGCGCGGGTGCACAGAAATTCACGCCCGGCAAGGACGACGCGAGCGCACTCGAATACGGCAAGAGCATCACCGATGCCTGCCTGGGCTGGGACCATTCGCTGCAGGTGTTCGACGCGCTGTCCGAGGCGGTCAAGGCGCGCCGCAAGCGATAAAGCTGCTTTCGGCCCACGGGTTTTAGCGGATTGCCTCAAAACGGCGAAGCGCCGATGCTAGTGGCCACTATTGCAGAGGTGAGCCATGCGCAGCGAAGTGTCCGTCAGTCTCGGTGCGGGTCAGGAGTTCATCTTCGACCTCGAGGAAGTCCAGCCGATGCCGCACGACGTGGCGCGCTGGTGGCTGGACGAGCAGTTCACCCGGTTGGGCTGCGAACCGCTGCGCGCCAGCGGCAAGGTGCTGATCGCCGACAAGGTGCTGACTGTGGCGCAGGCGGCCGGCACGGCCCTGCTCTCGGACCCGAAGTGGTCTGCCGAATTCGCCCGTGCGGTGCACGCGGCGCTGGCCAAGCCGGTGGTGCGGGTAGATGTGCCCGCGATGGCTGTTTCCTACTGAAATCAGTTTTACTGAAATCAGGCGCAGCGCCGCAGCGCCGCGAGCAGCTTGGCGTGCACCCCGCCAAAGCCGCCATTGCTCATGCAGACGATGTGGTCACCGGCCTGCGCGGCCGTGGTCACCTTGGCCAGCAAGGTGTCGATGTCGTCGGCCACCTGCGCCTTGCTGCCCATCGTCGCGAGCGCCTCGCGCGCGTCCCAGTCCAGCCCGCCGCTGTGGCAGAACGCCAGGTTCGCATCCTCCAGGCTCCAGGGCAATTGCGCTTTCATGGTGCCCAGCTTCATGGTGTTGCTGCGCGGCTCGAACACCGCGAGGATGCGCGCCTTGGCTCCGAGCTTGCGGCGCAGGCCGTCCAGCGTAGTGCGGATGGCCGTTGGGTGATGTGCAAAATCGTCATAGACCGTGATGCCATTGACCGTGCCGCGCACCTCCATGCGGCGGCGCACATTCTGGAATTCGGCCAACGCCCCGGCGGCGGCCTCGGGCGCCACGCCCACATGCGCGGCGGCGGCGATGGCCGCGAGTGCATTCAGCTGGTTGTGCACGCCCGTTAGCCCCCACTGCACGCGCGCGACGGGCTGGCCCCCGGCGCAAACCTCAAATTGGTCGGGCTCGCCGATGGCCGTGAAGTCGCTAACGGCCGCGCCAAAACTGCGCACCTCGCTCCAGCAGCCCTGATGCAGCACCCGCGCAAGGCTTTCCTCCAGGCCGTTGACGACGATGCGTCCCATCCTGGGCACGGTGCGTACCAGGTGGTGAAACTGGCGCTCGATAGCGCCGAGGTCGTCAAAGATGTCGGCGTGGTCGAACTCAAGATTGTTCAAGATGGCCGTGCGCGGCCGGTAGTGCACGAACTTGCTGCGCTTGTCGAAGAAGGCAGTGTCGTACTCGTCGGCCTCGATGACGAAGGTCTTGCCCGTGCCCAGCCGCGCCGAGATGCCGAAATTCATCGGCACCCCGCCCACGAGAAAACCGGGGCTGAGACCGGCATGCTCAAGGATCCAGACCAGCATCGAGGTCGTGGTGGTCTTGCCATGTGTGCCGGCAACCGCCAGCACGTGGCGGCCCTGCAGCACGTGTTCGGAAAGCCATTGCGGACCGCTGGTATAGGCCGCGCCGGTGTCCAGGATGGCTTCCATCAGGGGAAATTTTGGCTCGCCGTTGCTCAGGTGCGAGCGGCTGATGACGTTGCCGACAACGAAGACGTCTGGCTTGAGCCCCAGCTGGTCCGCCGAAAATCCCTCGATCAGTTCGATGCCCAATGCGCGCAACTGGTCGCTCATCGGCGGATAGACGCCGGCGTCGCACCCGGTGACCTTGTGCCCGGCCTCGCGGGCCAACGCTGCGAGCCCGCCCATGAAGGTGCCGCAGATGCCGAGAATATGAATGTGCATGCACCGATTTTATTGGGCGCAGGCAGCTATCTAAAATATAGCGTTCAAGATGTTCCGGCAAAGCGCTCGCGCAGTTTCATCTTCCAGAATTTGCCGGTCGAGGTGCGCGGCACGGCGTCGATGAATTCATAGCGGTCGGGCAACTGCCACTTGGCAAAGTTGTGCTGCAGCAAGTGTGCGCCGAACTCCTGCGGCGTGACGGCCTGGCCCGCCTTGAGCACAACACAGGCCAGGGGCCGCTCGCTCCACTTTTCGTCTGGAATCGCGATCACCGCGGCTTCGGCCACGGCGGGGTGGGCCATGATCGCGTTCTCCAGGTCCACCGAGCTGATCCATTCGCCACCGGACTTGATGAGATCCTTGGTACGGTCGGAGATCCGCAGGAAGCCCATGGCATCCAGCGCGGCCACGTCGCCGGTGCGCAGCCAGCCATCGGGCGTGAACTTCTCGGCCTCCACCGGGACCTCGTGGTAGCTCCCGGTGATGAAGGGGCCACGTACCTGGACTTCACCCACGCTCTTGCCGTCCCAGGGCTGGTCACAATCGTCGTCGCCCCGCACCCGCAGATCCACCAGCGGCACCGGCACGCCTGCCATCGCGGCACGGCGGTAGCGCTCGTCCAGCGGTGCGTTGCGCAGCTCGGCCTTGGGGTAGGACACGGTGGCCAACGGCGAGGTCTCGGTCATGCCCCAGCCCTGGAGCAACCAGATGCCATGCTTGTCGAAGGCGCGAATCAGCGCTTCGGGCACCGCCGCGCCGCCCACCAGCGAGCGCATGCCGGCGGGCATCTTCCAGCGGCCGGCGTTGGGCGAGCCGGGGGCCTGGGCCTGGTCGTAGGTCTGGATCAGGCTCATCCAGATGGTCGGCACACCCAAAGACAGCGTAGGTGGCTCCTGTGTCATCAGGTCCAGCAGGTCGTCGGGATGCAGGTGCGGCCCGGGGAAGACCAGCTTCACACCCATCATCACCGCGCCATACGGCACGCCCCAGCAGTTGGCGTGGAACATGGGGGTCACGGGCAGCACGGAATCCGTGCCCTTGAGGCCCCAGAAATCGCCCAGGCAGCCCACGAGGGTGTGCAGGATGGTGGAACGGTGCGAATAGACCACGCCCTTGGGCCGTCCGGTCGTGCCCGAGGTGTAGCACATGGCCACGGGGTCGTGCTCCGCGTGCGGCGCATAGGTAAACCCATCCGGGTCGGCGTCGGCGAGCAAGGCTTCGTAGTCGTCGAATTCCGCGGGCACGGCGGCACCCGAAAACGGAAACACGATGACTTTCTCAAAGGCGTGCAAGTGGGCGAACTGCTTGTAGAGGGGCAGCAGTACATCGTCAACAATGAGGAAACGGTCGTTCGCGTCGCCGGCGATCCAGCCGATGTCCGCCGGCGCCAGGCGCAGATTCAGGGTGTGCATCACGCCGCCGGCCGCCGGAATGCCGAAGTAGCTTTCCAGGTGCGCATGGTGGTTCCAGCTCAGCGTGGCGACGCGGTCGCCTTTTTTCAACCCAAGCTTCTGCAAGGCCGAAGCCAGGGCGCGCGTGCGGCGGTAGTACTCACTAAAGCTGTGCCGGCGCAGTGATTTGTCGGGCAGCCGCGAGACGATTTCGTTCCGGCCAAACAGCTGGCCCGCGCGCTCCAGCAAGTGGTTGAGCGAGAGCGGTACGTCCATCATGGTGGTGTGCATAGGTTTGGGTCTCCGTTTTGAGCACTGTACGGGTGTGGTCAAGGGCGATCAATGCAGAATCACCCTCAATGGACACCCTGAAATCCGAAATTGCCGCGAACGCTGCCCGCATGGTGGTGGAAGAGGGGCTCGAATATGGCCCGGCGAAGCGGCGCGCCGTCAAGCAGATGGGCTTGCCGGCGCGCTCGGAGCTGCCGTCCAATGACGAGATTGAAGATGCGGTCCGCGCGTACATCGACCTGTTTTGCGCCGAAACGCAGCCGGCCGAATTGCTGGCCCTGCGCCGGTTGGCGCTTGCATGGATGGAGCGAATGGCCGAGTTCAGGCCCTTTCTGGCGGGCGCCGTGTGGCATGGGACGGCCACGCACCTGTCCGATATCTATATTCAATTATTTTGCGATGACCCCAAATCAGCGGAAATTGCGCTCATTAATCATCAGATAGACTACGAGCCCCGCACCATCAAAGGTTTTCACGGGGAGCTGGTCGAGGCGCTCAGCCTTTCCAGCCTGAGCCGCGAATTGGGCGAGATGATCGGTGTTCATTTGATGGTGTATGACCACGACGACCTGCGCGGCGCCCTCAAACCCGACAGCAAAGGCCGTGTGCCGCGCGGTGATTTGGCCGCCTTGCAGCGTTTGGTCCAGGAACGGAATCCATGAGCAGTATCGATTCGAAGGCACAGCCTACCCAGCAAATGACGCCTGATGCAAAACGCAGGAGAGCGCTGGCCATCGGCGTGGCGGCTGCTGCCGGCATCGCCGGCGCCGGCTTTGCCTGGTGGCGGCTGCAGCCGCAAGCCTTGTCATCAGGCGCCGAAGCAGCGTTCTGGGCGCAGAGTTTTGAGACTCCGGCCGGCGGCGCACTTCCCATGAAGGGCTTTCAGGGGCGCCCCTTGGTGGTTAATTTCTGGGCCACCTGGTGCCCACCTTGTGTTGAGGAATTGCCTTTATTGGATCGCTTCTTCAAGGAAAATAATGGCAACAGATGGCAAGTTGTCGGTTTGGCGATAGATCAACCTAGTTCTGTGCGAACCTTCCTGCAAAAAACGCAGGTCAGTTTCCCCATAGGCTTGGCAGGTTTGGGTGGCACCGAACTGGGCAAGTCGCTGGGCAACCTGAGTGGAGGCCTGCCTTTCACGGTCGTCTTTGGAGAAGGCGGGTCGGTGCTGCATCGTAAAATGGGCAAAGTCACACCGACTGACCTGCGAGCTTGGGCCGCATTGCGCTAACGCCCTTTGTCGCATCCCTGTCTTTGCGCACATGATGCGCCAATAGATGGAGATGATTGCACTTAGCGAAAAATAACTGCTGAAGCAGTTTTTTCTGTAATTTTCAGTTAGATTCGCCTATCTTTCCTTTAGCGTCGCTTTAGGCCGTATTTTGGAGACCCCATGGATCTGCGCAAACTCAAAACACTGATCGACCTCGTGTCGGAATCCAATGTTTCCGAACTGGAAATCACCGAGGCCGAAGGCAAGGTGCGCATTGTCAAGGGCGGCACCGGGCTTGTCCAGCAGATGGCCGCACCCATGGTCATGGCTGCGCCGGTGGCAGCGCAGGCGCCGGGTGCCACTGCGGCGAGCGCGGCGTCAGCGCCTCTGGTGGCCGCCGCGCCGGCGGGCCATACCGTCAAATCCCCGATGGTCGGCACGTTCTACCGCTCGCCCAGCCCGGGCGCCAAGTCGTTCGTGGAACTGGGCAGTGTGGTCAAGGAAGGCGAGACCATCTGCATCATCGAAGCCATGAAGATCCTGAACGAGATCGAGGCCGACAAATCCGGCACCGTCACGCAGATCCTCTGCGAGAACGGCCAGGCCGTGGAATACGGACAGCCGCTCTTCATCATCGAGTGAACCCAAAGACGACCAAGCGCACGCATGTTTAAAAAGATTCTCGTCGCCAACCGGGGGGAGATCGCGCTGCGTATTCAGCGCGCCTGCCAAGAACTCGGTGTCAAGGCGGTCATGGTTTACTCCGAGGCCGATCGCGAGGCCAAGTACGTCAAGCTCGCCGAAGAAGCGGTCTGCATCGGACCGGCGCCTTCGCAGCTGAGCTACCTCAATATGCCCGCCATCATTTCGGCGGCCGAGGTCACTGACGCGGAGGCCATCCACCCCGGCTACGGTTTTCTTGCCGAAAACGCCGATTTCGCCGAGCGCGTTGAAAAAAGCGGATTCCAGTTCATCGGCCCGTCGCCGGAGTCGATCCGCATCATGGGCGACAAGGTCTCGGCCAAGCAGGCCATGATCAAGGCGGGCGTGCCCTGCGTGCCGGGTTCCGAGGGCGAGCTGCCCGACGATCCGGTGCAGATTCGGCGCATCGCCAAAGCGGTGGGTTACCCGGTCATCATCAAGGCGGCGGGCGGCGGTGGCGGGCGCGGCATGCGCGTGGTGCACACCGAGGCGGCGCTCGTCAATGCGGTCCAGATGACCAAGGCGGAAGCTGGTGCGGCGTTTGGCAATCCTGCGGTCTACATGGAAAAATTCCTGCAGAACCCGCGCCACATTGAAATCCAGATCATGGCCGACAAGTACCGCAACGCGGTCTACCTGGGCGAGCGCGACTGCTCCATGCAGCGGCGCCACCAGAAGGTCATCGAAGAAGCGCCGGCGCCGGGTATTCCGCGCAAGCTGATCGAGAAGATCGGCGAGCGCTGCACGGCGGCCTGCAAGAAGATCGGCTACCGCGGCGCAGGGACCTTCGAGTTCCTCTATGAAAACGGCGAGTTCTACTTCATCGAGATGAACACCCGGGTTCAGGTGGAGCACCCGGTGACCGAGCTCGTCACCGGCGTGGACGTCGTCAGGACCCAGATCATGGTGGCCGCCGGCGAGAAGCTGCCGTTCACCCAGCGCCAGATCGAAATCCGCGGCCATGCCATCGAATGCCGCGTGAATGCCGAAGACCCGTACAAGTTCACCCCCTCGCCCGGCCGCATCACCATGTGGCATGCGCCCGGCGGCCCGGGCGTGCGCGTGGATTCGCATGTCTACACCAACTATTTTGTACCGCCCAACTACGACTCGATGATCGGCAAGATCATCGTGCACGGCGACACGCGCGATCAGGCGCTGGCGCGCATGCGCACAGCGCTGGCCGAAACGCTGGTGGAAGGCATCAACACCAACATCCCGCTGCACCGCGAGTTGATGGTGGACGCGAAGTTCATGGCCGGCGGCACGAATATCCACTATCTCGAAGAGTGGCTCAGCCACCACAAGCGTTGAGCACAGGCAGCAGGATGTTTGAACTCAGCCTGATGTGTCCCGAGGATCGGGTCGAGGTGCTCAGCGATGCACTCGGCGCGCTGGATGCGCTGAGCGTTTCGGTCGAAGACGCGGACGCCCAGACCGACGCGGAGCAGGCGCTTTTCGGCGAACCCGGCATGCCGCCGCCCAAGGAGGGCTGGCAGCGCTCGCGCGTGGTGGCGCTCTTCGCCACGCAGGCCCTGGCCGACGAGGCCGCCCTGCTGTTGCAGGTGCAGGACTTTTTTGCCGGCTGCAAGCTGCTGGGCACGGCCCAGGTGCCCGACCAGGATTGGGTGCGCCTCACGCAGTCGCAATTCGCGCCGGTGGAAATCACGCCCGAATTCTGGATCGTGCCGACCTGGCACGAACCGCCAGCCGAGGCAACCAAGGTCATTCGCCTGGACCCGGGCCTGGCCTTCGGCACCGGAACCCACCCGACCACGCGCATGTGCTTGCGCTGGATTGCACGCCAACCGGCGCCATCGCAACGCGTGCTCGACTATGGCTGCGGTTCCGGCATTCTGGCGATTGGAGCGGCCAAGTACGGCGCGGCCGATATCGACGCGGTGGACATCGACGAAGCCGCGGTCACGTCGACCGAGCTGAATGCGCAAGCCAACGAAGTCAGCTTGCGCGCCGGCTTGCCCGAGCTGGCCAGTGGCACCTACCAGACCGTGCTGGCCAACATCCTGGCCACGCCGCTCAAGGTCTTGGCGCCGCTCTTGTGCGCCTATGTGTCGCCCGGCGGTTCGCTGGTGCTGGCCGGCATTCTGGAGCGCCAGGCCGATGAACTCAAAGCGGCGTACGCTCCCTATGCCAGGCTAACGGTCTCGGACGCCGAAGACGGCTGGATCCTGATGACCGCCACGCTTTAAACGGCCTTCCGCACCGGCCGCGCGAGCCTCTACAATCCTTCGCGCATGAGTCTGATCACACGCTGCCCCGCCTGCGGAACCATGTTCAGGGTCGTGCCCGACCAGCTGCGCATCTCCGAAGGCTGGGTGCGTTGCGGGCACTGCGCCGAGGTGTTCGATGCATCGGCGCATCTGCAATCCCAGATGGCCGCAGCGGCATTGCCTGCCGAAGTGCCGCCGCAAGCACAGTCGTTTGCCACCCCACCATTGCCGGAGATGACGGGGGCAGCTTCCGAGGAAACTGCGCACGGCGCGATCGTTGCCGAAGAGGCTGCAGCTGAACCGGAAGTGATCGCCGCACTGATGCAGCGGCCGGCCTTGCCGGATGAACCGGCCGCGCTGGCGCATGAAGAGCCGGTGCACGAAGAACCGGTGCGCGAAGAACCGGTGCAGAAGGCGCCACCGGCCGTGGAAGAACCCACCGAATCGACGATCGAGGACATGAGCTTCGTGCGCGAGGCGCGGCGCAAGGCCTTCTGGCGCCGGCCGCTGGTGCGCGCGGCGCTGGGGATTGGTTGCCTGGTGCTGGTGCTCGTTCTTGCATTGCAAGTGGCGGTGCATGAGCGCGACCGGCTGGCGGTGCATGAGCCGCGCGCCAAGCCCTGGCTGGACGAGTTGTGCGCACCGCTGCAATGCAAGGTGGCGCCGCTGCGGCAGATCGAATCGATCGTGATCGAGAGTTCCGCATTCAACAAGGTCCGCGGCAACGCATACCGATTGAGCGTTTCGGTACGAAACAAGGCCACTGTGCCATTGGCCATGCCGGGCATTGAACTCGCACTCACCGACAGCCAGGATCAACCGGTCTTGCGCCGCGTCTTGCTGCCTGCTGATCTCGGCGCCACGGCGGTCATCGCACCCGGTGCGGAATGGAGCGGATCATTGCCCGTCGGTGTTGCGGCCAATGGCCAGGCGGTGCGTATCGCGGGGTATCGCTTGCTGGCGTTCTACCCTTGACGTTCTAGCTTCGAGAAAGCGTCGCGCAGCCCGTCAAAACGGCCAGGCGCCGTAGTGGCTTTCGTAAAGCCCGCGGATCTCCGCCGGGCTGGGCCGATGGTTCTGGCAGCCGCGGCTGGCGATCTTGATGGAGCCCAGCACGCTGCCCAGCTGCGCACCCAGGATGATTGGCAGCTTGCGACCCAGGGCCAGCAGCAGGCCGGCGCGGTAGGCGTCGCCGCAGCCGGTCGGGTCCTTGACCTCGGTCGCCGGAACCGGTGCGATGGTGGCCGTCTTGCCGCCCTGGTAGACCACCGAACCTTCCGCCCCGCGCGTGATGATGAGCGTCGGCACTTTCGTGGCGAGCGCATCCAGCGACAAGCCGGTCTTGTCGCTGATCAGTTCGGCCTCGTAGTCGTTGCAGACCAGCACCGGCGCGCGCTCGATCAGCGCCAGCAGTTCCTCGCCGCTGTGCAGCAGGATGTTCTGGCCCGGGTCAAAGATGAACGGCAGGCCGGCATCGGCCATCTGGTGCACGTGCACCTGCATCGCATCCTTGGCGTCGGGGCCGACGATGCCGCAGTCCACGGTGCCGGCCTGCGCCAGCGGAATGCGGGCTGATAGTGCCATCGCCCCGGGGTGAAAACCGGCCAATTGGTTGTTCGACAGGTCGGTCACGATGAAGCACTGCGCCGTGTAATGGTCTTGCTCCTGCACCAGGCAGCTGTCGTCGATCTGGAACTTGCGGTAGTGGTCGCGGTACGGGCCGAAGTCGTTGCCGACCATGCCCATGGGCACGGGCTCGCCGCCGATCAGCTTCAGGTTGTAGGCGATGTTGCCGGCGCAACCGCCGTACTCGCGCCGCATCTGCGGCGAAAGAAAGGACAGGTTGATCTTGTGGATCTGGTCCGGCAGGATGTGGTCGGTGAACTGCCCTTCGAACACCATGATGGTGTCGTAGGCCATGGAAGCGGCAATCGCGGCGCGGGCAGTCATGGTGGTAGGCCGGGGTAGTGAAGAAACGGCCCGCAGCTTAACACGCGGGCTTTTCCGCTTTCGCCCTAGACACCGTACGGCACCCAGATGTTTTTCACTTGCGTGGCTTGCTGGAGAAACTCGCGCCCTTCGGCACTGCTGTCGAACCAGTCGCGCTCTGCCGGTGCGCTGGTCCAGGTGCGCTTCAGGTTGGAGATCGACAGCGCCTCGACCCGCGCCGCGCGCGCGCCGGGCCCGCAATGCCACCACAACGCATCCACATCGGCATGGGCGGCCAGGACGTCGGCGAGTGTGTCCGGGTCGCCGGTCACCAGGTTCACCACGCCGGCCGGCACGTCGGAGGTGTCGAGCAACTGGTAGAACTCCGCAGCGATCAAGGGCAAAGTGGCCGAAGGCACGGCCACGATCCGGTTTCCCATCGCGATGGCCGGCGCCACCAGGGAGACGAGCCCGAGCAGCGGCGCAGCGTCCGGTGCCACGATGCCGATGCATCCGACGGCTTCGTTCATCGCCAGCACCACGCCATGCATCGGCGGCTGGTGCACCGCGCCCTCGAACTTGTCGGCCCAGGCCGCGTAGGTGAACAGGCGCTGCACCGTGGCCTCCACTTCGCGCGCGGCCTCCTCAGCACCCGCGAGGGCTTGCAGGCAGTCGATGAAGCGCGCCGACTGCGCCTGCAGGTTCTCCGCCAGGTAGTACAGAACCTGCGCGCGGCCGTGCGCGCTTTGGCGCTCCCAGCCACTGGCCGCGCGCGCGGCCTCGACCGCGTTGCGAATGTCCTTGCGATTGCCTTCGGGTACGACGCCGAGCAGGCGGTCGGCGGCAAAAACGCTGCGGCTGTAGCCGCTGTCGGGTCGCACCTGCTTGCCACCGATATAGAGCTTGGGCGTGCGGTCGATGGGCGGCGTGTCGACGACGACGCTGGTGGTCACAGCCTCGCCGGCCGGGCGCGCCTTCGTCGGCACGGCCGGCAGCGGCGCCGCCAGATACTCGCGCAATCCTTCGCGCCCGCCCTCGCGGCCGAAGCCCGACTCGCGGTAGCCGCCAAAGCCGCAGGCCGCGTCGAACTGGTTGGCGGTGTTGACCCAGACCACGCCAGCCTTCAGGCGCGGCGCCACTTCCAGTGCCAGTCCGATCGACTCGCTCCAGACGCAGGCCGCCAGACCGTAGGGCGTGTTGTTGGCCAGCTCCACCGCTTCGTTGGGCGTGCGGAACGTCTGCACGGTTAGCACCGGGCCAAACACTTCCTGCTGCACGATCTCGAACGCCGTGTCCACGCCGGTGACGAGCGTCGGCGGATAAAAGCAGCTTCCTTCACTGGCCTTGGCCAGGTCGCTGGCGCACGATTGCCAGATCTGGGCGCCCTGTTCGCGCGCCCGGTCCACAAAGCCGCTGACACGAGTCCATTGCACGCGGTCCACCAGGCTGCCCATGTCGATGGATTTGTCCAGCGGGTCGCCCACGCGGATCGTCGCCATGCGGCCCTTCAGCTTGCTGACCAGGCGCTCGGCCGTGCCTTCTTGCACCAGCAGCCGCGAGCCGGCGCAGCAAACCTGGCCCTGGTTGAACCAGATGCTGTCCACCAGGCCCTCGACCGCCGCGTCCAGATCGGCATCGGCGAACACGATGAAGGGCGACTTGCCGCCCAGCTCCAGGCTCAGCTTCTTGCCCGAGCCCGCCGTCGCGCGCCGGATCGCACGGCCGACTTCGGTCGAGCCGGTGAAGGCGATCTTGGCGATGCCCGGGTGCGTGACGATGCTCTGCCCGACGGTGCCATCGCCGGTGACGATGTTGACCACGCCCGGCGGCAGGCCGATTTCGGTGCAGATCTGGGCGAACAGCAGGGCCGTCAGCGAGGTCTGCTCGGCCGGCTTGAACACCACGGTATTGCCGCAAGCCAGCGCCGGCGCGATCTTCCAGGCCAGCATCAGCAAAGGGAAGTTCCAGGGCACGATCTGCCCGACCACGCCGAGCGCCGCATGCCCCGGGAACTCGCGTTCCAGCAACTGGGCCCAGCCGGCATGGTGATAGAAATGGCGCACAGCCAGCGGGATGTCGATGTCGCGGCTCTCGCGGATCGTCTTGCCGTTGTCCAGCGTTTCCAGCACCGCAAACAGGCGGCTGTGCTTTTGCAGCGCGCGCGCCAGCGCATAGAGATGGCGTGCGCGGCCGTGGCCACCCAGTTTGTCCCAGGCGGGCAAGGCCTTTGCGGCCGCATCGACGGCGGCTTGCACCTGATCTGGCGTGGCTTGCGCGATCCGGGCCTGCGCCGCGCCGGTCGCGGGATTGATGCTGTCGAAGTGGGCCAGGCCCGCGACGTTGCGGCCGTCGATGAAATGGCCAAAGCACCGTGCGCGTTCGTTCAGCCAGGCGTGGGCCTGGTCTGCTGATTCAGGAGAGGGGCCGTAGTCCATGGTGCTGAGAATTTCGGAAATCTTGGGCATGCGTGGGTCCTCAGGCGCTAGGGCATGGCATGGCGCCATGCGGCGCTGTAGTAACCATGGACGTGGTGTTCAAGCTGGCGCTCGATGTCGGTGAGCAGGCTGGAGGCGCCGATGCGAAACAGCTGCGGGTCGAGCCAGCGGTTGCCCAACTCCTCTTTCATCAGCGACAGGTAGTTCAGTGCCGTCTTGGCCGTGCTGATGCCGCCGGCCGGCTTGTAGCCGACCACATGGCCGGTCTCTTCGAAGAACTCGCGGATCGCGCGCACCATCACGAGCGACACCTCCAAGGTCGCGTTCACGCCTTCCTTGCCGGTCGAGGTCTTGATGAAGTCGGCACCGGCCATCATGCAGACCCACGAGGCACGCGCCACGTTTTCCAGCGTCTGCAGGTCGCCGGTGGCGAGAATGGTTTTCAGGTGGGCGCCGCCGCAGGCCGCGCGAAAGGCGCGCACTTCGTCATACAGCGCCTGCCAGTCGTGTGTGAGGCCGTGGCGCCGGCTGATCACGATGTCGACTTCCTGCGCACCCGCGGCCACGGACAGTTCAATCTCGCGCAGCTTGGTTTCCATCGGCGAGAGCCCGGCCGGGAAGCCGGTGGACACCACCGCCACAGGGATGCCACTGCCTTGCAGGCTGGCCGCGGCCGCCTGCACCATCTCGTGGTAGACGCAGACCGCGCCGACGCGCAAGTCCGTGAGGCCCAGGGCCTGGAGCAGGTCACCACGCAAGGGCCGGCGCGCCTTCGCACACAGGCGCTGCACCCGGCCCGGTGTGTCGTCGCCCGACAGTGTCGTCAAGTCCATGCACTGGATCGCCTTGACCAGCCAGGCGGCCTGGAAGTCTTTTTTCACCGAGCGGCGCGCCGCCAGGCTGGCCGTGCGCCGCACCACCGCGGGCTGGTTGACCCGTGCCGCACGCACACGGGCCAGGTCCAGCGCGGTGCCCGGGTTGAGCCTCGTGGCGTCGGTGCTCATTGAACGATGACTCCGTGTTCAAGTGGGGGCAGGCCCAGATGGGCGGCCAGCGTCTGCCCCAAGTCGCAAAAACTGTCGCGCACGCCGAAGTCGCCACCAGCCACGCCGGGCCCGAAGAACAGTTGCGGCACATGCTCGCGCGTGTGGTCGCTGCCCGGCCGCGTCGGGTCGCAGCCATGGTCGGCGCTGATCACGCAGAGGTC
>DATILI010000034.1:0-23174 GCA_035476635.1 Burkholderiaceae bacterium | reverse complement strand
GCGCCAGGCCGCGGCGCAAAAAGCTTGAGAGCCGAAGGCACCGCCATGTCCGCGCCATCGATCCTGTCCGCGTCACCCATCGCCAACGCGATGACCATCGACGTGGAAGACTACTTCCAGGTGTCCGCGTTCGCGCCCTATATCTCCCGCTCGGACTGGCCCTCGCGTGAATGCCGCGTGGAGCGCAACGTCAATCGCATCCTGGACATGCTGGCCGGCCAGGAAACCAAGGCGACCTTCTTTACGCTGGGCTGGATCGCCGAGCGTTACCCGCAACTGGTACGGCGCATCGTGCAGGACGGCCACGAACTGGCAAGCCACGGCTACGGCCATGAGCGCGCCAGCGACCTGTCGCGCGAGGCGTTCTCCAGCGACATCCAGACCGCAAAAAAACTGCTGGAAGACATTGGCGGCGTGGAAGTCATTGGCTACCGCGCACCGAGCTTTTCGATTGGCACCGGCAACCTCTGGGCCTTCGATTGCCTGCAGGAGTCAGGCTACCGCTACAGCTCCAGCGTCTACCCGATTCAGCACGACCATTACGGCATGCCCGACTCGCCGCGCTTTGCCTACAAGGTGCGCGACGGCCTGACCGAAATCCCGCCGACCACCTTGCGCATGTTCCAGCGCAACCTGCCCTCCAGCGGCGGCGGCTACTTCAGGCTGCTGCCGTACTCGGTCTCGCGCTGGATGCTGCGCAAGGTCAACGCCAGTGAGGGCGAGTCGGCGATTTTTTACTTCCATCCGTGGGAGATCGATTCCGGTCAACCGCGCGTCGAGGGCATCAACGCCAAGACGCGCTTTCGGCACTACGTCAACATCAGCCGCATGGAAAACCGCCTGCAGCGCCTCTTGCGCGACTTCCGCTGGGGCCGCATGGACCAGATCTTCCTGGGCAGGACCCCTGTGTCCGCGGCGCACGCTTGATACGCCGCACATGTTGAGCATACAAACCCTCGCACCCCAAGACGAAGCTGGCGCCAAACGCTGGGACGCCTTTGTCATGGCGCACCCCGACGCCAGTTTCTTCCACCGCGCCGGCTGGCAGGACATCGTGCGCGAGGTGTTTCGCCACAACACCTACTTCCTCTATGTCGAACAGGAAGGGCACATCGAAGGCATTCTGCCGCTGGCCCATGTGCGCAGCATGCTGTTCGGCAAGTCGCTGATCGGCCTGCCGTTCGCGGTTTATGGCGGCGCCATTGCTACCAGCCCGGCCGTGGCCGATGCACTGGAAGCCCATGCTCAGCAGCTTGCGCAGCGCCTGGGCGTGGAGCACCTGGAGCTTCGCAATGTAAACCGGCGCCATACGGACTGGCCGCTGCAAGACCTGTACGTGACTTTCCGCAAGGAAATCCTGGCCGAGGAAGAGGCGAACATGCTCGCCATTCCGCGCAAGCAGCGTGCGATGGTGCGCAAGGGCATCAAGAACGGCCTGGTCAGCCACATCGACACCAACGTCGACCGGTTCTTCGACCTCTACGCCGACAATGTGCATCGCCACGGCACGCCGGCCATGCCCAAGCGCTACTTCGCGGCCCTGATGCAGAAGTTCGGCGCCGATTGCGAAGTGCTCACCGTCACCGGGCCCGACGGCCGGCCGCTATCCAGCGTGCTGAGTTTTTATTTTCGCGATGAGGTGCTGCCGTACTACGCCGGAGACGACGAAGCGGCGCGCGACCTCGCAGGCAACGACTTCAAGTACTGGGAACTGATGCGCCGGGCCTGCGCGCGCGGACTCAAGGTCTTCGACTATGGCCGCAGCAAGCAGGGCACGGGTTCTTACTCGTTCAAGAAGAATTGGGGCTTCGAGCCCAAGCCCCTGCATTACGAATACTGCCTGTACAAGCGCGACTCGGTGCCGCAGAACAATCCTTCCAACGCGAAGTACCGGTTGCTGATCGAAACCTGGCGCCGCATGCCGATCGGCCTGGCCAACTGGCTTGGACCCTTCATCGTTCGCAACCTCGGGTGACGCTGGCCATGGGCAACCTGCTCTATCTTGTGCACCGCTTGCCCTATCCGCCGAACAAGGGCGACAAGGTGCGCTCGTACCATTTGCTCAAGCATCTCGGCGCCAGGCACCGCGTTTTTCTCGGTACCTTCGTCGACGATCCGGAAGATGAAGTCCATGTCGACACGGTGCGCGGGCTGTGCACCGATCTGCACGTCACCCGGCTGCATCCGCGCGCGGCCAAGGTGCGCAGCCTGGGCGCGTTGCTCGGCGGCCGGCCATTGACCCTGGACTACTACCGCTCCCCGGCGCTGCAGGCCTGGGTTCGGGAGATCCTGGCCAAGCACCGCATCGACGCGGTCGTCGTGTTTTCCTCGGCGATGGCGCAGTTTGCGCACGAGGTCACGGATATTCCGGTGCTGGTGGATTTCGTCGACGTCGATTCCGCGAAGTGGACCCAGTACGCGCCGAATCACCGCTGGCCCCTGTCGTGGCTGTACCGGCGCGAGGGCGAGCGGCTTCTCGCCTACGAGCGGTCGGTGGCGGCCAAGGCGCAGCGTTCATTTTTCGTGACAGAAAACGAGTCCACGCTGTTTCGCAATGCCGCGCCTGAATGCGCCGCCAAGGTCGAGGCCATCGGCAACGGCGTGGATTCCGATTTTTTCTCACCCGATCCGGCGCGCGCCTCGCCGTTTGGCGCCAACGAGGTGCCGGTGGTGTTCACCGGCGCCATGGATTATTGGCCTAACATCGATGCCGTGATGTGGTTCGCCAATGACATCTTCCCCGCGCTGAAAAAGAGCCAGCCCGCGCTGCGCTTCTACATCGTGGGGCGCAGCCCGCCGGCAAACGTGCTGGCGCTGGCCAACGCGTCCGTGGTCGTGACCGGCACGGTGCCCGATGTGCGGCCCTACCTGCAATATGCGGCCGTGGTGGTGGCGCCGCTGCGCGTGGCGCGCGGCATCCAGAACAAGATTCTCGAAGCCATGGCCATGGCGCGGCCTGTGGTCGCATCGCAATCGTGTGTGGAGGCGATTGATGCGCAGCAAGGAACCGAACTCATCGCGGCGCAAGAGGAGAGCGACTTCGCGCGCGAAGTCAATGCGCTGCTGGGTGATCCTGCCCGGGCCGACGCGATCGGCACCGCCGGGCGGCACAGAGTGGTTCAGGCTTATAGCTGGGCGGCGCACCTCTCGGTGATCGACCGCCATATCGGCGCCGGTGCGCGCGGCGTATATCCGCAGCCTGCGGGGGAAGCAATCACGGCGCCATGAACCAACGAGCAACGTCTGACCTGGCAGATCCCGGCATGGCAACCCTCAGCACTGCGGTTCCAAACGTGGCCAACCCCGGTACCTCCGCACCAGCCGCACCGGTGCCCACCGCCGCAGCCGCCTGGCACCGCGCCTGGGTTCCGCTGGTGTTGCTGCTGGGTGCGATCCTCTTTCTTTACCGCGAGACGGCATTGGCGACGGCCACCATCTGGGCCCGCTCCGAAACATTCACGCACGGCTTCCTTGTGCCGCCCATCGTGCTGTGGCTGATCTGGCGGCAGCGCGCTGAATTGGCCCGCCTGGTGCCGCAGCCCTCCGCCTTGGGCCTGCTGCCGCTGCTTGGCGCATCGGTGCTGTGGCTGCTTGGCGACTTGGCGGCAGTCAATTCAGTGGCACAGCTGGCGCTGGCCGCCTTGCTGGTCTCGGCTGTTCCGGCCGTGCTGGGGTGGACCGTGGCGCGCGCGATGATGTTTGCTTTGGGCTTTTTGTTCTTCGCGGTGCCGCTCGGCGAGTTCCTCATGCCGCAACTCATGGAGTGGACGGCCAATTTCACGGTGCTCGCGTTGCGCGCCTCCGGCATCCCGGTCTACCGCGAAGGATTGAACTTCATCATCCCCTCGGGGAGCTGGTCCGTGGTCGAGGCCTGCAGCGGGGTGCGCTACCTGATTGCTTCGCTGACGGTGGGCACCCTGTTCGCCTACCTCAACTACCGGACCACCAAGCGGCGCTGGATTTTTGTCGGCATTTCCATCCTGGTGCCGGTGGCGGCCAACTGGCTGCGCGCCTACATCATCGTCATGCTCGGCCATCTCTCGGGCAACAAGCTCGCGGCTGGCGTGGACCACCTGGTGTATGGCTGGCTCTTTTTCGGCGTGGTCATCATGCTGATGTTCATGGTCGGCGCGCGTTGGGCGGAGCCTGCGGTGGCCACGAAATCGGCACCGGCGGCAGCGGCGCGAGCACCGATCGGCAAGGCCATGGCGGCCTGGCCCATGATGGTGGCGGCGGCATTGGTGGTCGCTTTGCCGCATGCGATGGAGTGGGGCATCGCCAGGGCCGAGCGCCAGGGCGCGGTGCAGTTGACGGCGCCGGCTGCGCTGGCCGACGGCTGGCAAGCGCGGCAGCAGCCCATGTCCGGCTGGCTGCCGGCGTTCCAAGGCCCGTCGGCCCAAACCAGCGCCGCCTACACGCGAGAGGGCAAGGCGGTGGGGCTGTACGTAGGCTATTACCGCAACCAGGACTACCAGCGCAAGTTGGTCAGCTCCGACAACACGCTGGTCAAAGCCAAGGATCCCTCCTGGGAGCCGGTTCGCGGCAGCCTTGGCAATGTGACACCAGGCGAGGGCCTGCCGGCGATGCGCACTGCCGAGGTCCGTGCGCAGACCTCGCTGCTGTCTTCCGGCGGTGAGCGCCTGGCTGTGTGGCAGGTCTATTGGGTCAACGGCCGCTTCACCGCCAGCGACCATGTGGCCAAGATCTACAGCGCGCTGTACCGGTTGCTGGGGCAGGGTGACGAGTCGGCGGTCGTGATTTTCTACGCCACCAAGGACCAGGCGGGGAGCGCCGACGCTGTGCTCCGGTCGTTCGCGGCTGGCAACCTGGTTGCGATCGACGCCTGGCTGCGGCAAACAATGGCCGCGCAATGATGTCGATCACCTAAAATCGAAACAGAGAACTTCAGAGGGCGTTCAGATGAGTGTTGTGGCTGTGATCGGGTTGGGTTACGTGGGTCTTCCATTGGTGGTGGAGTTCGGCAAGCATGTGAAGACCATCGGTTTTGACATCGCGCTGCCCAAAGTCGAATCCTGCCTTCGCGGCGTCGACCCTTCGCGCGAGCTCTCGGATGAAGAGATGAGCCTGGCCAAGTACGCGCAATACACCGCGGACCCGGCCATGCTGGGGGAGGCCGACATCATCATCGTGGCGGTGCCCACGCCGGTGGACGCGGCACACATCCCGGACTTTCGCCCGCTCATCGGGTCCAGCACGAGCGTGGGGCGCCACATGAAAAAGGGCGCCATCGTGGTGTACGAGTCCACCGTGTACCCGGGCGCGACGGAAGAGGTCTGCATCCCGGTGCTGGAGCGCGAATCGGGCTTCAAGTGGAAGCAGGACTTCTTCGTCGGCTACTCGCCCGAGCGCATCAACCCCGGCGACAAGGAACACACGCTCACCAAGATCTTGAAAGTGGTCTCCGGCGATACACCCGAGACGCTGGACAAGGTCGCGGCGCTGTATGAGCGCATCATCGTGCCGGGCGTGCACAGGGCTTCTTCGATCAAGGCGGCCGAGGCGGCCAAGGTCATCGAGAACACCCAGCGCGACCTGAACATCGCGCTGATGAACGAGCTGGCCATCATCTTCGACAAGATCGGCATCGACACCACCGAGGTGCTGGAAGCCGCGGGAACCAAGTGGAACTTCCTGCGCTTCAAGCCAGGCCTGGTGGGCGGCCACTGCATCGGGGTCGATCCGTACTACCTGACGCACAAGGCCGACATGATCGGTTATCACCCGCAGGTCATCCTGGCCGGGCGCCGCATCAATGACAGCATGGGCAAGTTCATCGCCGAGCAGACCATCAAGCACATGATCGCCTCGGGCAGCTACATCAAGGGCGCCAAGGTCAATGTGCTGGGCCTGACCTTCAAGGAAAACTGCGGCGACCTGCGCAACTCCAAGGTGATCGACATCATCAACGAACTCAAGTCGTATGGGGTTGAGGTGTGCGTGACCGACCCGCAGGCCGAGCCCGAGGAAGCCATGCACGAGTACGGTGTGCGGCTCCTGTCCTGGGACGAATTGCCGCGCGCCGATGCGATCGTGGCGGCGGTGGCGCACAAGGAGTACGCGGCGCTCGGGGTCGAGGACCTGGGCAAGAAAATGGTGAAGGGCGGCGCGTTCATCGACGTCAAGTCCGCCTTCGACCGCCGCAGCATCGAGGCGCAAGGCTACAAGGTCTGGCGCCTCTAGGCGGCGACCCAAACTCCGGGCGGCGAACATGCAAACCCTCGATACCGGCAGCGTCGCCTCCAGTACGCAGGCCGACGAGCGTCCGCTGGTGGTGCATGTGATGTACCGCTTCGATACCGGCGGCCTGGAAAACGGCGTCGTCAATCTCATCAACCACATGCCCGGCAATGCCTACCGGCATGCCGTGCTGGCGTTGACCGACGTGACCGATTTCCGCGAACGGGTGCGCCGCCATGACGTTGAATTCATCGCCTTGAAGAAGCCGCCGGGCCATGGAATCTGGCTTTACCCGCAGCTCTACAGCCTGTTCAGGCGCCTGCGGCCCGCCATCGTGCACAGCCGCAATCTGGCCGCACTGGAGGTGCAGGTTCCGGCCTGGGCCGCCGGCGTGCCGGTGCGCATTCACGGCGAGCATGGCCGTGATGTCGGGGATCTGGACGGCAGCAACCGCACCTACCAGCGGATGCGCAAGATCTACAAACCATTCGTAAGCCACTACTTCGCGCTGTCGCGCGACCTGGCGCAGTACTTGTCCGAGAAGGTCAACGTCCCTGGCGAGCGGTTGACCCAGGTCTACAACGGCGTCGACTTCGGGCGCTTCAGCCCTGCACCGGGAGCGCGCGCGCCCCTGGCGGGTTGCCCCTTCGGTTCGGCCGACCACTGGCTGGTCGGGACCGTCGGGCGCATGCAAACCGTCAAGGACCAGTTGACCTTGGCCCGTGCTTTTGTGCTGGCCTTGCAAATGGCGCCCGGGCTCAAGGCCAGACTCCGGCTGGTGATGGTGGGCGAGGGGCCGCTTCGCGCGCAATCGCTGGCCGTGCTGGAGCAGGCCGGCGTGGCCGAGCTGGCCTGGCTGCCTGGCGAGCGCACCGACGTGCCCGACATCATGCGCGCGCTCCATTGCTTCGTGCTGCCGTCGCTGGCCGAAGGTATTTCCAATACCATCCTTGAAGCCATGGCCACCGGCTTGCCCGTTGTTGCGACCGATGTTGGTGGCAACGCGGATCTCGTGGAGCATGGCCGGACCGGCGAGATTGTTCCCGCGGACAGGCCTGCCGCCATCGCGGAAAGCATCGTGCGGCTGGCGACCGCGCCGGAGCTTGCCCGCAGCATGGGCCAGGCGGGCCGCGAGCGCGCCGAGGCACGCTTCAGCATGCAGGCCATGGTGGCCACTTATCAGGGCGTGTACGACCAGCAGATGCGTAAAGCGCAGACCAAAACCCCAGGCGGATAAATCATGTGTGGAATCACCGGCATTTTTGACACCCGAGGCAAGCGCGCAATCAACCCGGCCGTGCTGCAGCGCATGAACGAATCGCAGCTGCACCGCGGCCCCGACGAGGGCGACATGCACATCGAACCCGGCGTCGGCCTGGGGCATCGCCGCCTGTCCATCATCGACCTGTCCACGGGGCAGCAGCCCTTGTTCAATGCGGACAAGACGGTGGTGATCGTCTTCAACGGCGAAATCTACAACTACCAGGACCTCATCCCGGAGTTGCAGGCGCTGGGCTACAAGTTTCACACCAAGAGCGACACCGAATGCATCGTGCACGCCTGGGAAGCCTGGGGTGAAGACTGCGTGACACGGTTGCGCGGCATGTTTGCCTTTGCCTTGTGGGACCGCAACCGCGAAACGTTTTTCATCGCGCGCGACCGCATGGCCGTCAAGCCGATGTACTACGCGTTGCTGGATGACGGCACCTTGCTGTTCGGCTCCGAACTCAAGTCCTTGCTCGCGCATGGCGGCTTGAAGCGCGACATCGACCCGCGCGCCGTCGAGGAGTACTTCGCTCTGGGTTACGTGGCCGAGCCGCGCACGATCTTCCGCCAGGCGCGCAAGCTTCCTCCCGCGCATACGCTGGCGATCCGCCGCGGCCAACCGGTGGGCGAGCCGCGCGAATACTGGGACGTGCGCTTCAAGCCCAACAGCCCCATCGGCGTGGACGAAGCCTGCGCCACGCTCAACGAGAAGCTCAAGGAGTCGGTGCGGCTGCGCATGATTGCCGAAGTGCCGCTTGGCGCGTTTCTCTCCGGTGGCGTGGACTCCAGCGCGGTGGTGGCGACCATGGCCGGCCTCTCGGCCGAGCCGGTCAACACCTGCGCGATCGGTTTTGACGACCCCACCTTCAATGAATCCGAATTCGCGCAAACCGTTGCCGACCGCTACAAGACCAATCACCGGCTTGAGGTGGTCAAGAGCGACGACTTCGACCTGATCGACACCCTGGCGCGCCTGTACGACGAACCCTATGCGGACAGCTCGGCCATCCCGACCTACCGCGTGTGCCAGCTGGCGCGCAAGCACGTGACTGTGGCGCTGTCGGGCGACGGCGGCGACGAGACCTTCGGCGGCTACCGCCGCTACCGACTGCACCTGATGGAAGAGCGCATGCGCTCGGCACTGCCGATGTCGGTGCGCCAGCCCTTGTTCAAGACACTGGGGCGGGTCTATCCGAAGGCCGACTGGGCGCCGCGCATGTTCCGCGCGAAAACCACGTTCGAGGGCATGGCCCGCGATTCGGTGGAAGCGTACTTCCACTCGGTCTCCATCCTGCGCGACCCGATGCGCAATGAACTCTTCAGCGACAGTTTCAAGGCCGCCATCAACGGCTACAACGCGGAAGAAGTGTTCCGCTACCACGCCAAGCGCGCCGACACAGACGATCCGCTGGCGCTGATCCAGTACCTCGATCTCAAGACCTACCTGGTGGGCGACATCAACACCAAGGTCGACCGCGCCAGCATGGCGCATTCACTGGAAGTGCGCGAACCCTTGATGGACCACAAGCTCATCGAGTGGATGGCCACGCTGCCGTCTTCGCTCAAGGTGCGCGGCCAGGAAGGCAAGTACCTGCTCAAGAAGGCGATGGAGCCGCACCTCTCGGCCGATATTCTTTACCGGCCGAAGATGGGCTTCTCGGTGCCGCTGGCGCGCTGGTTCCGGGGTCCGCTCAAGCAGCGCGTGCAGGATGCGGTGCTCGGTCCGCGCCTGGCAGAAACCGGCTGGTTCAACCGTGCCTACCTGGAGCATCTGGTGCAGGCGCACAACTCGGGCGCGCGCGACTACAGCGCGCCGCTGTGGACGATCGTGATGTTCGAAGCGTTCCTGCGCAACGTCATGGATGAGGGCGCGCGAGCATGACGCGCATCCTGCATGTTCTTGACCACTCGATTCCCCTGCATAGCGGCTACACCTTTCGTACCCTGTCCATCCTGCGCGAGCAGCGCAAGCTGGGCTGGGAGACGTTTCACCTGACCAGCCCCAAGCATGTGGGCAGCACGCAGCTGGAGGAAGACGTCGACGGCTGGCGCTTCTACCGTACCCCATCCGCACCGCCTGCGATGCGCTTGCCCGGCCTTGGCGAAGCAGCGCTGATCCGGCAGGTGGAGCGCCGCTTGCTCGAAGTGGCGCAGCAACTGCGCCCGGACATTCTTCACGCGCATTCGCCCGTGCTCAACGCCATTCCTGCGCTGCGTGTGGGCAAGCGATTGGGCATCCCGGTTGTGTATGAAGTGCGTGCCTTTTGGGAGGACGCGGCGGTGGACCATGGCACCACCACCGAAGGCAGCCTGCGTTATCGGCTGACCCGCCACCTGGAAACCCGTGCCTTGAAGCGCGCCGACCACGTCTTCACGATCTGCGAGGGGCTGCGCTCGGACATCGTGGGGCGCGGCCTTGCCGAATCCAAGGTCACCGTGATTCCCAATGCGGTGGACATTGAGTCCTTCGACCCCGGTGGCGCGCCTAACCTGGCGCTCAAGGCCAAGTTGGGTCTGGCCAACGGCAATCCCACCGTCATCGGATTCATCGGTTCGTTCTACGCCTACGAAGGCCTGGATCTGCTGCTCGATGCGTTGCCGCAGATCCTGAAACGCCTGCCGGACGTCCGCGTGCTGCTGGTCGGCGGCGGCCCGCAAGATGCCGCGCTCAAGGCGCAAGCGGTACGCCTGGGCGTGCAAGACAAGGTTGTGTTCACCGGCCGCGTGCCGCATACGGAAGTGCAGCAGTACTACGACCTGGTCGACGTGCTGGCCTACCCGCGCCATTCCATGCGCCTGACCGAACTGGTCACGCCGCTCAAGCCGCTGGAGGCCATGGCGCAGGGGCGGCTCCTGGTCGCGTCGGACGTGGGCGGCCACCGCGAGCTGATCCGCCATCAAGAGACCGGTTGGCTGTTTCGCGCCGGCAGCGCCGACGCACTGGCCAATGCGGTGTGCGACTTGCTCGCGCGGCGCGAGCTCTGGCCCCAATTGCGCGGCGCGGGGCGGCAGTTTGTGGAAAGCGAGCGCAACTGGTCCGCCAGCGTGGCGCGTTATTCGCAGCCCTATTCGCAGCTGGTCAATGGGGGGCGGACATGAAAGTGGCGCCAGCTTCGGCATACCCCAACGTGGTGGTTTTCAGCAGCCTGTTTCCCAGCAGCGTGCAACCCGGGGCGGGGCTCTTTGTACGCGAGCGCATGTTTCGGGTCGGCCGGCGCATGCCGCTGGCCGTGGTTGCGCCGACGCCGTGGTTTCCCTTGCAGGGGCTGTTGCGCCGCTGGCGGCCGGGTTTTCGCCCAGGAGCGCCGGCGTTCGAGCAGCAGCAAGGCGTCGACGTCTGGTTTCCGCGATTCCTCTCCCTCCCTGGGTTCCTGAAAAGCCTTGATGGTCGGCTGATGGCCCTGGGTGCCTATCCCCGTTTGCGCCGGCTCAAGCGCGAAGGTCGGCTGGACCTGATCGACTCCCACTTCGGCTATCCGGACGGCTATGCCGCCGGGCTGCTGGGCCGCTGGCTGGATGTGCCCGTCACCGTGACGCTGCGCGGCACCGAGGAACGCCATGCGCGCGATCCGGTGCTGCGTCCCCGCCTGCGCCGTGCGCTGGAGCGTGCGGACCGGGTCTTCACCGTTTCGGAGTCGCTGCGTGCGGTCGCGCTGTCCTTGGGCATTGATGCACACAAGACCAGGGTGGTCGGCAACGGCGTCGATATCGAGCGTTTCCAGGCCATACCCCGGGCGCAGGCGCGCGACGCTTTGGGCTTGCCGGTGGACGCACCCGTGCTGGTGACTGTGGGGGGCTTGGTCGAGCGCAAGGGCTTTCACCGCGTGATGGAATGCCTGCCCGCGCTGAGGCGCCAATTTCCGGCCCTGCAATACCTGGTGGTCGGGGGCCCAAGCCCCGAGGGCGACTGGACCGAGCGCCTGCATGCATTGCGCGATTCCCTCGGGCTGGCTGACTGCGTGCGCTTCCTGGGGCCGGTCGCTTCCAAGGACTTGCACCGCGTGCTGTCCGCCGCGGACGTGTTTGCCCTGTCCACCCGCAACGAAGGCTGGGCCAATGTGCTGCTGGAGGCCATGGCCTGTGGCTTGCCTGTGGTTGCCACCGACGTGGGTGGCAATCGCGAGGTCGTGAACGCGCCCGAACTGGGTGCGATCGTGCCCTTCGACGACCAGCCGCAGCTTGGCGCCGCGCTGGCGCAGGCCTTGCTGACGCCCTGGGATCGCGCGCGCATTCGCCAATACGCCGAGGCGAACACCTGGGACCGGCGCATCGATGACCTTGAATCGGAATTTCGTGCGCTGACCGCAAGCGCCGGCGCCGCCGGGGCGCAGACCCGCAAGGTGGCCTCATGAATCGACCTTTGCAGGACATTGCGCGCTTTGGAAAAGCGTTCGTGTCCAACCAGATCGCGCGCGTGGCGCCATCGCTCTATGTCCGGCTGACGGGCCAGACCGGCCGCGGAGAAGGCGAAGTCAACGTCGGTGAGATTGCCGAGTATTTTCGCCAGTGCTATGCCGACTATGCCGCGCAGTTGAATCTCGACACCGCGGCATTTGAAGACTTCCTGTCGGGAAAGACCGTCCTGGAATACGGGCCTGGTGACATCCTCGGCGTTGCATTGCTTTTGTACGCCCATGGCGCGGCTTTTGTCCGATGCGTCGACCGGTTCCCGCTCGAGCGAATCTCCGACACCAACGCCGCGGTGTACCGTGCGCTCATCGATTCGCTTGTCGGCGAGGCGCACACAAGGGCCTGTTCCGCCTTTCGGGAACCAGGAAAGCCGGAAAGCGGTTTCTTGCCGGAAAAGGTGCAGTACACGGTCTCACGCGATGGCTTGGCGCGCGAACATGCCGGCTATGACCTGGTGATCTCGCGCGCGGTCCTGGAGCATGTCAATCGGCTGGACCAGACGCTTGCCGACGTGGCGGCCGCGCTGCGCAAGGATGGTGTGTCCATCCATTGCGTCGACCTGCGCAGCCATGGACTCGATCAACACAAGCCGCTGGATTTTCTGACGTGGTCCGATACCACCTACGGCCTGATGTACAGCAAGAAGGGGTTTCCCAACCGCTGGCGCCTGGACAAGTACCGTGAGTGGGTTGAACAAAGTGGTCTGCGATTCAAGACCCTGGTGCCGACAGAAATGTTGGCGCTATCGCAAATCGACGATATCGCGAGTCGCCTGGCAGGAAACTTCCGTGCCGTGCCGCGCGAAGAATTACGCTGGCTGGGTTTCTGGATGGTGTTGGAGCACCGCGCCCAGACGCCGGCATCCTCCCCTGAAAGGTCTACGGTATGAAGGTCACAGTTGTCGGTACGGGTTATGTCGGGTTGGTCACTGGCGCCTGCCTTTCGGAAATGGGCAACCATGTGGTCTGCCTCGATGTGAATGAGGAGAAAATCCGCATCCTCAACGAAGGTGGCATTCCGATCCATGAGCCCGGTCTGGAGGCTCTGGTCCATCGCAACGTGGCCGCGGGCCGCCTGCAATTCACGACCGATGTCGCGCTGGCGGTGGGCCATGGAACCCTGCAGTTCATTGGTGTCGGGACGCCGCCCGACGAAGACGGATCTGCCGATATGCAGTACGTGCTGGCCGCGGCGCGCAGCATCGGCGCGCACATGACCGACTACAAGGTCATTGTCGACAAGAGCACCGTCCCCGTGGGAACGGCCGACAGGGTTCGCGAGACGATCCAGGATGCGCTCGCCAAGCGCGGCCTCTCGATGGAGTTCGCCGTCGTCAGCAACCCGGAGTTCCTGAAGGAAGGCGATGCGGTGGAAGACTTCATGCGGCCCGACCGGATCATCATCGGCGCCGATGACGAGCGCGCGGTGCTGCTCATGCGCGCCGTGTACTCGCCTTTCACGCGCAACCACGACCGTCTGCAGCTGATGGACCTGCGCAGTGCCGAATTCACGAAGTACGCCGCCAACGCCATGCTGGCGACGCGCATCAGCTTCATGAACGAGCTGGCGCTGCTCGCTGAACAGGTCGGTGCCGATATCGAGCTGGTGCGGCGCGGCATTGGCAGCGACCCGCGCATCGGCACGCATTTTCTCTACCCTGGCGCGGGCTACGGCGGTTCTTGCTTCCCGAAGGATGTGAAAGCCTTGCTGCGTACCGGCCGCGATCATGGCTTGGCGCTCGGCGTGCTGGCTGCCGTGGAGGCCGCCAATGACCGCCAGAAGCACGTGCTGGTCTCCAAGGTGGTCACCCGCTTCGGCGAGGACCTCAGTGGGCGCGTGTTCGCGCTCTGGGGTCTGGCATTCAAGCCCAACACCGACGACATGCGCGACGCGCCCAGTCGTGTCATCGTGGCCGAGCTATTGCGCCGAGGCGCCCGCGTGCAGGCCTACGACCCTGTCGCCATGACCGAGGCGCGGCGCATCTTCGGCGACGTGCCAGGCTTGAGCTTCGCCCAGTCGCAAACGGACGCGCTGCAGGATGCCGATGCGCTCCTGATCGTGACCGAGTGGCGCGAATTCAAGAGTCCCAACTTCCCCGATATCCGGGCGGCCCTCAAGCAGCCATTGATCTTCGACGGCCGCAACCTGTTCGACCCGCAACTGGTGCGTTCGATGGACATCGAGTACCACGCCATCGGGCGCGGCGATTCGCTGCATCGACCGGCCGTTGCCTAGCCCCCAGACCACACATGGCTTTCGGCTACACCTCGCTCATCGCATCCCTGCTGTTCCCGCTCCAGGAGCGGCTCAAAGGCCATGACACCGTGGCCGTGCGGCGCCAGATGGAAGAGGCGCAATGGTGGAGCGCGGACCAGATCGCCGAGCTGCAGCTCAAGCGCCTGCGCGCGCTGTTGGCGGACATCGGTGCGCATGTGCCTTATTACCGCGAACTGTTCGCACGCGAGGCCTTCGATCCCTTGTCGGTAAACAGTGTGCAGGACTTGCAGCGCCTGCCGTTCCTGACCAAATCGGTGATCCGCGCCAACACCGATGCGCTCAAGCACCAGCAAGCCCAGGGCCTGGCGCGCTTCAACACGGGAGGCTCGTCGGGCGAGCCGCTGATTTTTTTCATCGGCAAGAAGCGCGTCAGCCACGATGTGGCCGCCAAGTGGCGTGCCACCCGCTGGTGGGACGTGGACATCGGCGACCCCGAGATCGTGGTCTGGGGCTCGCCGATCGAGCTGGGCACGCAGGACCGCATCAAGCTGTGGCGTGACAAGCTGATGCGTACGCAGCTGCTGCCGGCGTTCGAGATGTCGGAGCGCAAGCTGGACCATTTCATAGCGACCATTCGCGCGGTGCGGCCCCGCATGTTGTTCGGCTATCCGTCGGCGCTCACCCATATCGCCAAGCACGCCGAAAAGCGCGGCGTGGCCATGAACGATCTGGGCGTCAAGGTGGCCTTCGTCACGTCCGAGCGCCTGTATGACGACCAGCGCGCCACCATCAGCCGCATCTTTCAGTGCAAGGTCGCCAATGGCTATGGCGGGCGCGATGCGGGTTTCATCGCGCACGAGTGCCCAGCCGGTGGAATGCACATCACGGCGGAGGACCTGGTCGTGGAGATCGTCGACGAGGCGGGGCAAGCTCAACCCCCAGGCGTGGCGGGCGAAATCGTGGTGACCCACCTGGCCACTGGTGATTTCCCCTTTGTGCGCTACCGCACCGGCGACGTCGGGATATTGGGCACCGAGGCCTGCAGTTGCGGGCGCGGCTTGCCGCTGCTCAAGGAGATTCAAGGCCGCAGCACGGACTTCGTCGTGGCGGCGGACGGCACCGTCATGCATGGGCTGTCGCTGATCTACATACTGCGCGACCTGACCGGCCTGAAATCGTTCAAGGTGATCCAGGAAACGCGTCAGCTGACCCGCGTGCTGCTGGTCACTGAGCCGGTTTTCCGGCATGAGCAACTGGCCACCATCGTCTCAGGCTTCAAGCAGCGGCTGGGCGCCGGGGTGGACGTACAGGTGAGCATCGTCGACGAGATCGCGGCTGAGAAGTCCGGCAAGTTCCGCTACATTGTGAGCCGGGCGGTCGAAGCGGCCTGAGTGGACAACATTCGAGAACCATGCGCGATCTCATCATCATTGCCATCGTAGTTGCGGGTTGCCTGGCGGCGCTGCGCAGGCCCTGGATCGGCGTGATGCTGTGGACCTGGCTCAGCATCATGAATCCGCACCGGTTCGCCTGGGGCCTGGCCTATAGCGCTCCGCTGGCGGCGATGGCCGCTGCTTCGACGATGCTTGGGCTGTTGCTGACGCGGGAAAAGGAGTCGCCCTTCAAGGCGAGCGCGGTCACCATCTTTTTCATCTTCATGCTCTGGATCACACTGTCATGGCTTTTGGGCCTGGATGTGACGCGGGACTACGAACAATGGAAAAAGGTCATGAAGGTCGACGTCATGATCCTGATAGCGCTGATGCTGCTGCGCAACAAGCAGCACATCCTGGCGCTGGCCTGGGTTGCGGCCGGGTCCTTGGCCATCCTGGGCCTGAAGGGCGGCATCTTCACCGTGCTCACCGGCGGCAACTACCGTGTCTGGGGCCCGCCGGGGTCCTTCATCGAAGACAACAATGAATTCGCGCTGTCCCTGGTCATGACCATTCCGCTTCTGCGGTTCCTGCAGCTGCAGCTGAAGAACGTCTGGGGCAAATGGGCAATGACAGGCACCATGCTGATGTGCGCGGCAGCTGCGATTGGCTCCTATTCGCGCGGCGCGTTCCTTGCCATCGGGGCCATGGCGATGTTCCTCTGGTGGCGCGGCAAGAACAAGTTCGGCATGGCGATGATCCTCATCCTGGCCACCATCCCAATGCTGGCCTTCATGCCGGAAGCCTGGATGGCCCGAATGTCCTCGATCGGCAACTACGAGGAGGACCGGTCTTCGCTGGGGCGCATCAGCGCCTGGTGGACCGCCTGGAATATTGCCTTGCGCTATCCGACCGGGGTCGGCTTCAATGCCGCGCGGCCCGAGCTGTTTGCGCAGTTCTCGCCGTACCCCGATTTCGTGCATGCGGCGCACAGCATCTACTTCCAGGTGATGGGCAACCATGGCTTCATCGGCTTGGCCCTGTTTTTGGCGATCTGGATCGCGACCTGGCGCTCGGCCGCCTGGCTGCGTTCGCAAAAAAATGTGGTGCCCGAGGCCAGATGGTGCGCCGACCTTGCGGCGATGTGCCAGGTGTCGCTGGTCGGCTATGCCGTAGGCGGAACCTTCCTGAGCCTTTCCTATTTTGACCTCCCCTACAACATCATGGTGCTGGTGGTCCTTACCCGCATTTGGGTCGAAAAGCGCGGATGGGAAAGGGAGCCGGTGTACGCACCGGGGTGGCTGACCGTGCCCGGCTTGGCCAGTCCGCCCAAGGCCACGGCGCCTGTCCCCAATGCTGGTGTGCACAAGCCTGGTTGAGCCATGTACAAGAATCTATTCAAGCTGCTTTCGCCAGCAGGAAAAAAGGCGCGGCTTTCGATCCTGATATTTCATCGCGTGTTGCCGGTGCCGGATCCGATCTTCCCGGCCGAGGTCGACGCTGCGCGGTTCGAAACCATGTGCCAATGGCTGCGGACCTGGTACAACGTGCTGCCGCTGGACGAAGCCGTGTCGCGGCTGAAGTCACAGGCGCTGCCCGAGCGCGCGTGCGCGATCACCTTTGATGACGGGTATGCGGACAACCACAACGTGGCCCTGCCGATTCTCAAGCGCCATGGCTTGCCCGCCACCTTCTTTATCGCCACGGGCTTTCTGGATGGTGGCCGGATGTGGAACGATACGGTGATCGAGTCTGTACGCAATTCTCCGCTGGCCGTTCTGGATTTGTCGGAATTGCTTGGCCCAGGGTTTGAGTCGGTCCGTGTTGCGACAAGCACTGAAAAGGCAGCCGCTGTCGAAGCCATCATCAACCGGATCAAATACCAACCCGTTGCCGAGCGGGTCTCGCTGGTGAACCAGATCGCAGCACAGGCGCGGGCTGAACTGCCCGCTGATCTCATGATGACTTCGGCACAGGTTCTCGCGATGCACCGTGCGGGCATGCAGATCGGCGCGCATACGGTATCGCACCCCATCCTCGCGCGCCTGCAAGCGCAGGAAGCGCGCGCCGAGATTGCTGAAAGCAAGCGCTTCCTCGAGGCACTACTGGATCAGCGCGTGAGCTTGTTCGCCTATCCCAATGGCAAGCCGACAGCAGACTACAGCACCGAAAGCGTAGCCATTGCGCGCGACTTGGGCTTCGATGCCGCCGTGAGCACCGAATGGGGCGCGGCCCGGAGCGAAACGGATTTGTTTCAGATCCCGCGCTTTACGCCATGGGACAGAGCGAAGCTGAGATTCGGAGCACGCATGGCGGCCAACCTGCTTCGCGCCTGACGAAGCAAGCGCATTGCGCATATCGGCATCAACGCCTCGCCAGCTTTCGCACCAGAGTCTTCAGGTCGGCAATATAAGGGCTGGGATCGCTGCTGTCCCATACGTAGTAGCGGACGCCTGGCCTGAAAAAGTCCACGACGAATCGGAACGCCTCGGCCCATTTTCGGGTTTTGAAAGAGCGGTCAACGATCAATTCCGGGTGGAGAAAGATGCGCGCGAGTCGCTTGATCTCGGTGCTCATCATCCGGCATCGGATGCCTGTGCGCACGGGCGGGAGGTCGGGCAGGTCCAGGCCGCTTTCCAGGAAATACGCAACCGGCGCGAAGTTCGCGTCACTGTGCACGGCCAAGGGATAGCTTCCCCAATAGCGGCCATTGATCTCCATCAGAACAGCCTGATTGCTGACCGGATCCCACCGGTATTCCACCATGGCCACGCCTTCCCAGCCGATATGCTGCAACAGCGCGATCGACTTTTCCTGCAAGTCCACATGTTGATCGAGCGCGATGGCATCGCAGACGCTGGAGAACCCGCCCTCAGGCGGCCATTCGGCGATGCGAAGGTGCTGAAATCGCCGCACCGCGTGGCCTCGGTGCATGTAGAAAAACTGCCCAAGCCCCCGGCCTGGGCAGTAGGCCTGCACGATGGGCCATTCACCGAGCGGCTCATAGCGCTGGCCTACCGCCAGAAGCTGCTCCGGGGTGTAAACGTATTCCGCTTTGACAAGTTCCAGCCCCAAAACTCCGAGCTTCTTTGCGACTGCGTTGGGATCCTTCCATTTCAGCACCGCAGGAAACCTGAACCCTGACGCCAATTCCTGCAGCTCCTGCATCGAGCGGGGCTCCGCCGTTTCCGGGACTGCGATGCCCACCTCGCGCGCGGCGCGCAAGGTGCGCTGCTTGTCCAGGACGATCGCGAGCGTTTCGGGGGTTGGAACGACGGGGCGCACCTGGCCGAACGCATCGCGGTGTTCCGACAGCCAGGCAAGATTGGCTTCTGACACGGTCATCAAGCGGCAGGGGCCGAGTTCTTCCCCCATGGCGCGGATGGCGGCAATCAGCTCGGGACTGCGCGGCGGATTGATCACATGCTTGCGCCAAAGGTAACGCGATGCGAGTCCGATGGCGCCTGGTTCGTGCGCGATGCCGATCACGCGCACGCCGGCACGGCCCAACTCCCGGACGATGCCCAGTCCGATCTGCGTTTCAACGCCGAGCACAATGCACGGCGGCAGGGTGCTAGCGGGCGAGGGCATAGCGCCTGTGTACAAAGAGTTGGAGATGTTGCAGGCGCTTCTCCAGCCAGCTCTTGAGCAAGTGACGCCTGTTTTCCGTGACATAGCCAATCGCGAGTACGGAGATCGTCACCAGCCCTGTTGTCATCCACCAGTAGGCATGCCCTGAAGGATCGCCACGAATGACCGCCGCCCAGAACAGGAACAGCGGCTGGTGCAGAAGGTACAAAGACAGGGTATAGCCCGCCAGGAACCGGATGGGCCGCTCCAGCGGAACGAGCAGCACGCCCAAACGCTTGCTGACGACGCGCATGCCGGCGAAATTCATGAACACCAGGACCCCCAGCAGGTAGTCACTCAGAAAGAATTTTGAAAAGGTGAACAAGGCGTGCCAGCGCTCACCGACGGCCTCCTTGAAAAGGCCGGCAACGTAGCCCGTGACGTTGGCCTGATGGAATGCGGCAATGCCCACGCACGACCCCGCAAAGAGCAGCCAGGCGAGCCATTCCGGCAGGGACTGCAGGCGCTGCCAGCGGTAGAGAAGGACGCCCAGCACCCAGATCGGCGCCAGCAGAACCACCTTGGGCCCCAGTACGAGCGCCAATGCGGCCAGCGCGATAAGCCCGGCACGCCGGGGCAGGAACATGAAGAGGCCATAGGCCACGTAGTACCACATCTCATAGCAGATGGACCAGTACGGGACATTCGAGAAACTGGTGATGGAGACAAACCACACTTCATTGAGCAGCAACAGACTGGCCATGCTGCGCAGCAGAAAGTTGTCGAACGGATACGCGTAAAGCGTGGGATGGAGCTGGCGGCCGATGGCGTCAAGCGCGATGGTCAGAAAGACGGCGGGCAGCGCCACGGAATAGACCCGTGATATGCGGCTGGCGGCATAGGTCACCAGTTGCTTTTCGCGCGTGTCGGTGATGTAGGCGATGACAAAGCCCGACAACACGAAAAACACAATCACCGAACTGTGGCCGTAGTTGCTTGCAGGAAGAATGTCATTCACCAGCAATCGCTGGTTCGAGTGGTACATGTAGACCAGGCACGCCGCGAGAAAGCGGACCAGATCCAGGTAGATTGAAAATGGCTTGTTCATTCTGGATCCCTGGTCTCAAGGCATGCGGCGCCGGATTTGTTCCGCGTAGCGTCCAGCGGTTGAAAGCCAGCTCGCGCGAGGTTGTTCCGGCGATGCGTACGAGATCCCCGCGACGAGCTGCAAGTCTTCGGCAAAGCCACGCACGCGAAAATGTTCGGCATGCAGCGCCAAAAATGCGCACAGCCTTTCAAACCGCTTCACCACAATCCAGTCGGGCGTTGATGAGCCGGGTTTGAGCATTTCAAAGTTGTGTGACACCACCACGAAATCGCGGGCGCCGGACTTTTTCGCACTGACGAGCGCGTCGCGCATCTCGCCAAAGCTGCAGGCGCCCACCTGCGTTGGGCGATCACGGCCAAAACCGTCCTTCATGATGGTCACGGGGAAGGATGTTACGTCCTGGATCACCAGGGCCGAATCGAACGCGTGGCTGTGACGCAAATCCGGCGCACTGACTTCATGGCATCGGTTCAGGCTGGTGTCCAGGAGGATTCCATTTCGGCGCAAGGCTTCGAAGGTGTCCAGGTTGGCGGCGAAGCTGCCCGACCGGAAAGCGCTGATGGAGCCGCTTCCGGCCGCTTCCAGCATCTCCCGTCCGTGCGAAATCAGTGTTGTCTGCTCGTCAAGCGTGTAGTAGCTCAGGTGCTGCCGCTTGGTCGCGCTGTTTTCGATGATGGACTGTCGTGCTTCATTGGTCCATTCGGGGTGAAGGTGCAACTGGATTTCATGCCCTGCATCGCGAATCAAGCCGACGATGATGTCAAGGTGTTCCGTACCGAAGCGGGCGGCAAACAAGGGCTCGACAAAGAACACGCCCTTGAGCCCGTGCTTGTTGAGGATTTCAAGTGTCTGGGGAAGGGCATAGTCGCCATGGGACGAGCGGCCATAGACATACCGTTCAAAACTACCTGGAAAGGCGCGGTCCAGGTCGTCCCAGCCGTTGCACCATACCTCGATGTCGAAGGTCAGAAAGACGTTCATTGGGCGAGACAGGGGCTTTGGGTCGCCCGCATTTCGTCGACCAGCCCGTGAACAGCGGAGTGGATCAGCGTGAAGCAGGTGCGGAAGTACGCGTCGGACAAGGTGTGTGGGTCGTGCAGGTGGATACGGTGCGGGGATGCCCAGTGTCCCAGCAAGGCAATGGACTCCCCGGGTATGCCCGCCGCGACAAGCTGCCGGGCATGGCGAATCTCCATGGCCAAAAGCAGATCACCCGTGCGGACACTGAAATCCTTGATATCCGTCGCGCGGTGCTGTGTCAGATCGACGCCAAATCCAGGCGCAGTTTCCACTGCCTTGTGAAAGGCCGGTGCACCGGTGAAGGTGGACAAGCCGATCGAACAGGTATTGGCGCCCAGGGCACGCGCAACCTGCTCCGCAAAGGCGCTGCGATTGATATTTCCCAAGCAGACAAAGACCAAGCGATCGACCTGCGAGGCAGCGGGACGCGTATGGGACTCAAGCCGGCCCAGTACGAATTCCACTTGGGCCAACAGACTGCGAACCATGCCGCGCGCAGTACCGTGATTGACGTCGATGACGTCCCTGAGGCGCGCGATTGGGGAATGGGAGTGGGGGGGGTGAGCCATGCTTTGAGAAATCACGCCAGACGATAAGTGGGCGTGATCGCCCTGAGCCATTGCTCCAGCATCATCAGAATCCAGACCATCTCGCCGAAATACCCAGGGTGTTCTTGCAGCCGCTGCTCCAGCAGCACCTTGATGAAGTCGGGGCGCACGATGCCGCGCGTGGCCAGGCTGTTCAGTGAATCGGTCGCCAGGGCCTTGAGCTTTTCATCGCGCGTGGCCCATACGCCGAACGGAAGGCCGAAGCCTTGTTTCTTCTTGGTGATGATCTCGTCCGGGAGAAAGTCGCGCAATGCTTCCTTGAAGAACCAGCGCAGCTTGTAGCCCTTGAGCTTGTATTCGGTGGGCAGCCCCATGGAAAACGCCACGAGCCGGTCGTCCAGAAAAGGAAAGCCCACGTCCACGTTCGCCAGGCTCGTTGCCCCCAGCACCTTGGGCAAGTCGCTTTCGGCCAGCGTGTAGCGCCAGTCGAATGCCAATTGCTGGTTGAGGTGGCTGCACCCGGTGGTCTTTTGCCACACCTCGCGCTGCTGCTGAAGTGGTTGCGCAATGTCGACGCTGGCCAGGAACTCGGGTGTCAGCACCTCCTGTACGCCCAGCCGCATGACGAGGTTGTACATCTGCAGGCGATCGGGCATAGGCACGCTGGCCTGCTCGACGTAGCTGCTGGCCTTTTTCACGAGCGGCAGCCGGGCGGCGAGGCCGGTTCCCAGCACCGGCTCCATGAGCCCCTTGCGCAAGAAGCCGGGCAGATGGTCATACAAGCCGAACACGCGCTGCTTGGCGTAGCGCGTATTGCCGCCGAAAAGCTCGTCGCCGCCGTCGCCTGCCAGCAGCTTGGTGACGCCGTCTTCACGTGCCATCCTGGCGCAGTAGTACGCCGGCAAGGCGGACGAATTACCGAACGGCTGGTCGTAGTGTTTCGCCACGTCGGCAATGCTGCGCACCAGGTCGGCTGGCGTCACGTAGTACTCGTGGTGCTCGGTCTTGAAGTGGCGCGCCGCGATGCGCGCAAACTCCATTTCGTCGTAGCCTTGGGCGTCAAATCCGATGGAATAGGTGTTCGCTTGCCCGGCGACCTGGCTGATCAGCCCCGCCACCGTGGAGCTGTCGGTGCCGCCGCTCAGGAAACATCCGGGCTTGCTGCCGTCCAGCTGCGTGGCCACGGCCTCGTGCAGCAGTTGCCTGAACTCATCGCGCAGTGCATCGAACGAAGCGCCGCGCGGCTCGCTGAATACAGGTGTCCAGTAGGGCTTGACGGTGAGTTGGCCGTTTTCGAACAGCGCGTAGTGTCCTGCCGGCAAGCGGTACACGCCTTTGAAGATGGTCCGCGGTGACGGAATGGCGTGAAAGTAGAGGTAGTCGAAGATGGCTTGCGGGTCAATCTCGGCATTGGCGGGAACCAGTTCGTCCGCGCGTGCCGCGAAGTGCAACTGCCCGTCGGCG
>DATILI010000033.1:0-38649 GCA_035476635.1 Burkholderiaceae bacterium | reverse complement strand
CCATACTGACCTGCCTGGTGCCGAAGTGGTTCGTGGCGATGTTTGGTGGCTCGTTGTCCTTCGGGCGCCGGTTGGTGCCGGTGGCCTTGATTGCGATCATTTTCCCCGGAACGATTCTTCATCCACTGAGTGATTTACCGGCGTTGCTGCTGGCGTGGGGAGGGCTGTATTGCATTTACCGCGCCAAAGCGGCGAGAGGCGTGAGCCGCTGGGCGCTTTTCGCATGGCTGGTGGGGGCTGGCATTCTGTCTGGTGCGGCATCCAACACGCGCACCATTTACATGTTCATGATTCCGGCTTCAATGTTGTTGGCGGCGCTATTGTTCCCGCGCGCTCGCATGGCATGCGTGAGCGCCGCCGTGGCGGGCTTGGCCCTGGCCAGCTTGCCGCAGGCGGCGTTCAATCTCAAGGTGAACAAAGAGTTCAATCCGATGGTGATTGTCCCTATGGGGCAGAATTCTCTGTTCGTTGTCCACTTGCTGGTCGGTGTGACGACTCAGCGGTATGAGACATCCTACCTTTTTGGCGGATTTGCGTACCGGGATCCAGCCGGCGAGCAATTGGCGAAGAAGCTGCGTGTGCACCAGCCTTTGCCTGCTCATGCCGACTTACTTGCCGGCATCGCGCCGACCGTCCATATTTCGGACTATTTGCAGATGGTGGGCAAGTACCCTCTGGAATTTCTTGGCATCTATGCGCGGCATGCGGTCAACGGCCTTGATGTGCGCGATGGCCGGTCGTACGTCAAAACCTTTTCTGCGCGTCGCAACGCCATCAGTGTTTTCAATTTCCTGGTTCTGGCGCTCGCCGCATGGACTTTGCTCGCGCACCGGTCAGAGCAGGCGCGCGCTGGGCCGACGCAAGGCGCGGCGCCATTCTGGTGGGTCGGCTTGCTGGCGTTGCTGCTACCCGTCGCGGCGATTCTTCCCGGTGTTGTCGAGACACGCTTTTTTCTGCCCTTGCACTTGTTGGCGTACTGCGTCATCGCCTTTCATTGCCGGCCTCAGGGGTGGTGGACACAGGCCAAGAGCCATCCGCTGTGGTTGCTGGTCACGACCGTGATTGCCTGCCTGTATTTTTCAATCGTGCTCTCAGCCATGGCCCAGGGCTGATGGGACTGTCACGTTATCTATTTTCAAGAAAGGTTTCTTTATGAGCAAGCAATTCGACGTGATCGTCATCGGCGGCGGCCCTGGTGGCTACATTGCCGCTATCCGCGCGGCGCAGTTGGGCTTCAACACCGCCTGCATCGACGAGTGGAAGAACAGCAAGGGCGGCCCGGCGCTGGGCGGCACATGTACCAACGTGGGTTGCATTCCTTCAAAGGCGCTGCTGCAGTCGTCCGAGCACTACGAACATGCGGGCAAGCACTTCGCCGACCACGGTATCGAGGTCAAGGGCCTGGGGCTGGACATCGCCAAGATGCTGTCCCGCAAGGAGCAGGTGGTCAAGCAGAACAACGACGGCATCGCGTTCCTGTTCAAGAAGAACAAGGTTGCGTTCTTCCATGGCCGTGGGTCGTTTGTCAAGGCGGCTGAAGGCGGGTATGAGATCAAGGTGGCCGGTGCTGCCGAGGAAGCGATTGTCGGCAAGCACATCATCGTGGCCACCGGCTCCAATGCGCGTGCATTGCCTGGCGTGCCGTTCGATGAGGAAAACATCCTCTCCAACGATGGCGCGCTGCGCGTTGGCGGCGTGCCCAAGAAGCTGGGCCTGATCGGCTCGGGCGTGATCGGACTGGAGATGGGGTCGGTCTGGCGCCGCCTGGGTTCGGAAGTGACGGTGCTGGAAGCGCTGCCCACGTTCCTTGGCGCCGTCGACGAGCAGATCGCCAAGGAAGCGCACAAGGCTTTCACCAAGCAGGGCCTGAAGATCGAGTTGGGTGTCAAGGTCGGGGAGATCCAGTCCGGCAAGAAGGGCGTGAGCGTGGCCTACACCAATGCCAAGGGCGAAGCACAGTCGCTGGAGCTGGACAAACTCATCGTCTCGATCGGCCGCGTGCCGAACACCATCGGTCTGGGTGCGGAAGCCGTCGGCCTGAAGCTGGACGAGCGCGGCGCCATCGTGGTGGACGACGACTGCAAGACCAACTTGCCGAATGTCTGGTCGATTGGCGACGTGGTGCGTGGGCCGATGCTGGCGCACAAAGCCGAGGAAGAGGGCGTGGCCGTGGCTGAGCGCATTGCCGGCCAGCATGGACACGTCAACTTCAACACCATTCCGTGGGTGATCTACACCAGCCCCGAGATTGCCTGGGTCGGCCAGACCGAGCAGCAGCTCAAGGCGGCCGGCCGTGCCTACAAGGCGGGCACGTTCCCGTTCATGGCCAATGGGCGTGCGCGGGCACTGGGCGACACGACCGGCATGGTCAAGATGCTGGCGGACGCAGCCACCGATGAGATCCTGGGCGTGCACATCGTCGGCCCGATGGCCAGCGAATTGATTGCGGAATGCGTGGTGGCCATGGAGTTCCGCGCCTCCAGCGAAGACCTCGCCCGTATCTGCCACGCGCATCCGTCCCTGAGTGAAGCGACCAAGGAAGCAGCACTGGCGGTGGACAAGCGCACTTTGAACTTCTGATGCGCCTTGTCATCCCGGGCTTGACCCGGGATCCGGTGACAGCACCTGCGTCAAGTCCGCAAAGACATCCGTCCAATGTCCGTCGTTAGAACCTATCAAGCCGAACTCGCCACGCGCGGTTACACCAGCGACCCCGCGCAGTTGCGCGCTGTCGAGGCGCTTGAGCGCTGCGCACAGGAGTGGGCAGACTACAAGGAGCAGCGCTCCAATGCCTTCAAGAAACTGATCAATCGGCCCGAGATTCCGCGCGGTGTCTACATGTACGGCGGCGTGGGGCGGGGCAAGAGTTTCCTGATGGATTGCTTTTACAACGCTGTTCCGCTGCGCCGCAAGACGCGGCTGCACTTTCACGAGTTCATGCGCGAAGTTCACCGCGAACTGGCGGAGCTGCAAGGCACGGTCAACCCGCTGGACGAACTCGGCCGGCGCATGGCCAAGCGCTATCGGTTGATCTGCTTTGACGAATTCCACGTGGCCGACATCACCGATGCCATGATCTTGCACCGCCTGCTCACGGCCTTGTTTGACAATGGCGTCGGCTTCGTGACCACTTCCAACTTTCGCCCTGACGATCTGTATCCCGGCGGTTTGCATCGGGACCGCATCCTGCCGGCGATTGCCTTGCTCAACCAGAAGCTGGAAGTGGTCAACGTGGACAACGGCACCGACTACCGGCGCCGGACGCTGGAGCAGGTGAAGCTCTACCACATCCCGCTGGGACCGCAGGCCGATGCCGAGATGACGCAAGCCTTCACCCGGCTGGCCGAGATGCATGACGAAGACCCGCTGCTGCACATCGAGTCGCGCGAAATCCGGGCCCGGCGCAAGGCGGGCGGGGTGGTCTGGTTCGATTTCAAGACGCTGTGCGGCGGCCCGCGCTCGCAGAACGACTATCTGGAGATTGCCACGCAGTTTCATACCGTGCTGTTGAGCAACGTTCCCGTCATGCCCGTGCGCATGGCCTCCGAGGCGCGGCGTTTCACCTGGCTCGTGGATGTCCTCTACGACCGCCGGGTCAAGCTCATCATGTCGGCGGAAGTTGCGCCCGAAGCTTTGTACACTGAAGGTCCCTTGGTCCACGAATTTCCGCGCACCGTGTCGCGCCTGAACGAGATGCAGTCGGTGGAGTTCCTGGCGCTTGCGCACCGAACGGTGGACACACGGCTTACATGAACTACCGCCTCGCCCTCCTGTTCTGGCTCGCATGCGCGCTCCCCGCCTGGTCGCAGGCTCCTGCTCCGGCCCCGGGCAGCGTCGAATACGTGCAGGAAGAGCGGGGCCGCATCACCGCGCAGCGCCAGGACGTGCAGGCGCGCTTTGCCGTCGAGCAGGCAGCGTGCTACAAGCGGTTCGCGGTCACTGATTGCCAGCAGGAAAGCCGGGTGCGGCGCCGTGACGAACTGGCCGATCTGCGCCGGCAGGAGATATCGCTGAACGACGCCGAGCGCAAGAAAAGAGGCGCCGAGCAAACCCGCAAAGTCGAGAGCAAGGTAGCAGCCGAAAAACTGGAGCAGGCCGAGGCGCAGCGTGACAAGGCCAAAGAAGCGCAGGCGCGCCGCGTGCTGGATGCCGCGGAAAATGACGCCCGGCGTCAGCAACTGAAGGAGCACGAGCCTGCCAGCAAAGCGCGGCAGCAACGCGAAGCGGATCGACACGAGCAAGACGCTGCGGTGCGAACGAATCAGGCTTCCGAGGGGGGCGCCAACGCCCAGCGCTATGAAGAAAAGCTGAAGGACGCGGCCGAACACAAGGCCCAGCGCAAAGAGAAGAGTTCGAAAAAGACGAAGCCACCTGCACAGCCGCTGCCCGCACCCTCTTGAGGCGCCGGCTGCGCCAACACACGGGTCTCAGCGCAACGGTGCGGTGGACGCCAGCCGGGGTGCCGGAGCACTCTCGGGAACCAGCGGGTCCAGCTTGACGATGATCAACGAGAGGTTGTCGCCGCCGCCACGCCCGCGTGAACGTGCTTTTTCAATCAGGAATTCAGTGGCCTCGCGCGGCGTCAGCGAAGACAGCACCGAGCCCAATTCGGCATTGCTGAAGTAGTGCCAGACCCCGTCGCTGCATGCCATCAATACATCGCCTGGGCGAACCATGGGAATCAGGTGAAAGTCCATGGGCGGGTCCGCCTCGGTTCCGAGGCAGCCCAGCAGGATGTTGGATTGGGGGTGGACGTTGGCCTCTTCTTCGGAAATCTCGCCCCGGTCGACCAGCGCCTGCACATACGAGTGATCCGTGGTGCGCCTCACCATCCTGTCTCCGTGAAAATGATAGACGCGCGAATCGCCGGTGTGTACCCAATGGCAGTCTCCCGCCGGATTGAGCAGGAATGCAGCCAGGGTGCTGTGGGGCTCCTGCTCGGAGGAGATGGCCGTCAGCTTGATGACCAGGTGGGCTTCCTGGACGATTTGCTTGAGCATCGCGGCAGCGTCGTCGCTTTCGGGCGAATAGCGCTCAAAGAGCTGGCCGGCGGTCAGCATGACCTGGTCCGACGCCTTGCGGCCCCCGCTTCGCCCGCCCATCCCGTCGGCGACGATACCAAGCACGCAACCGTTGACCCGCGGATGGCTGAGTAGCGCGACTTGATCCTGCTGGTACTCCCGGTCTCCCTTGTGGATGCCGGTCGAAGCGGAGAGACGGTAACCTTTGGTCATTTTGGATCCGGCCGGCATGTTGTCGCCGCTCGATTATTTCGACTGAAAGACGTATTATCAGATGAATATACAGCCGGTTACCGGCGATGCGACAGTTGCCTTGGAACCCAATCTCCACTCCCCCGAACGCCAGTTGATTGAACTTCGCATCGAGCACGCCGATCTTGACGCCATGATCGATCGCTTGAGCGAAGAAACACCGGTCAATGAACTCATGATGCGCCGCTTGAAAAAGCGCCGGCTTGGCCTGCGCGACCAGATGGCTCGCCTGGAGCTGGTCCTGGACCCCAAAGAACCGGCTTGATGGGTTCAGATCTAGAGGGCTTGGTCCGCGAGGCATTCGCGCCGGAAGGTGTGCTGTCGCGTGCCGCCGACCATTTTCTCGTGCGCCAGGGCCAGACCGACATGGCGCTGGCCGTGGCGCGCACCATCGGCCAGGGCGGGGCGTTGGTGGTGGAAGCGGGTACCGGGGTGGGAAAAACCTTTTCCTACCTGGTTCCGGCCTTGCTCAGCGGCGAGCGGGTGTTGCTGTCCACCGCCACCAAGACCTTGCAAGACCAGCTGTACGGCCGCGACCTGCCTCGCCTGGTGGAGGTGCTGGGCCTACCCGTGCGTACCGCCTTGCTGAAAGGGCGCGGCAGCTATCTCTGCCTGCACCGCATGGAAGCGGCACGCCAGGATGCGACGACGGCGGACCGTGCATCGACGCGCTCCCTCGCCAAGATCGAGGAGTGGTCCAAAGTGACGCGCACCGGGGACCTCGCCGAGTTGCCGGGGCTGGACGAGCGTTCACCGCTGATCCCTCTGGTGACTTCCACCCGCGAAAACTGCCTTGGGGCGCAATGCCCGAAGTTTCGCGCTTGCCACGTCAACCTGGCGCGGCGCGAAGCACTTGCGGCGGACATTGTTGTCGTCAACCACCACCTGTTCTTTGCCGACCTCGCGGTGCGCGAATCGGGCATGGCCGAATTGCTGCCGACGGTACGGGTGGCGATTTTCGATGAGGCGCATCAGCTCAATGAAACCGGCGTGCAGTTCCTTGGCAGTCACCTGAGCACGGGCCAACTGCTGGATTTCGCACGCGACATGCTGGGGGCTGGCTTGCAACTGGCGCGCGGGCTGGTGGACTGGTCGCAGGTCGTGTCCGGCGTGGAGCGCGGCGCGCGTGATCTGCGCCTGGCTGTGGGCAAGGCCTATCCAGGGACCAAGCTGCGATGGGTAGAGGAGGTGCCGGATGGTGTGGCGCCCGTGGCCTGGGGCGAGGCCCTGCAGGCGTTGCAAACGGCCTGCGGCCAGGCGCTGCTGGCCTTGGACACAGTCAGCGAAATCGCTCCTGACTTCGTCCGGCTGCATGAGCGTGCGGTGGAGCTGGTACAGCGCGCCGATCGCTTTGGCAAGCCCTGCGAGGCCGGCGCCGTGCGCTGGGTGGACGTCGGCGCGCAGCTGCGCCTGGTGGAGTCGCCACTGGACATTGCGCAGGCGGTCCAGACCAAGTTGCTGGGGCAGGGCAGTCCCGCGGCCACTGAAAATGGCAGCGCAGATAGCGGCCCGTCCGCGCCATCCAAGGCCTGGATCTTCACATCCGCTACCTTGGGCGACGATGCGCGATTGAGCTGGTTTACCGAGCCCTGCGGCCTGCAGTCGGCCGAGGTGCTGCGCGTGGAGAGCCCTTTTGAGTATGCGAGCCAGGCCGCTGTCTATGTGCCGCGCGGCTTGCCCAAGCCCAACGACCCCTCCCATAGCGCGCAGGTTGCGACGCTGGTGGCTGATGCCGTGCGGCAGCTCGGGGGCAGAACCATGGTGCTGACGACGACGCTGCGCGCATTGCGGGCTATCGGCGAGGCGCTGCAAAGCCGTTTCGATGGCGCCGGCGAGGTGGAAGTCCTGGTACAGGGCCAATGGCCCAAGCGCCGCCTGATGGAGCGGTTCCGCTTGGGCAATACGCAAGGCGGGCCTGGCTGCGTGCTGGTGGCTTCGGCCTCGTTCTGGGAGGGGGTGGACGTGCCGGGCGAGGCACTGCAACTGGTCGTCATCGACAAGCTGCCGTTTCCACCGCCCAACGATCCGCTGGTGGAGGCGCGCGCTCAGCGGCTTGAGTCATCCGGGCGCAGCCCGTTCAATGAGTATTTCGTGCCGGAGGCCGCGGTGGCACTCAAGCAGGGGGCGGGCCGGCTGATCCGGCGCGAATCGGACCGGGGCATTCTGGTGGTCTGCGATACCCGACTGGCCACCATGGGCTATGGCCGCCGCCTGTTGGCGGCATTGCCGCCGATGCGCCAGCTCAAGTCAGACGCCGACTACGCCCAGGCGCTTGCAGAACTCACCACACCTTCCACCACGGATCCGAGCTGGGCTTGAAGCCACGGCTTACGTACTCGCTATTGGGGTAGTTCTTTTCCATGACGCGCCTGGCGTCATCGCGCAATTGCGTCATGCCCAAAGCTTCGTAGGAGCGGTAAAGGATGAACAGGGCTTCTTCGAGTGCCGGCACATCGCGATAGTCGGCCAAGGCCACTTGCGCGCGATTGATTGCAGCAACATAGGCCCCGCGCGAGTAGTAGTAGCGCGCGACGTGAACCTCATACTGGGCCAGCGAATTGACGACATAGGTCATGCGCTGGCGTGCGTCCGGTGCGTAGCGAGAATCCGGAAAGCGCGTCACCAGTTCCCTGAAGGACTCAAATGACTCCTTGGCCGCTTTCTGGTCGCGCTCGGACAAATCCTGGCGCGATACGAAGGAGAACAGCCCCAGGTTGTCATTGAAATTCGTCACGCCCTTGAGGTACAGGGCATAGTCGATTGCCGGGCTGGCCGGATGCAGCTTCATGAAGCGGTCCAGCGTGGCGATGGCCTGGGCTTGCTCGCCGGCCTTGTGGTGGGCGTATGCCTTGTCCAGCTGTGCTTGCTGGGCCAGCGGTGTTCCCGCCGCGCGCCCCTCGAGCTTCTCGAGCAGGGGAACCGCCTTGTCGTAGCCGCCCGCATTCATTTCTTCCTTGGCCTCGGCATAGATGCGGTTGGGGCTCCAGCCGGCCGTCTTGTCTTCTGTTGTGGAAGAGCACCCGCTGACCAGGAATACGAGCGTCGTCATTCCCAAGCTGCAGACCGCTGATAATTTGGCTCGGAACATTACACGCAATCCTCTTGAAACATAGCCAATCGATTATATCGACCGACCCTGCCGATCCCGACGACGACGCAGGCGAGGCCGGGCCCGAAGCCGAAATCAGGGACGTTTCGTTCGAGCCAGCGCAGCATGGCGCGCGACTGGACCGGGCGCTGGCCGAGCTTGTTCCAGAGCTCTCGCGCAACTATCTGCAGCAATTGATCGAAGCGGGTGCGGTGCGCGTCAACGGGGCATTGGCCAGCAAGCCCTCGGCCCGCGTGAAGGCCGGCGAGAAGGGGCAGGTCGAGCTGCGGCCCACGCCGCAGGCCCAGGCCTTCAAGCCGGAGGCGATGGCACTGGAGACGGTATTCGAAGACGACTACCTGCGTGTGCTCAACAAGCCGGCCGGCCTGGTGGTGCACCCCGCGCCCGGCAATTGGAGCGGTACCTTGCTCAATGGGCTGCTGGCAAATGATCCCAAGGCCGCCTTGCTGCCCCGTGCCGGCATCGTGCACCGGCTTGACAAAGATACCAGCGGCCTGATGGTTGTGGCGCGCACGCGCGGGGCGATGGACGCGCTGGTGGCGCGCATCGCGGCGCGCGAGGTCAGCCGGCAATATGTCGCGCTCGCGCATCGCCCCTGGGTTGGCAATGCCCCTCGCAGCGTGGAGGCGCCGATCGGCCGCGATGTGCGCAACCGCCTGCGCATGGCGGTGGTGGATTTGCAGCATAGCGGGGCAAAGTCCGCGAGGACCGATTTCGCGCTGCTGGAGAACTGTGAACATGGCTGCTGGGTGCAATGCACGCTGCACACCGGGCGCACGCACCAGATCCGGGTTCACATGGCGTCCATCGGCCATCCGCTGGTGGCTGATGCACTGTACGGCGGCGCGCCGGCGGCTGGCTTGGCGCGGCAGGCGTTGCATGCGTTTCGCCTGGGGTTTTTGCATCCGGTGACGGGACAGGCCATGCAATTCCAGGCACCGCCGCCGGACGACTTGCGCAACGCGCTTGAAGCCTGGGGGCTGCGTTACAATCAAGCGCAATGGCTGATTGCCGATGCCGTCGTGCCGACGGCTCGCGCCGGGTGATTCAAACGCACCCCGTGCCCCAATGAATCGTTCCTGATTTTTATGCGCCGGATGGCGCTCTTTCCCGGAAATCGCAACACCATGAATACGGCGGATGCCAAGCGTGTCCTCGAAACTGCGCTGATCTGTACGCAGCAGCCCTTGCCATTGCGCGAGATGCGCGCGTTGTTCCAGGATGCGCTGGGTGCCGATACCTTGAAGCTCATGCTGCAGGAGTTGCAGGACGATTGGGCCTTGCGCGGCGTGGAGCTGGTGGGCGTGGCATCGGGCTGGCGCTTTCAGAGCCGACCGGAAATGCGCGAGTACCTGGATCGCCTGCACCCTGAAAAGCCGCCTCGCTATACCCGCGCGGTGCTCGAGACATTGGCCATCATTGCCTATCGCCAACCCGTCACGCGCGGCGACATGGAAGACATTCGCGGCGTCACGATCAATTCGCTGATCTTGAAGCAGCTTGAAGACCGCGGCTGGGTCGAGGTCATTGGCCACCGCGAGACCGTGGGGCGCCCAGCGCTCTTCGCAACAACGCGCCAGTTCCTGGACGACCTGGGCCTTGCCTCGCTGGATCAGTTGCCTCCCACGGACAACCCCGCCGCCCAGGCGGGCGCGTTGCGGATGCTGGAGCAGGCCGGTGACAGCGCCATGCAGCCGACTTTGCCGATCGGGGATGATGTTCCAGATGAAGTGCCCGTAGAGGCCAGCCCGGCGCCAGATGCCGAACCGCTCGAAAACAACGCGGAGACAGCCGTGTTTCCGCCCGATGGAAATTCACTATGAACCACACGACCGCCGGCGACGATACGCCTTTGCAGATCGAGGCCGGGGCCGACGACGTCCAAGTGCCCAAAGCCGCCCCTGAGGTCGCCGCTGAAGTCACGGTTGGTACCGCCCCAGATGCCTATGCCGCGGATGATTCGCGGACGGAGCAGCGCGCAGAGGACGGGGACGAAGACGAAGACGAAGATGACTTCGATGATGAATCTCCTGGCAATGCGGCACAGCGCGCGCGGCAGGCGCCAAGGGGCCCCAGGGAAGCTTTCGCAAATCGATTCGCCGATGTCGTCTCCGGCCAGTTCGATGCCGATGAAGAAGCCGAGGAATTGCCGGTACCCAAGCGCGTACTTGCGCCCCAGGTGGAAACACCCAAGCTGCACAAGGTGCTTGCGCAGGCGGGCTTGGGCTCACGATTGGAGATGGAGCAGCTCATCATGGAGGGCCGCATCTCGGTCAACAACGAGCCTGCCCATATCGGTCAACGCATCCAGTTCGGCGACCAGGTCAAGGTCAATGGCAAGCCGATCCGCTTTCGCATCGATCCACCACCCGCCCGCGTGATCGCGTACCACAAGCCGGTAGGTGAGGTCGTCACCAATGACGACCCGCAGAACCGGCCGACGGTGTTTCGCAAGCTGCCCAAGCTGGTGCAGGGAAAATGGCAATCGGTCGGTCGGCTGGACTTGAACACCGAAGGCCTGCTGCTGTTCACCAGTTCTGGTGAACTGGCCAACAAGCTGATGCATCCGCGCTTCGGACTGGAGCGCGAGTACGCGGTGCGTGTGCTGGGCGCGTTGAGCAAGGAAGAAAAGCAGCGCCTGCTGGACGGCGTGAAGCTGGACGACGGCATGGCCCAGTTCGGCTCCATCGAAGACGGCGGCGGCGAGGGTTCGAACTGCTGGTACCGTGTCACCATCTCCGAGGGTCGCAACCGCGAGGTGCGACGCATGCTCGAAGCCGTGGGCCATGCGGTCAGCCGCCTCATTCGCATCCGCTACGGTGCCATGTTGTTGCCGCGTGGGCTTAAACGTGGCGGCTGGATGGAGCTGGACGAGCGCGATATCCAGGCGCTGGTGCGGGCCGCCGGGGCGCCACAAGGTCGCGCCGAAGGCGAGCAGGGCGAGCAAAGAGGTGGCCGCGACGCTGGAGCGGGCCGGGGTGGGCGCAAACGTGCCGATGGCACGCGTGGCCCGGGGCCACGCGGTTCGGGCGGTGGGCAGCGTGGCGGCCAGGGCCAGCGCGGTCGCCCCGAGGGCGGCGGTGCAGCGCCCGGTGGTGTCCCAAGGGGCCAGGGGCGTGACCGCAACGCTGGTGGCGGGCGGTCCGACCGCGACGATCGCTTGCCCGGCGGCGCCCAGCCCGACCCAATGAAAACGGCCTTTGGCTACATCGGTGCCGACAGCTTTACGCGGCAGCGCCAAGGACAGGGCCAAGGCCAGGGACAGGGCCAACGACGCGGAGGCGGCTCGGGCGGTGGCGGTGGCGGTGGCGGTGGTCAGCGCCGGGGCGGACGTGGCCGCTGACGGTCGCCGCGAGAAACATGGCCCCGGGCAATACCGCCTTTCACGGTAAAGCCATTCTGACGGGCTAAAATGCAAGGCTTTGCCCAAGGGCAGAAATTCGAACAACTCTCAAGCGCAGGAAAATCAAAATGGCTATCGAACGTACCCTTTCCATCATCAAGCCCGACGCCGTGGCAAAAAACGTGATCGGCCAGATCTACGCCCGTTTCGAGGCCGCCGGCCTGAAGGTGGTTGCAGCCAGGATGGCCCATCTGTCGCGCGGTGAAGCGGAAGCGTTTTATGCCGTGCACAAAGAGCGTCCCTTCTTCAAGGACCTGGTGGAGTTCATGATCTCCGGCCCGGTGATGATCCAGGCGCTGGAGGGCGAAAATGCCATCCTCAAGAACCGCGACCTCATGGGCGCGACGGACCCCAAGAAGGCAGCCGCCGGCACCATTCGTGCCGACTTTGCCGACAGCATCGATGCCAATGCCGTGCACGGCTCCGATGCAGCCGAAACCGCCAAGGTGGAAATCGGCTTCTTCTTCCCCGGCATGAACGTTTATTCGCGCTAAGCCCCGGCAGGCGCGATTTCCCATGCGATGACGGCCAACCTTCTCGACTTCGACCTGGAGGGTTTGACCGCCTTTTGCGAGCGGCTCGGTGAAAAACGGTTCCGCGCTACCCAGCTGTTCCGCTGGATTCACCAAAAAGGCGCCTTCGATTTTGACCAGATGAGCGATCTGGCAAAGTCGCTGCGCGAGAAATTGAAGGGCAGCGCCCGCATTTCGGGCCTGCAAGTCATCACCCAGCACGAGTCCACCGACGGCACGATCAAGTGGCTGTTCGACGTGGGCGACGGCAATGCCGTCGAAGCGGTTTTCATCCCCGAAGATGCGCGCGGCACCTTGTGCGTGTCGTCACAAGCGGGGTGCGCGGTCGGCTGCCGATTCTGCTCGACCGGCCACCAGGGTTTCAGCCGCAACCTGACGACCGGCGAAATCGTTGCGCAGCTCTGGTTTGCCGAGCATTTCCTGCGCAAACACTTGAACACCGAGGAACGCGTCATTTCCAATGTGGTGATGATGGGCATGGGCGAACCGCTGCAAAACTACAGCGCCCTCGTTCCCGCGCTGCGCGTGATGCTCGATGACCATGGCTACGGCTTGTCGCGCCGGCGCGTCACGGTCTCGACCTCGGGCGTCGTGCCCATGATGGACCGGCTGGCACAGGATTGCCCGGTCGCGCTCGCGGTGTCGCTGCACGCCCCGAACGATCCGCTGCGCGACAACCTCGTGCCGCTCAACAAGAAATACCCATTGCAGGAGCTGCTGGACTCTTGCAACCGCTATCTGGAGCATGCGCCCCGGGACTTCATCACGTTTGAATACTGCATGCTGGATGGCGTGAATGACCAGCCTCAGCATGCGCGCCAGCTGGTCGACCTGGTGCGTCGGCACGGCGGCAACGGCGTTTCCTGCAAGCTCAACCTGATTCCCTTCAACCCCTTCCCCGCGTCGGGCCTGTTGCGATCGCCCCAATCCCAGGTGATTGCCTTTGCCAAGATCCTGAGCGATGCTGGTATCGTCACGACCGTGCGCAAGACGCGCGGCGACGACATTGATGCAGCCTGCGGCCAATTGGCCGGCGACGTCAAGGATCGTACGCAAGTCGGTGCACGCATGGCGCAGCAACGCATGGTCATGCTCAAGCAGGTAAACCCGGTCGCAGAAGAACACAAGGAGACTTGAGGGATGACAAAGTCCAAGCGCGTTGGGGAGAATTCCAGGCCATTGGCTCTGGTGGCGGGGGTGGCCGCGCTGGTTTTGGCGGCACTGGCAGCAGGTTGCGCCAACCGGCCGGATGGGCAGCCCGGCACCGGCACTCAGACCGACATGGTCACAACCTCCGACGAGCCGGAGGCGCGCCGGCGCGCCCGGGTGCGCCTGGAGCTGGCGGTGGGCTACTTCGAGCAAGGCCAGACCACCGTGGCGCTCGATGAACTGAAACAAGCGCTGGTGACGGATCCCAGCTTTTCCGAAGCCTTCAACCTGCGCGGCCTGATCTACATGCGCCTGAACGACATGCGGATGGCCGAAGACAGCTTCCGCCGCGCCTTGGCCTTGAACTCGCGCGACCCGGATACCCATCACAACTACGGCTGGCTGCTGTGCCAGCAAGGGCGTTACAGCGAGTCGATCCAGGCGTTCGGGCAGGTGCTATTGCATCCCACCTATGGGGGGCGCGCCAAGACGCTGATGGCGCAAGGCCTTTGCCAGGTGCGCGCCGGGCAACTGGCCGAGGCGGAGCGCAGCCTGGCGCGCTCCTATGAGCTGGACGCGGGAAACCCGATCACCGGCTACAACCTGTCCAACCTGCTGTTCCAGCGAAACGAGTTCAATCGTGCCCAGTTCTACATTCGCCGCCTGAACAACAGTGAGTTTGCCAATGCCGAGTCGTTGTGGCTGGGCGTCAAGGTCGAGCGCCGCATGAACAACCGCGAAGCGATGATGCAACTCGCCGACCAGCTCAGAAAGCGTTATCCCCAGTCTCGTGAACTGGTGGCTTACGAAAAGGGCTCGTTCGATGAGTGAGGTTCTGGATTCGAAGGCGGCAGGCGGCCAACCGGAGCACGGCTCGGGCGATGAAGCCGTGATTGCGGGTGCCTTGCTGCGCAAGGCCCGTGAAGCCACCGGCCTGCATGTGGCGGCGCTCGCGGTGTCGTTGAAGGTGCCGGTGAACAAGCTTGAAGCCCTGGAGGCCGGCCGCCTGGATTTACTGCCCGACGCCGTATTTGCGCGGGCCCTGGCTTCCAGCGTGTGTCGCACGCTCAAGGTGGATCCCGCGCAGGTACTGCAGCACTTGCCGCATACGCGTGCACCGCACCTGCGAACCGACGCCACCGGGATCAACGCGCCGTTTCGCACAGCCGGCGCCAGTGCCGCGCAACCCGCGTGGAACCGGTTGATGCGACCGGCGCCGCTGGTGGTGCTGGTTCTTGTCGTGGCTGCCGTCGTCCTGTTGTTCCTGCCGCAATTGCAGTGGGAGGAATCTGCGGCCAAACCGGAGCCTGCGCCCAGTGCCGCCGCTGCGGCTGGCGGCGACGCCGCCGTGCAACCGGCGGCCCCGCCCGTGGATATCGTGGCCGCGCCTGTATCGGCGCCCACGCCCGTCGCTCCGGCCGGGCTCGCCGCGACGCCGCCGGCACCAGCCGGCGCTGCGGCGCCACTCGCGGCGCCCGGCATCGTGGTCTTCCAACCCAAGGGCGAAACCTGGGTTCAGGTAACCGATGCCAATGGCGTCGTCGCCTTGCGCAAAACGCTGGCCGCTGGTGAAACCACCGCAGCCTCGGGCGCGCTGCCGCTGATGGTGGTGGTTGGTCGTGCCGACGCCACCGTCGTCGAGGTTCGCGGCAAGGCCTTTGACCTGGCACCCGTTTCGCGCGACAACGTGGCGCGTTTTGAGGTGAAGTGATGCAAGAGGCCTGCCTTCCGATCGAAATTTCCGCCCCCAAGGCCCGGCGTTCGCGCCAGGCCCGGGCTGTCTGGGGCGCGCGTGTTGTCACGGTGGGCGGCGACGCGCCGGTGCGCGTGCAGTCCATGACCAACACCGACACGGTCGATGCCATCGGCACGGCCATCCAGGTCAAGGAGTTGGCGCTGGCGGGTTCGGAGATGGTGCGCATCACCGTCAATACCCCCGAAGCCGCGGCACAAGTGCCCTACATCCGAGAGCAGCTCGACCGCATGGGTGTGGACGTACCCTTGATCGGCGATTTCCACTACAACGGCCACCGCCTGCTGACCGACTATCCGGCCTGCGCCGAGGCACTGTCCAAGTACCGCATCAACCCCGGCAACGTGGGCAAGGGCGACAAGCGCGACAAGCAGTTCGGCCAGATGATCGAAGCGGCGATGCGCTGGAACAAGCTGGTGCGCATCGGTGTCAATTGGGGCAGCCTCGACCAGGAGCTGCTTGCCAGCCTGATGGACGAGAACAGCCGCCGCGGCGCCCCTTGGGACGCCAGGCAGGTGATGTACGAGGCCCTGGTCACCTCGGCCGTCGATTCCGCGCGCCGCGCCGAAGAAATGGGCATGAACGGCGACCAGATCATCCTGTCGTGCAAGGTCAGCGGCGTGCAGGACCTGATCGCGGTCTACCGCGAACTGGCCGGGCGTTGCGACTATGCGTTGCACCTGGGGTTGACCGAAGCCGGCATGGGCACCAAGGGCACGGTGGCCTCGGCCACGGCTTTGTCCATCCTGCTGCAAGAAGGCATCGGCGACACGATCCGCGTTTCGCTCACGCCGCAGCCGGGCGAGTCGCGTACCCAGGAAGTGGTGATCGCCTCCGAGATCCTGCAGGCGCTGGGCCTGCGAAGCTTCGTGCCCAGCGTGACCGCCTGCCCGGGCTGCGGCCGGACCACCAGCACCACATTCCAGGAGCTGGCCAAGCAGATCGATGACTACCTGCGTGCACAGATGCCGGTCTGGCGTGAGAAGTATCCCGGCGTCGAAAAGATGAAGGTGGCCGTGATGGGCTGCATCGTCAATGGACCCGGCGAGAGCAAGCACGCCGATATCGGCATCAGCCTGCCCGGCACCGGCGAGGCGCCGGCGGCACCGGTCTACATCGATGGCGAAAAGGCCTTGACCTTGCGCGGCGCAACGATCGCGCAGGACTTCCACCAATTGGTTGAAAACTACATTGAAAAGCGTTTTGGCGAGCACCGTCCCGCCGAAACCGCGTAAGAAAAATCCATGGCTGAGAAACTCGTTGCCGTCAAAGGCATGAATGACATATTGCCGCCCGACTCGGCGCGCTGGGAATGGCTGGAAGACAAAGTGCGTTCGCTGATGGCGCGCTATGCCTACCGCAACATCCGCACGCCTATCGTCGAGCCCACGCCGCTGTTTGTGCGCGGGCTGGGGGAGGTGACCGATATCGTCGAGAAGGAGATGTACTCGTTCGAGGACAAGCTCAATGGCGAGGCGCTGACCCTGCGACCGGAAAACACCGCCGGCGTGGTGCGCGCCGTGGCCGAGCATTCGATGCTCTATGACGGCGGCAAGCGCCTGTACTACATGGGCCCGATGTTTCGCCATGAGCGGCCGCAGCGCGGGCGCTATCGCCAGTTTCACCAGATCGGCGCCGAGGCGCTGGGCTTTCACGGGCCCGACGTGGACGCCGAAATCATCCTGCTGGCCGATGCGCTGTGGAAAGAACTCGGCTTGCAAAACGTGCGCCTGGAAATCAACAGCCTGGGGCAGCCCGAAGAGCGCAAGCAGCACCGTACCCAGCTCATCGCGCACTTCGAGAAGAACGCCGAGTCGCTGGACGACGACGCCAAGAGGCGCCTGCACAGCAATCCGCTGCGCATCCTCGATACCAAAAACCCGGCCATGCGGCCCGTCGTTGAATCGGCACCGCGCCTGATCGATTTTCTCGGCGAGACATCGCTTGCCCATTTCAACGGCCTGAAGGCAATGCTGGAGGCCAACGGCATTGCCTACACCGTAAATCCTCGCCTGGTGCGTGGGATGGACTACTACAACCTGTCGGTGTTCGAGTTCATCACCGAAAGCCTGGGCGCGCAGGGCACTATCTGCGCCGGTGGCCGCTACGACTACCTGATCGAGCAGATCGGCGGCAAGGCGGCACCCGCCGTCGGCTGGGCGCTTGGCGTGGAGCGCGTGCTGGAACTTGTGAAGGAGCAGGGCGTAGCCATTGCGCCGCCCGTGCCTGACGCCTATGCCGTGGTTCCGGATGCAGTCGCGCTGCCTCTGGCCCTGAAGACCCTGCAAGCCTTGCGGGCCGCGGGTGTGAGCGTGCAAATGCACACGAGCGCTGCGGACGGCATGGCCAGCATGAAGTCGCAATTCAAGAAAGCTGACGCCAGCGGCGCACGGCATGCGCTGATTTTTGGTGCCGACGAGTTGGCGCAAAACCTGGTGACCGTCAAGACGCTGCGCGACGGCAGCGGTGCCCAGGTGACGCGTTCGCTGGCCGAGATATCCCTCTGGGCACCCACCCTACAATCGCTGGGCTGAACGAATTCAATACATGGCAAAACATCTCGATCTCGAAGAACAAGAGCAGCTTGACCAGTTCAAGCATTTCTGGAAGCAGCATGGCAACTGGATTACCTGGGTCCTGATCCTGGTCCTGGGGTCCTATGGCGGCTGGAATCTTTACCAATACTGGCAGCGCCAGCAAGCAACGCAGGCCGCCGCGCTGTATGACGAAGTGGAGCGCGCCGCACAGGGCACCGATACCGCCAAGCTGGAACGCGCCCTGGGGGAAATGAAGGACCGGTTCGGTTCGAGTTCCTACGGCCAACAGGCTGGTTTGCTGGCAGCCAAGTCTTTCTATGAGCAAGGCAAGGTCGACGCCGCCAAGGCAGCGCTTGCCTGGGTCGCGGAAAAGGCGCCGGACGAGGGCTACCAGGCCCTGGCGCGCCTGCGCCTGGCCGGCCTGCTGGTGGAAGCCAAGACGCCGGACGAAGCGTTGAAGCAACTCTCGGGTAACTTCCCCAGCGAATTCGCACCGCTGGTGGCCGACCGCAAGGGCGATGTCCATGCCATCCAGGGCAAAAAGGCCGAGGCCATCGCCGAATACACCAAGGCCTACCGCGGCCTCGAAGAGAGAAGCGAGTACCGCCGCATGGTGGAGATCAAGTTGAATTCGTTGGGCGTCAACCCCAAGGCTGATGCGGCGCCGGCAAGCGCTGCGACGACCGGGGCCAAGCCATGATCAGCAGGATCGCCAGGCCCCTGGCCGTATCCCTGCGAGCTGTTGCTGCGGTTTGCCTTGTCACCTTGCTGGGCGCCTGTGCGAGCGGGCCTGAAAAGCCCAAGCCGGCTGAATTGGCACCCAACACCGCCCTGCTGGGTGTGCGGCTGGCCTGGACTGCGAAGATTGGCGAAGTCGCTTTTCCGCTTGATGCCCATGTCAGCGGCGCCAGTGTGGGCGTGGCCAGCTCCGACGGCACGGTTGCTGTGCTGGATGCCGCGACAGGCCGTGAGCAATGGCGGGCCGGTGCGGGCGCCGAGATTGCAGCCGGCGTGGGCGGCGACGGCACCACCTGGGCGATCGTGACGCGGACCAACGAAGTGGTGGCGCTGCAGGCGGGCAGCGTGTTGTGGCGCCGGAAGCTCGACGCATTGGCCTATACCGCGCCGCTGGTGGCCGGCGGCCGCGTCTTCGTCCTGGCTGCTGATCGATCCATCACCGCCTTTGACGGCCAGTCCGGGCGCAAGCTGTGGAACCAGAGCCGCCCCGGTGAGCCCCTGGTGCTGCGCCAGCCCGGTGTATTGCTGGCTGTGGGCAATACCCTGGTGGTCGGACTTTCCGGGCGCCTGGTCGGCATGAATCCGGACAACGGCAGCGTGCGCTGGGAAGCTCCCATCGCATCGCCCCGCGGCACCAACGACGTGGAACGGCTGGTCGATCTGGTCGGGCGCGTCAGCCGCAATGGCGATGTGGTCTGTGCACGCGCCTTCCAGGCCGCCGCGGGCTGCGTCAACACCAGCCGCGGCAATGTCTTGTGGAGCAAGCCGGCCAATGGCTACCAGGGTGTGCACGGCGACGACCGCTTTGTCTACGGCGCAGAAGCAGACGGCACGGTGAACGCCTGGAAGGTGGCTGACGGCGAGCGCGCCTGGTCGACCGACCGCCTGAAGTACCGAACGCTCACTGCACCTTTGGCCGTTGGCCGTTCCATCGCGTTCGGCGATGGCACGGGCTTTGTTCATTTGCTGTCGCGTGAAGACGGCGCGCCACTGACCCGACTGGCTACCGACGGCTCGCCGGTCGTTGCCGCACCGGCCTTGGCCGGCGACACTTTGGTCGTCGTCACGCGCAGCGGCGGCGTTTACGGCTTCAAGCCCGAATAGGGCGGTGGCTGATTTGATGAATTCCGTAACACCGGCAAAGGTTCCCGTATGAAGCCGGTTCTCGCCCTGGTCGGCCGCCCCAATGTGGGCAAATCGACCCTGTTCAACCGCATGACCAAGTCGCGCGATGCCATCGTGGCCGACTTTGCGGGCCTGACCCGCGACCGGCACTACGGCAACGGCAGGCAGGGCAAGCACGAGTTCATCGTGATCGATACCGGCGGCTTCGAGCCCGACGCCGAGAGCGGCATCTATAAGGAGATGGCCAAGCAAACGCGACAGGCTGTCGCCGAAGCCGACGTCGTGATCTTCGTGGTGGATGCCCGCGCCGGCCTCTCGTCGCAGGACCACGACATTGCCCGCTACCTGCGCCGCCTGGGCAAACCCTGCGTTCTCGCGGCCAACAAGGCCGAAGGGATGAAAGAAGGCGTGCAGCTGGGCGAGTTTTTTGAACTCGGCCTGGGTGAGGTGTACGCGGTGTCCGCGGCACACGGCCAGGGCATTCGCAGCCTGATCGAGTTGGCGCTGGAGCCGCTCAACCTTGCGGACCCCGACGACGAAGCGGAGGAAGAAGACCTCGGCGTCATCAAGCTCGCCGTCGCCGGCCGGCCCAACGTCGGCAAGTCGACCTTGATCAACACCTGGCTGGGCGAAGAGCGGCTGGTGGCGTTCGATCTGCCGGGCACCACGCGGGATGCCATCACCGTGCCGTTCGAGCGCAACGGCCAGCGCTTCGAGCTCATCGATACCGCCGGCCTGCGCCGCAAGGGCAAGGTGTTCGAGGCGATCGAGAAGTTCTCTGTGGTCAAGACCCTGCAGGCGATCGAATCCGCCAATGTGGTTCTGTTGCTGCTGGATGCGACCCAGGGCGTTACCGACCAGGACGCGCACATTGCCGGCTATGTGCTGGAGAGTGGCCGCGCCGTGGTGCTGGCCGTGAACAAGTGGGATGCAGTGGACGAGTACCAGCGCGAGCAGTTGCAGCGCTCCATCGAAACCCGGCTGGCTTTTCTCAAGTTCGCCACGATGCATTTCATCTCCGCGCAGAAGCGCCAGGGCCTGGGGCCGGTCTGGACCTCGATCGGGTTGGCGCACAAGTCGGCCACCTGCAAGATGTCGACGCCGGTGCTGACCCGGCTGCTGCTGGAGGCAGTGCAGTTCCAGTCGCCCAAGCGCGCCGGCATGTTCCGGCCCAAGCTGCGCTATGCGCACCAGGGCGGCATGAATCCGCCCGTCATCGTCGTGCACGGCAACTCGCTGGAGCATGTGACCGATGCCTACAAGCGCTTCCTCGAGGGGCGGTTTCGAAAGGAGTTCAACCTCGTCGGAACTCCCTTGCGCATTGAGATGAAGACCTCGCATAACCCTTATGCCGACAAGGATGGCGACTGAAGCGCGAGAGTCCCAACAGGTTCTGTAAGGAATTGGCCGCAATTGTGGTCGAGCGGGCCGGACGCTGTGGTAAGGTCGGGCCACCAACAACAACTTTTGAACACGGAGAATATCGTGAGCAATAAAGGCCAGTTACTTCAAGATCCGTTCCTGAACACGCTTCGTCGTGAGCATGTCCCGGTGTCGATTTACCTCGTCAACGGGATCAAGCTTCAAGGACAGATCGAATCCTTCGACCAATACGTCGTGTTGCTGCGCAACACCGTGACGCAAATGGTCTACAAGCATGCGATTTCCACCATCGTGCCCGGACGCGCGGTGAACTTCTCGACCGCCGAGAGCGGCGACGCCGAGCAAGCCTGAGCCCCGCGCGGATGTGGGGGTGCACGGCCGGTCGTCCAGGTTTGAGAACACCGTCCTTTTCCTGATTTGACCTTGTCCGACTCCCCTGATCGCCAACCAGCCCTTGCCATCCTTGTCGGGGTGGATTTTGGCCTGCCGCATTTTGATGCAGAACTCGAAGAGCTCGGCTTGCTCGCTGAGACTGCAGGCCTGCGGCCCGTGGTGCGCATCACCTGCAAGCGCAAGGCGCCTGACGCCGCGCTCTTCGTAGGCAGCGGAAAGGCCGACGAAATCAAGTGGCTGGCAGAACAGCATGGCGCCACCGAAGTGCTGTTCGACCAATCCTTGAGCCCGGCCCAGCAGCGCAACCTCGAGCGCCACCTGAATCTGCCTGTCAACGACCGTACCTTGCTGATTCTTGAGATCTTTGCCCAGCGCGCGCGCAGCCATGAAGGCAAGCTGCAGGTCGAATTGGCACGGTTGCAGTACCTGAGCACCCGCCTGGTGCGCCGCTGGTCCCACCTGGAGCGCCAGCGCGGTGGCATCGGCACGCGCGGTGGCCCTGGCGAAACCCAGATCGAACTGGACCGCCGCATGATCGGCGAGGCCATCAAGCGCACCAAGGAGCGGCTGGTCAAGGTCAAGCGCCAGCGCAATACGCAGCGCCGCCAGCGCGAGCGGCGCGACACGTTCAATATTTCGCTGGTCGGCTACACCAATGCCGGCAAGTCCACGCTGTTCAATGCCCTGGTCAAGGCACGCGCCTACACGGCGGACCAACTCTTCGCCACGCTGGACACCACCACCCGCCAGTTGTACCTCGGCGATTCATCGGGCGAGGGCGGCCGTTCGGTCTCGCTGTCGGATACGGTGGGCTTCATCCGGGACCTGCCCCACGGCTTGATCGATGCCTTCCAGGCCACGCTGCAAGAGGCCGTGGACGCGGACTTGCTGTTGCACGTAGTGGACGCGGCCAACCCCCATCATCCTGAGCAGATCGCCGAAGTGCAGCGCGTGCTGGCAGAGATCGGCGCGGCCGATGTGCCGCAATTGCTCGTGTTCAACAAGCTCGACGCCCTTGAAATCGGCCAACGGCCCCTGCAACTGGCCGACATGTTCGAACTTGATGGGCAACGCCTGCCGCGCCTCTTTGCCAGTGCCAAGAGCGGGGAGGGGCTTGCGGCGTTGCGCGAGCAACTGTCTGCGCTGGCCAAAAATGCGCTCACGGCCAGCATGACCCCAGAATACGCTCCCGAATTCGACCAAGCCGCAGCCTGATTGGGCACAATCCGGCGACAACATCAAACGAGAATTTGCGCATGAATCTCAATTTACGGGCCTTGTCCTGGGCCGGGCTTCCCGGTCGGATCCGGGGCATGTTCAACCTGAACGACCCGCGCTGGGGGCGCAGCGACGACAACAACAAGCCCGAAGGCGGCGACAACAAGCCCGAGGGTGGGCGCCCTGACCAGCAGCCCCCTTCGCCACCGCCGCAAGGCGGCGGCCCGCGTGGCCAGGGCCCCAATCAGGGCCCGCCGGATCTGGACGAACTCTGGCGTGATTTCAATCGCAAGCTCGGCGGCCTGTTTGGCGGTGGCAAGAACGGCCGCGGCAACAACGGCGGCGGCTTTGGCGGTGGCAATGGCAGGGGCGGCGGCGGCTTTCAGCCCGGCATGAAGAGCGCGGGTGTCGGCGTCGGCCTGATTGCCGGCGTGGTGGTGCTGATCTGGCTCGGCACCGGCTTCTTCATCGTGCAGGAAGGCCAGCAAGCCGTCATTACCCAGTTCGGCAAATACAAGGCCACCGTCGGCGCGGGCTTCAACTGGCGGCTTCCGTACCCGGTGCAGCGCCACGAGCTCGTGTTCGTGACGCAGATTCGGTCCGTCGACGTCGGGCGCGACACCGTCATCAAGGCGACCGGTTTGCGCGAATCGGCGATGCTGACCGAAGACGAGAACATTGTCGAAATCAAGTTCGCCGTGCAATACCGCCTGAACGATGCGCGCGCTTTCCTGTTCGAGAGCAAGAACCCGAGCGAGGCGGTGGTACAGGCCGCCGAAACCGCGGTGCGCGAAGTGGTGGGCAAGATGCGCATGGACACGGCCCTGGCCGAGGAACGCGACCAGATCGCCCCGCGCGTGCGCGCGCTCATGCAAACCATCCTGGACCGCTACAAGGTGGGCATCGAGGTCGTCGGCATCAACCTGCAGCAAGGCGGGGTGCGCCCGCCCGAGCAGGTGCAGGCCGCGTTCGACGACGTGCTCAAGGCCGGCCAGGAGCGCGAGCGCGCCAAGAACGAAGCCCAGGCTTATGCCAATGACGTGATACCGCGCGCGGTCGGATCGGCCTCCCGCCTGAAGGAAGAGTCCGAGGCCTACAAGGCGCGGATCATTGCGCAGGCCCAGGGCGATTCCCAGCGTTTTCGCTCCGTGCTGGCCGAATACCAAAAGGCGCCGCAAGTCACGCGCGACCGCATGTACATCGAAGCCATGCAGCAGATCTATGGCAGCGTCAGCAAGGTGCTCATTGAATCGCGCCAGGGCTCGAACCTGCTGTACCTGCCGCTGGACAAGATCATGCAGATGACCGGCCAGCCCGATGCCGCCGTAATCCCCGGGGCCGCCACCGCGCCGGGCCAGGCCGTACCGCCCGCCACATCCGGCGACGTGCGCGCACGCGACGGCGCGCGCACCCGCGAACGCGAATCGCGCTAAGGGAGAGAACACAGTGAACAGAGTCGGATTTATCGGAACATCGCTGCTGGTGGTACTGGCACTGCTGAGTTCCATGTTGTTTGTGGTGGACCAGCGCCAGTTCGGCGTGGTCTATGCGTTGGGCCAGATCAAGGAAGTCATCACCGAGCCCGGGCTGAACTTCAAGTTGCCGCCGCCCTTTCAGAACGTGTCTTACATCGACAAGCGCCTGCTGACGCTGGACAGCATCGACAACGAACCCATGTTGACGGCTGAAAAGCAGCGCGTGGTGATCGACTGGTATGTGCGCTGGCGCATCACCGATCCGTCGCAATACATCCGCAACGTCGGACTGGACGAAAACGCCGGCGCCAACCAGCTCAACCGCGTGGTGCGCAATGCCTTCCAGGAAGAGATCAACAAGCGCACCGTGAAAGACATCCTCTCGCTCAAGCGCGAAGTCCTGGTGAACGACGTCAAGCGCGAAGTCCTCGAAGTGGTCAAGGGCGTCAAGCCTTGGGGCGTGGACGTGGTGGATGTGCGCATCACGCGCGCCGACTATGTGGATGCGATCACCGAATCGGTCTACCGCCGCATGGAGGCCGAGCGCAAGCGCGTGGCCAACGAGCTGCGCTCCACCGGCGCCGCCGAAGGCGAAAAGATCCGCGCCGATGCGGATCGCCAGCGCGAGGTGGCGATTGCCAATGCCTTCCGCGACGCCCAGAAGATCAAGGGCGAGGGTGATGCCGAGGCTGCACGCATCTACGCCGATGCCTTTGGCCGCGACCCGCAGTTCGCGCAGTTCTACCGCAGCCTGGAAGCCTACAAGGCCAGCTTCAACAAGAAGAACGACGTGATGGTCCTGGACCCGTCTACCTCCGAGTTCTTCAAGGCCTTCCGCGGTGGGGGCAATGCGGCAGCCGCAGCGCCGGCCAAGAAATAAGCCTTGACCAGCGAAACCTTCTGGACGGCGCTGGCCCTGGTCCTGGTGATCGAGGGCCTGCTTCCCTTCCTCTCGCCGGCCAGCTGGCGCCGCATGTTCCAGCAAATCCTGCAGTTGCATGATGGCCAGATCCGATTTTTCGGATTGGCCAGCATCATTGCAGGCCTGCTGCTGATCTGGCTTCTGGCGTAGCAACCGCGCCATCCGGGAACCGTCAGTCAAGCCCGGTAGAATTACGTTTTTAACAGCCCCGGAATCCTGAAAAAGCGATTCCTTCTCGCCATGTCCGCTTGGGTCCTGCCGGATCACATCGCCGATGTTTTGCCATCCGAGGCCAGGCACATCGAAGAACTCCGCCGCGATTTGCTCGATACGGCCCGCGCCTATGGCTATGAGCTGGTCATGCCGCCGTTGCTGGAGCACCTGGAATCGTTGCTGACGGGCACCGGCGAAGCACTCGATCTGCAAACTTTCAAGCTGGTTGACCAGCTCTCCGGCCGCATGATGGGCCTGCGCGCCGACACCACGCCGCAGGTGGCCCGCATCGATGCGCATCTGCTCAATCGCCAAGGCGTCACCCGGCTTTGCTACTGCGGCCCGGTGCTGCATACCCGGCCCGACCGGCCGCATGCCACGCGCGAGCCGTTGCAGTTCGGCGCGGAAATCTACGGCCACGCCGGCCTGGAGGCGGACCTGGAAGCCCTGTTGCTGGCGCTGGACTGCCTGGAGGCGACCCAGGTCCAAAACATCGGCGTGGACCTGGCCGATGCGCGCATCGTGCGTTCGCTCCTGGCCGGCGTGTCGATAGAGGCCGGTCTGCTGGGCCAGGTGCATGCGGCGCTCGCGGCCAAGGATGCGAGCGAATTGAGGGCGCTGACGAAGAACTTTCCCGCTGCGTCGCGCGAAGGCCTGCTGGCCCTGGTTCGCCTGTATGGCGGCGAGCAAGTGCTGGTCGAGGCGGAAAAGGCCTTGCAGCCCACGCCCGTTGTGCGCGAGGCCCTGTCCAACCTGAAATGGCTCGCGTCCCACTTGTCGGGCAGCCGCGTCACCTTCGATCTGGCCGACCTGCGCGGCTACGCCTACTACAGCGGCGCGCGGTTTTCGATCTATGCCGATGGCGCCAGCGACGCGCTGGTGCGCGGCGGACGCTATGACGAAGTTGGCGCCGTGTTCGGCCGCAACCGGCCGGCGGTGGGCTTCAGCCTGGACGTGCGAGAGCTGGTCAGCGTCGTCGCGCCGCGCCCGCTCAAGGCCGCGATCCGGGCGCCGTGGAGCGAAGCGGCGGACCTGCGCGCGGCCATCACGTCGCTGCGCAGGCGAGGCGAGACCGTGGTCTGCGTGCTGCCTGGGCATGAGAGCGAAGTCGATGAATTCCATTGCGACCGCGAGCTGGTTTCAGCCGCAGGGCAGTGGGTGGTCAAAGCGGTTTGAACAAGATTTGAGTGAGAAATCCGAGATGAACACAACCAAAGGACGCAACGTCGTCGTGGTCGGCACCCAATGGGGTGACGAAGGCAAGGGCAAGCTGGTCGACTGGCTGACCGAAATGGCGCAGGGAGTGGTTCGCTTTCAAGGCGGCCACAATGCCGGCCATACGCTGGTCATCAACGGCGTGAAGACCGCGCTGCACCTGATTCCCAGCGGCATCATGCGCCCGGGAGTCAAGTGCTACATCGGCAACGGCGTGGTGCTGTCGGCGGCCAAGCTGTTCGAGGAAATCGAGGGCCTGGAAAAAGCCGGTGTCGAAGTGCGTTCGCGTCTGCGCATCAGCGAGGCCTGCCCGCTGATCCTGCCGTTCCACGCGGCGCTGGACATCGCGCGCGAAACCTACCGCGAAAAGGGCGGCACCGAGAAAATCGGCACCACTGGCCGTGGCATCGGCCCGGCCTACGAAGACAAGATCGCACGCCGCGCATTGCGCGTGCAGGACTTGAAATACCCAGAGCGCTTCGCTGCCAAGCTCAAGGACCTGCTGGACCTGCACAACCACGTGCTGACCACCTACCTCAATGCACCCGCGGTGGATTTCGAATCGGTCTATGCAGAATCGATGAAACACGCGGAGTTGCTCAAGCCCATGATGGCTGACGTCTCGCGCGAGCTCAACGAAGCGCACCGCAACGGCGCCAACCTGCTGTTCGAAGGTGCCCAGGGCACACTCCTTGACGTGGACCACGGCACCTATCCGTATGTGACCTCCAGCAACTGCGTGGCCGGCAATGCCGCCGCCGGCGCGGGGGTCGGTCCGGGCATGCTGCATTACATCCTGGGCATCACCAAGGCCTACTGCACGCGCGTGGGCGGTGGCCCGTTTCCCACCGAGCTCGACTGGGAAACGCCGGGCACGCCGGGCTACCACTTGAGCACCGTGGGCGCCGAAAAGGGCGTGACCACAGGCCGCAGCCGCCGCTGCGGCTGGTTCGATGCCGCGTTGCTCAAGCGCTCGGCCCAGGTCAACGGCCTGTCGGGCCTGTGCATCACCAAGCTTGACGTACTGGACGGCCTGAAGGAGTTGTTGCTGTGCACCGGCTACGAACTCGACGGCGAGCAAGTCGACATCCTGCCCATGGGCGCGGACGAAATCGCGCGTTGCAAACCGGTCTATGAAACGCTGGAAGGCTGGAGCGATTCCACCGTCGGCGTGACGCACTACGACAAGCTGCCGGTCAATGCGCGCTTGTACCTGCAGCGCATCGAGCAAGTCACGGGCGTGCCGATCGATATCATCTCCACCAGTCCAGACCGCGACCACACCATCATGATGCGTCATCCCTACCTTGCAGAGTGACGGAAGCCTTTAGCCATTAATTGAGGAGCCATCGTGATGTTGACCGAAGACGGCAAACACCTTTACGTCAGCTATGACGAATACCACAACCTGATCGAGAAGCTTGCGATCAAGGTGTACCAGTCGGACTGGCAATTCGACACCATCCTGTGCCTGGCACGTGGTGGCATGCGGCCCGGCGACATTTTGTCGCGCATCTTCGACAAGCCGCTGGCCATCATGTCGACCAGTTCCTACCGTGCCGACGCAGGCACGGTGCAGGGCCACCTGGACATCGCACGCTTCATCACCACGCCCAAGGGCGAGATCGCAGGCAAGGTGCTGCTGGTGGACGACCTGGCGGACTCCGGCCACACGCTGAATGCGGTGATCAACCTGCTCAAGAACAACTATGCGCCCATCACCGAGTTGCGCAGCGCCGTGATCTGGACCAAGGCCATGTCGACCTTTACACCGGACTACTCGGTGGAGTTCCTGCCGACCAACCCCTGGATTCACCAGCCGTTCGAAGGCTATGACAGCCTGGGCCCGGCCCATCTGCTGGAGAAGTGGAAGATCTGAATTCGGCGCTAACATCCGTCGCATGCGAGACCTTTCCACCGAACTCATTCACCACGACTACACACCGCCTGCGGGTTTTGCCGCACCGCAGCCGGGCGTTTTCAAAGCTTCCACCGTCATTTTTCCCAACGTCGCGGCCATGCGCAGCCGGGACTGGAAACACAAGACAGGCTACACCTACGGCCTGCACGGAACCCCCACCACGTTTGTGCTCGAAGAACGCCTGTGCGCGCTGGAAGGCGGCAGCCAGTGCGTGCTGTCGCCCAGCGGCCTGGCGGCGATTGCCAACGTTGCAATGGCCTTTCTCAAGACCGGCGACGAGGTATTGATCCCGGACAACGCCTATGGCCCGAACAAGGCCCTGGCCGAAGGCGAGCTGCAGGCCTGGGGCATCACCCATGCGCTGTACGACCCGATGGACCCCGATGACCTTGCCAACAAGATCAGCGGAAAAACGCGCCTGGTCTGGCTTGAAGCCCCGGGTTCGGTGACCATGGAGTTCCCGGATCTGCCAGAGCTGGTGCGCGTCTGCCGCGCGCGCAAGGTTCTCTGTGCGTTGGACAACACCTGGGGCGCCGGCCTTGCCTTCCGCCCGTTCGACCTGGCGCCCGGCAGTGGCACGACGCTGGGCGTGGACATCTCGGTGCAGGCACTCACCAAATACCCCAGCGGCGGCGGCGATGTGTTGATGGGCAGCGCCATCACGCGCGACGACGCACTGCACCTGCAGATCAAGATGACCCACATGCGGCTCGGCCTGGGTGTGGCCGGCAACGATGTCGAAGCGGTGCTGCGCGCCTTGCCCAGCATTGGCTTGCGCTATCGAGCCCACGATGCGGCGGCGCGCGATCTGGCGCAGTGGTGCCAGGGCCGAAAGGAAATTTCCCAGGTGCTGCACCCCGCGCTGCCGGGCTCGCCCGGCCATGCGCATTGGCGCACGCTTTGTACCGGGGAGCACGGCGGTGCCGCCGGCCTGTTCAGTGTGATGCTTGACGAACGCTATGGCAGCGCCCAGGTCGATGCGTTTTGCGATGCGCTCAAGCTCTTCAAGCTCGGATTCAGCTGGGCTGGGCCGGTCAGCCTGGTCGTTCCCTATGAATTGGCTGCCATGCGCAACCAATGGCCAGCCGGCCTGGAGCGCGGCACGCTGGTACGTTTCTCGGTCGGTCTCGAAGCCGTGGCCGACCTGCAGGCCGACATCGCCCAGGCGCTGCAGGCCGCGCTGGCCTGATGCAGGTCGAATGAGGCATCTCCCTTGTTTTGTCCTGTGCCAAGCTGTTAAAGTGGCAACGAACTACTGAAAGCAGAGACTTTGGCCACACCCAACTACGGTTACGAAAAACGCCAGCGCGAGCTGGCGAAAAAGCAGAAGAAACAGGAAAAGCTCAAATCCAAGGCAGAGCGCAAGGTGGGCGACCATCATGAAGACGACGCACCGCCGGATCACGATGCCGCGCAAACGCCCGGCCAGGCGCCAGGCACAGCCGGCCAGCCCTGATCGATCGCGTTTTCCTCTTCAGTCCCGCTTCACTTGGGCAGCCAGCCCAGTTCCTTGGCGTGCAGGCTCTGAACGTAGAGCCGGTCCGCGGTCTCCGTGACCGCCGTCGTCTCCGGGTAGGCGCCACCCGGATCCTGTAGATCTGCCAGCACCTTGCCGTCTTCGGTGAACGCGAAGACATGCCCGTAGGCCTTTGGAATCGGCCACAGGACGCGTGGCAGGCGCAGCGTGAGCTTGCGCATGAACGGCTGGGTCGCGAGCTTGTCCACCGTCGGGTTGCGCGGCTTGACCAGGCCGGCCCAGATTTTTCCGTCCAGCCCGCGCATCAGGTTATCGGGGTAGCCAGGCAGGTTGTCGAACAGCAGCCTGGCATGGGCGCCGGCTTGGTTGATGTCCAGGTTGTTCGCGTCCACCGCGACCTTCCAGATGCGGTACTTGCCGGTTTCACTCACAAACAGGGATTGCTCGTCCTGGCTCAGCGCAACACCGTTGGCGAACGCCAGGCCGTGCGCCACCACGCGGGTTGCGCGGCTGGCGGGATCGAACTCCAGCACGCGGCCGCTGGACGATTGCTCCACGATGTCCAGCACACTCGCTTCGAAGGTGCCGCCCCAATCCTTGGCGCCGAAGCGGGTCGATGCATCGCTGAAATACATCTTGCCGCTTTTCGCCACCACCACGGCGTCAGCGTAGCGGATGGGGTCGCCCTTGACGTTGTCCGTCAACACCGTGATCACCTTGTCAGGGCTGATCGACAGCAGGCCTTTGTAGGCGTCCGCCGCGATCAGGTTTCCCGCCGCATCGAAATCAAAGCCCAGCACCCGTCCGCCGGTCTCGGCAAACACTTCCAGGCCCGTGCCGTCGGGGTTCATGCGCAGGATCTTGCCGCTGGCCACCGTGGTGTAGAGCTTGCCGTTCGCGCCCAGCACCACATGCTCCGGGCCTTCTTCGTTGCCCAAAGAAATCATCTTCAGGTTGGCCAGCTTCTGGTTGGCGGCGTGCGCGCCGGCGTAGCCCGGCGCAGGCGCCGGGTTCCAGGCCACGGGCTCGATCGGCACAGGCGATGTGAGCAGGTACACGACGAGCAGCACCAGCACGGCGCCGGCGACCTTGAGAAACATCTTCATTGCGGTTCCCTCATGATTTCCTGCGCCAACTGCTGCATGCTTTGCACCGAACGGTCAGGCGCGGTGATTGCTTTTGCGGTTTCATAGCCGGCGAAGCTGCGCCGCATCGATTGCGCATAGCCCGGATCGTAGTGCTTGTGCAGCAGTTCGCCCACCACGTTTCGGATGTCTCCGGCCGCCACCTGGTCCTTCCAGCCCTGGATCACGGCCTTGCCGCGCAGCTCGGTCAACGCGCCCAGCCGCTCGCAAAAGAGCGCCGTATCCTGCACGAAGAAGCTGTAGTCCTCCAGCAGCAAGGCCACGCGCTCCTTGTCGGCCAGACGCAAATCCAGGCAGGGGCTGGCGCGCATGGCCGCCATCAGCGCGTCGGGCACGGCCACATTGCCGACTTTCTTGCTTTCGCTTTCCACAAACACGGGTCGCGCGGGATCGAACTGGCGCAGCGCATCCCAGACCAGAGTGTCAAAGCGCTTTTGCGAAGGCTGCGGCTGGCCCGGAATAGAGCCCAGCACCGAACTGCGATGGCTGGCCAGCGCTTCCAGGTCCAGCACCTGGGCGCCGGCCGCACGCAAGGCCTGAAGCAGCCGGGTCTTGCCCGATCCGGTAGGGCCGCAGACCACGCGGTAATGCAGGCGCTGGCTCAGTTCCGGCAGGGCGGCCAGCACGGCAGCGCGAAACGCCTTGTAGCCGCCTTCGATCACGCTCACTTTGAAACCGATCTGCCCCAGCACCAAAGCCAGGGCGCCGCTGCGATTGCCGCCGCGCCAGCAATAGATCAAGGGTTGCCAGCCCTTGGGTTTGTCCAGTACTTCGCGTTCGATGTGGCGGGCGATATTGGCTGCAACCAGCGCCGCACCGCGTTTTCTCGCTTCAAATGGGCTGACCTGCTTGTAGATCGTGCCGATCAGCTTGCGTTCTTCGTTGTCCAGCGAAGGCCAGTTGAGGGCGCCCGGCAGATGGTCTTCGGCATGCTCGGCCTCGCTTCGCGCATCGATGATGGCGCTGAACGACGCAAGACTTGCGACGGCATCCGCGGCGGGTAGTTGGCGAACCGTCACGTGCTCACCCGTTCACCCGCGGCGCGCTGCCGGCTGACGCGGCTGGGCACCGGCGAGCAGCTTCTTCAGCTCAGGCCAGACGTTGTCCAGCATCGTCGGTTGCGCCACCTCCCTGGGGTGGATGCGGTCGGATTGGAACAACTCCATGGCGCTCGGAACGTCGGCCACGCCCCTGAGCAGGAACGGCGCAAGCGCTGCCTTGTGCGCCTTGGCCACCTTGTCGAACAAGCCGGCAAACTGATCGGCATAGGCCGTACCGTAGTTGGGCGGCAGCCGCATGCCCACCAGTAGCACTTTGGCGCCGGCGCGTTGTGCAGCCTGCGTCATCTGGCCCAGGTTGTCCTCGGTCATCGCAAGCGGCAGGCCGCGCAGGGCGTCGTTGGCGCCCAGCTCAATGATCACATGGCTGGGTTTGTGCTGGCTTAGAAGCGGCGCCAGGCGCGAGCGCCCGCCGGAGGTGGTGTCGCCGCTGATGCTGGCGTTCACCACGGTGGCGACGATTTTTTCGGCCGCCAGGCGTTTTTCAAGCAGTGCCACCCAGCCGCTGCCGCGCTTCAGGCCATACTCTGCACTCAGCGAGTCGCCAACCACCAGAATGGTCCTGGGCGAAGGCCCGGGCTGGGCCAGCGCTGCCGCAAGGCTGCCGCCGGCCGCCAGTGTCACGATAAAGTCGCGTCGAAGCAATTCTTGACCTCTTATGTCCAAAACTATTGAATCCCTCACCGCGCTCCCCGAAGGGGCCCTCGGCGCCTCAGGCCGGCCCGCCAGCCAGGCCATGCCGATCATCGCGGTGGAGCACGTCTTCAAGTCGGTAAGCGACTCCACGGGCACTCTCGACATTTTGCGCGATATCGATTTCACCCTGGCCGCGCGAGAAACCGCGGCCATTGTGGGCGCGTCCGGGTCGGGCAAAAGCACGCTGCTGTCCATCATCGCTGGGCTGGACACACCTACCACCGGCACGGTGCGCCTGGCCGGCCAGGATCTCTTCGCCATCGACGAGGACGCGCGCGCCGCGCTGCGGGCCAGCAAGGTTGGCTTCGTGTTCCAGAGTTTCCAGCTGATGGGCAACCTCACCGCGCTGGAGAACGTGATGCTGCCGCTGGAACTCGCCGACCGCCGCGATTCGCGCAAGGCCGCGACTGAGATGCTGGCACGCGTGGGCTTGAGCCAGCGGCTTTCGCACTATCCCAAGCTGCTCAGCGGCGGCGAACAGCAGCGCGTCGCCCTGGCCCGCGCCTTCGTCGTGCAGCCCGCCGTGCTGCTGGCGGATGAGCCCACCGGCAGCCTGGACTTTGCCACCGGCGAGACCATCATGCGGCTGATGTTCGACCTGAACCGCGAGCAGGGCACGACACTCGTGCTGGTCACACATGACCGCGCCATCGCCGAGCGCTGCGAGCGGCGCATCACGATCGAAGCCGGGAAGCTGGTTTAGGGCCGTTACCCAGGGTGCGTGCCGCGATAATGCGCAGCATGTCATCGCCCAAAGTCCTGTTCGGCTTTCACGCCGTTGGCGTGCGCCTGAAAACCGCGCCGAAATCCATCATCGAGATCTATTACGAGCCAACCCGGCGCGACGCGCGCATGCGCCAGTTCCTGGAGCGTGCCAACGAAGCCGGCGCGCGGTTGATCGAGGCCGATGGCCTGCGCCTGGCCAAGCTGGCCGGCAGCCACGGCCACCAGGGCGTCGCGGCACGTGTCGAGCCGGTGGCCCAGGTCAAATCGCTGGACGAACTGCTGGAGCAGCTGGAAGCGGGCGCCGGTACGCCGCCACTCCTGCTGGTGCTGGACGGCATCACCGACCCGCACAACCTCGGCGCCTGCCTGCGCGTGGCCGATGGCGCCGGCGCGCACGCCGTGATCGCGCCCAAGGACCACGCCGCCGGCATCAACGCCACCGTCGCCAAAGTGGCCAGCGGCGCGGCTGAGACCATGCCGTACTTCATGGTGACCAATCTCGCCCGCACCATGAACGAGCTCAAGGAGCGCAATATCTGGTGCATCGGCACCAGCGACGACGCACCCAAGACGCTGTACCAGGTCGACCTCAAGGGCCCGGTGGCCCTGGTGTTGGGGGCCGAGGGTGACGGCATGCGCCAACTCACGCGCAAGACCTGCGACGAACTGGTCAGCATTCCCATGCACGGCGCGGTGGAAAGCCTGAACGTCTCGGTGGCCAGCGGCGTCTGCCTGTACGAGGCCTTGCGCCAGCGCGGCGGCTGAAGAACTCAGGGACGGCGCCCCTGTTCTTCTTCGGACCGGCCGCGTTGCTCGTTCGCTTTTTTGGGCTCGCTGGCCGCCGCTCGTTTATCTGCTGCCTTGCCCACCTCGGGACGCTGCCGCCGGCCAGGCGGCTCGTCAACAACAGGGAGGGGTTGCGACGCGGGGGCAGCGGCTGGCCCGGCCGCCGCCTTGGGCGCGGCGACGGCGGCGGGCGGACGGCTGTCCGGCGCTGGCGCGCGGCTTTGGGCGGGCGGCGGCCCCAGGGGAGTCATCCGAGGTGCGCTCGCGACTGGACCTGAAGGCTTTGCTTCATCCGCGGGCTTGGCGGCCGCACGGACTGGCGCTGTGGGCGCGGGTTCGGCTGCGGGCTTAGAACTGGCCTGTGGTTGCTCGGATCGCTGCGGGGGCCCGGGCTGGCGCGACCGTTCCTCTTGCCCCGACTGCTTCTGCTGTTTTTGCGGCGCCGCGATGGTTGCCGGGGGGCGCGCGGCGGGAGCTGCATCAACCGTAGAAGGTTTGACCGCCGTGGGCGGTGTGGCCGACTGCGGGCCGCGGGGCTCGCTGGGCGGACCCGCCACCGGTGTTTGGGCCACGGCCCGCTGCGCTCGTTGTGGCGCGGAAGCGCCAGGCGACTTGGGCGGAGGCGGCAATGCGGCCGACGGGGGTGGTGTCACGACAGTCACCGCTACTGCCGCTGCGGCAGGCCGCAGGGCCGTCACGGCGGCGGCATCAAGCGGCTTCCCAGGATTGGCCGCGAGCGCACTCTGCCGAGCGGCGAACGGCGCTGGTGCCGGCGGCGGGGCGGTCTTGGCCACGACCGGCCGTGCCGCAGCGGTTTCCGGCGGTTGGGCACTGGGAGCGGCGGCGCCCAGCACGCTGGTACGCACCGGCGCCAGCGGCGCAACCGCCATTGCCGGTGAAGTGGCTGCCATGGCGCGCGTCACACGCACCGCCTCTCGCGCCACCGGCCTGGACTGCACAAACGCCGTGGTGGGAACCGCCACCACCGCCCCGGGCACCTGCTGGTTGACGTAGACCACCTTGGTCACGTTCGTGTTGTTGTACACGTTGGTGATGTTGGTCGTGTTGATGATGGTGTTGCTGGTGTTGACGCTGGTGAAGTAGCCGCGGCTGACCGGGTATGCCGGTCGGTAGACCTCGCGCGGCCCGAGCGGAAACCACGCCACCGCGCCCGCACTGCCCAGGTTGAGCGAGATGCTGAAGTTGCTGCCGCCGACAAAGGCGACCAGCGCCGGCGCGTAGACCGGCCGGGCCTGGATTGGCCCGGGCACCCAAGCCCATGCGCCGCCGATGTTGGCCCAGCGGCCGTAGTGCGAAGGCGCGAACCCCCAGGGCGCGTCATCCACCCAGGTCCAGCCCCAGGGTTCGACCCAGGCCCAATGCCCGTCGCGATACGGTGCCCAGTCGGCCGCCACCCGCGTCGGTGTCCATACATGGCCGTAGCCCGCCGCCTCCCGCCAGGTTCCGTGTTCGTCCAGATCCTCGTAGCCGATCAGGTCGCGCGAAACGTAGCGCGCGGATGCCGAGTTCTCCCAACGGCGGTCACGCGCGCTGGACCAGCGGTCGAAGTCATCGGGGGCGGCGAGCGCGAAGCTGTCGTAGTCGCGCAGGCCGGTGTCTGAGAACTTGAAGCCCTGGCCCGCCTTGATCGCAAAGGCGCGGCCTTCGCCGTAGACCTCGGCCTGGCCGGCGCGCACCATCACCACGGTCGAATCCGCGCTGGGGTCGACGTGAATGCGGTAGCTGCCGGGGCTGCGGATGGAATAGGCGAGATTCGGCGTGGCGACTTCGAAGGTTTGATTGCGGTCGAAGCGCCAGATGCGGATGTTCAAGGTGCCCTGCGTCAACTGCACTTGCGCCATGCGGTCGTTGACGTTCAGCAGGGTCATGCTGGTGCGTGCGCCTATGCGGATCGCGGCGGCGCCCAGTTGCAGTTCACCCAAAGCGCCGGCATCGGCCCACAACCGGTCGCCCGTGACCAGCGGTCGATTGACGGTCGCACGGACCCAGTCGTTTTCGCCGGCGGGCGAGAAGCTCACCGCGCCGCTGACATAGGCCAACCGCGCCACACGCGATGGCGGATCGGCATGTGCCCAACTGCTCAGCGCGCAGGCGCAAAGCCCCAGAATGAAAGCGCCCAACAGCTTGCGCAGCGACGGTCTGTTCATGTTCATGATGTTTCCTGGTTGGGGCATTGCCCATCGCCTTGTGCGCTATCGCTGGTGCAGCGTCAGGTGAGCGTCGTTTGTCACACCGGCTTTCGTCGACTGCAGCGATATCTCGTAGCGGGTTCCAGGGATCGGAAATCTCGGAGAGAAGCTGAACGAGAAATTCCCGCTCGCGTCCGCCTGCAGCGTCTGCGCGTATAACTGCTGTGTCACGTTGAAAGCGCCGGCCACTGGTGCGCTGCTATTGACCTTGACCCCCACCGTCGCGAACGAGGCGGTACGGCCCTGCACCACGGTGGTCCCGCCATCGACGCTGCCGTTGTTGCCGTGGTTCAGAATCTGCAGTGGCACGTTCACGGGCACTACTGCAGCCACATCAAAGCTCCAGTCGCGCCGCATGGTGTTGCCTGCGCGGTCCCGCGCAGTGACGTCCACGGTGTGCCGACCCGGAGGCAGGCTGGCTCGGTAGCTGAACGAATTCGGGGTTACCTGGGCCTCCTGCGTGACATTGCGGCCGGACACCACGACGCGCACACTCGCGGGGTCAACCCCGCTGCCGCCGCGGTCCTCGAAGTTGGCGGAGATCTGGATGTTGGCGCCACTGGAGACGGCTTCGCCCTCGCGCGGCGCGATGTTCACGACCTGCGGTGGCCGCTGATCCACTTGGGGCTGGACCAGCGGCCCGGCCAGGTTGGCGGTGACCACGCGGTCGCCGACACGAAGGGTTGCCACGATGGGCCGCGATGGGTTGAGGTTGTCCGTGCGCCGGATCGTGTAGCCGCCCTCATAGTGGCCCGGACGAATCTCGCGTAGCGCCACGTCGTTGGCAACACCCGGCAGGTCAATGATGACTGTGCCGCCCGGAGCGCCGTCGAGCGCGAATCGTAGTTCAGCACCAGGCTCGATGCGATCCAGCGGCGCGACGCTGAAGCGATCGATGCGCGGCGGGGGCGGGGGCGGAGGTGGAGGCGGAGGTGGAGGCGGGGGGACGTTGGCAACTGGCGGACCGGTCATGACTTCGGCCAAGGTGTAGCTGGCGGCAGCCGTCCGCTTGCCCTGCCGCAGCGTGACGCGAATCTCGCGATCATCCTCGAGTACCTCGTTGCGCTTGATGATGTGGCGACCGACATAAACGCCAGGCGACACCTCGCGTAACGCAATCGTTTCTCGCAAGCCTCGCAACCGCACCACAACTTGTGCGCGAGGGGTGCCGACGGCCCTGAAGTTCAGCCGTGAGCCCGGGCCGAGATCGCCGTCGCTCCTCACGTCGAGCGAGCGAACCTCGGGCAAGGCCGGCTGCGCGAGCGCGGTGGCGGGTAGCGCAGTCAATGCGAAGGCACCAGGTAACAGCAGCATCAGTGCGACAACGGGGCTGCGCAGATGGCGTGTTGAAAATGGGCGGCAGAAAAGGGAATTTGTTGATTTCAAGATGAGCTCCTGGATTGCGGCCGGGCTCCCCTTGAACAGGTGATGGTTTGCGGAGCCAATGCCGCCTAGGTAGATGGTGAGGGCCTTGCGCCTGGGACGCTGTAGGACGCCACCCGCTCATCGGGAAGGTATTCGCCGCGCTCAGACGGTACCGATCAGCCGCTCAACCTGAAGGCTTTTCTGATCGTCGATTTCGTGACGACGTCACGCGCTGGCCCGATCCAGTAGTGCCAGCGCCTCGGCGTCCAGTTTCAACTGCGCGGCAGCCACCAGCTCGTTCAACTGCGCCAGCGAGGTCGCGCTGGCAATCGGCGAGGTCACGCTCGGTCGCGCCATCAGCCAGGCTGTTGCCACGCGGGCTGGCGCGGTACCGGTACGCGCGGCTACTTCGTCCAGTGCCGCGAGAATCTTGAGGCCGCGCGCGTTCAGGTACTTGGCGACCGTGTTCTTGCCGCGCGCGCTCTTGGCCGCATCGGCCTCAGTGCGGTACTTGCCTGTCAGGAAGCCGGCGGCCAGCGTGTAAAAGTTCAGCACGCCGACATCGTTCTTCACACACAGCGGCTCCAGCGCGTCCTCGAACACCGCGCGGTCATGGAGGTTGTACAGGGGCTGCAGGCTTTCGTAGCGGGGCAGGCCGTTCTTCTGGCTGACTTCCAGCGCCTCGGCCAGGCGCGGCGCCGTGTAGTTGGAGGCGCCGATGGCGCGCACCTTGCCGGCCTTGATCAGTTCACCATAGGCGGCCAGGGTTTCTTCCAGCGGCGTATCCGCGTCGTCGTCGTGCGACTGGTAGAGGTCGATGTAGTCG
>DATILI010000032.1:0-3745 GCA_035476635.1 Burkholderiaceae bacterium | reverse complement strand
GATGAAACCCGCGTCGCGAAGACGCTTGACGCGGCGCAGGCAGGTGGGCGGCGACACGTGCACCCGCTGGGCGAGGTCCTGGTTGCTCAGGGAGGCGTCGGTCTGGAGTTCGTCCAGCAAGGCCAGATCCGTGCTGTCCAGCGGGATTGATTCTGTCATATTGTTTTGAAAGATGAAATTATCTTTCCTTGACATGGATATATGGAATTTTATTCCTGGATCGCCATCAATAAGATCGCATATTTCAGCAATTGCCACCTAAAGTGGCCGCCTGTCCAAAACGGAATTCCTCATGTGTGGCATCGTCGGCGCCGTCTCCAACCGCAACATCGTTCCCATCCTGGTCCAGGGCCTGCAGCGCCTGGAATACCGCGGCTATGACTCCTGCGGGGTGGCCGTCCATGCCGACGGCCTGAAGCGCGCGCGCAGCACGGACCGCGTCGCGAAATTGCTCAGCCAGGTCAGCGAGGAGCACCTGCAAGGCACGACCGGCATCGCCCACACCCGCTGGGCCACCCACGGCGCGCCGGCCGTGCACAACGCCCATCCGCATTTCAGCCACGGCACCGGCGCGGGAGCTTCCGGCAGGGCTGGCCGTGTCGCGCTGGTGCACAACGGCATCATCGAGAACCACCAGGAACTGCGCGCGGCGCTGCAGGCCAGGGGCTACGAGTTCAACAGCCAGACCGACACCGAAGTCATCTGCCACCTGGTGGACAGCCTCTACGACGGCGACCTGTTCGACGCGGTGAAGGCGGCCGTGTCGCAACTGCACGGCGCCTATGCCATCGCTGTTTTCTGCAAGGACGAGCCGCACCGCGTGATCGGCGCGCGCGCCGGCTCGCCCCTGATCCTTGGGGTGGGCACCGAGGGCGGCGAAAACTTCCTCGCCAGCGACGCGATGGCGCTTGCGGGCGTCACCGACCAGATCGTGTACCTGGAAGAGGGCGACCTGGTGGACATGCAGCTGGGCAAGTACTGGGTGGTGGACAAGGCGCACAAGGCGGTGTCTCGCCCGGTGAAGACGGTGCAGGCGCACAGCGGCGCCGCCGAGCTCGGACCCTACCGCCACTACATGCAAAAGGAAATCTTCGAGCAGCCGCGCGCGGTGGCCGACACGCTCGAAGGCGTGCAGGGGATCGTGCCCGAGCTGTTCGAGGCGTCCGGCAATCACGCGCCGGGCGAGGGCGCCCACCGCGTCTTCAAGGACATCGACAAGGTGCTGATCCTGGCCTGCGGCACCAGCTATTACAGCGGCTGCACCGCCAAGTACTGGCTGGAGGCCATCGCGAAGATCCCCACCCAGGTCGAGATCGCCAGCGAGTACCGCTACCGCGAGACCGTGCCCGACCCGCGCACCCTGGTCGTCACCATCAGCCAATCGGGCGAGACCGCGGACACGCTGGCGGCGCTGCGCCATGCGCAAAGCCTCGGCATGACCCACACCCTGACCGTGTGCAACGTCTCCACCTCGGCAATGGTGCGCGAATGCAAGCTGGCGTACATCACGCGGGCGGGTGTGGAGATCGGCGTGGCCTCGACCAAGGCCTTCACCACCCAACTCGCGGGGCTGTTCCTGCTGACGCTCGCCCTGGCGCAGGCCAAGGGACGCCTGACGGAATCCCAGGAAGCGGCGCACCTGAAAGCCATGCGTCACCTGCCGGCGGCATTGGCCGCCGTGCTGGCCCTCGAGCCGCAGGTCATCAGCTGGTCCGAAGATTTCGCGGGCAAGGAGAACGCGCTGTTTCTCGGCCGGGGCCTGCACTACCCCATCGCCCTGGAAGGCGCCTTGAAGCTCAAGGAGATCACCTACATCCATGCCGAGGCCTACGCGGCGGGCGAGCTCAAGCACGGCCCGCTGGCGCTGGTGACCAGCGAGATGCCGGTGGTGACCGTGGCGCCGAACGATGCCCTGCTGGAGAAACTCAAGAGCAACATGCAGGAAGTGCGCGCGCGGGGCGGCGTGCTCTATGTGCTGGCCGACGCCGACACGCGCATCGAAAGCGAGGAGGGCATCCACGTCATCCGCATGCCCGAGAACTACGGCCCGCTCAGCCCGCTGCTGCACGTGGTGCCGCTGCAATTGCTGGCGTATCACACGGCCTGCGCGCGCGGCACCGATGTGGACAAGCCGCGGAATTTGGCGAAGAGCGTGACGGTGGAGTGAGGGGCACTGCGATGCCTACCTACGGCAAGGTGGCGCCGGAACTCAAATTCGGCGTGTCGCGGTATGCGGAACTGCTGCTGAGCACGGGCTCCTCTGCCGGCCGCAAGTCGGCCTGAACGCTGCTTCGGTTGGCTAGTCTCACTTGTGGAGCCAGCGGGCGCATAATATCGCAAATTGCTATATGATGACTTGTGCACGTCATTTCAAAGAAAGCGCTGGAGGCGTTCTGGCTTAAACATCCGGCGGCCACAGCGCCCTTGGAAGCGTGGTACCGGATCGTGCGCGGCTCGAACTTCGAGAACTTTGCCGAAATCAAGCGCGCGTTCAATTCGGCCGACTACGTCTCTCCATACGTGGTATTCGATGTGGGCGGCAACAATTTCCGCGTCATCAGCGTGATTCACTTCAACCGGCAAAAACTGTATGTCCGAGAAGTGTTGACCCATGCTGAATACGACCGGTGGAGTAAGTCCTACAGGAGCAAGAAGTCATGACCTCACTCGCCATCAACCCCGCAGCCATCGCTCCTGCCTGGAGCGCTTTTCAGCGCGCGCTGCCGATCAAGATCGGCGCCATTCACAATGAGGCCGAGTACGACAGCGTGGTGTCGTTCATGAACAGCCTACTCGACGTGGTCGGTGACAATGAGGAACATGAGTTGGCCGACTTGCTCGATTTGGTGGCGCAGCTGGTGGAAGACTACGAAGGCACACACCACACACCGCCTGACGCCCCGCCGCATGAAGTGCTGCGTTTTCTCATGGATCACCATGGCCTCAAACAAACTGACCTGGCGGCCGAGATCGGTGGCCAGTCGGTTGTGAGTGACATCTTGAACGGCAAGCGCGAGATCAATGCGCGCCAGGCCAAAGCCCTTGCGGCCCGATTCGGCGTGTCAGCGGGTGTTTTTCTCTGAACGATTGTTGCACGATACCGATAAATCGTAGTGATCGAGCCCATGGCAAACCGCGCTCCACATCGAGGGCTCAGTGACGACAAGGGTGCCTATGGGCCGCCAGATCAACATGACCATCGTGGCCGTGTCCTCGCATGTGATGGGCCCATCCTTGTATGCGTTCGCCTCGCACGATTCCTACGTCCCCAACGCGATCAACGACAACGCGATCGGCTACCTCAAGAGTTTCAGCGGCTTCACCGTGGGCGCGACCTACAGCCTGGGCCGCGATGTCTCCGCCGCGGGCGGCCCGCCCGGCACGAACTGCCCGGGTGAGTCGGGCACGGACAGCAAGGCCTGCCGTCAATGGACGGTGCTGGCCAAGTACGACACGGCCACCTGGGGCGCCGCGGTGAGCCATGACGTCATGCGCGGGGGCGTGGGCGCCGCCTTCGGTATGACCAGCAGCGCACACACGGACAAGCGCACGGTGCTCAGCGGTTGGGGCAAGCTGGGTCCGGCCAAGATCAGCGCCGGCGTCTTGCACCGCGAGCGCGACAACGCGGCGCCGCTGGAATCGAACCTGGTTTACCTGGGCGCCAGCTACCCGCTGACGCCGGCGCTGGCGCTGGATGCCGAGTATTCGCGCATGGACGTGAAAGCCAGTCCCAACGACGCCACCA
>DATILI010000031.1:0-8416 GCA_035476635.1 Burkholderiaceae bacterium | reverse complement strand
CTCGGGGCTGGTGTGCAGCAGCATCGGCGTTGCTTTCAGTCGCGCATCAGCGCTTCGATCTCGTCGGGCTTCACCGGCACGCCGCGGCTGATCAACTCACAGCCGGTGGGTGTGACGATGGCGTCGTCCTCGATGCGGATGCCGATGTGGTGGAATTTCTCGGGCACGCCCGGCGCCGGGCGCACGTAGATGCCGGGCTCGATGGTCAGCGCCATGCCGGGGTGCAGGATGCGGCTGGGCCGGTCCTTGATGGTTGCGTTGGTCAGCGGATCCTTGCGCTCGCTGACCTCGCCGATCTGCGATGGCTCCAGGTAGCTGCCGCAGTCGTGCACGTCCATGCCGATCCAGTGGCTGGTGCGGTGCATGTAGAACTGGAAGTAGCTGCGGTTGGCGATCACGTCGTCGACGCCGCCGACCTTGTTGCGGTCCAGCAGGCCGACATCGAGCATGCCCTGCGCCAGCACCTTGACGGTGGCCTCGTGCGGGTCGTTGAAGCGCGCGCCGGCCCGGGTTGCGGCCACGGCGGCCTCCTGGCTGGCCAGCACCAGCTCGTACAGCGCGCGTTGCGGGCCGGTGAACTTGCCGTCGGCCGGGAAGGTGCGGGTGATGTCGCTGGCGTAGCTGTCGAGCTCGCAGCCGGCGTCGATCAGGACCAGCTCGCCCGCGCGCACCGGCGCCGCGTCGGCGCGGTAGTGCAGCACGCAGGCGTTGGCACCGGCCGCCACGATCGAGTTGTATGCCGGGGCTTGCGAGCCTTGCAGGCGGAATTCATGCAGCAACTCGGCATCCAGCTGGAACTCGCGCACGTCTTTGCCGGCGCGCAGCAGGCGCGCGGACAGGCGCATGGCGCGCACATGCGCACCCGCGCTGATCTCGGCGGCGCGGCGCATGGTGGCCTGCTCGCCGGCGTCCTTCACCAGGCGCATCTCGTCGAGGATGCCACACAGGTCGCGCTGCTGCTCGGGGCACAGCGCGCCCATGCGCACGCGCGCACGCACGCTGGAAAGCCAGCCGTCCACGCGCGCCTGAAGGCCCTTGTGAATAGCGAACGGGTACCAGACCGCGTCCTTGTTTTCCATCAGCCTGGGCAATTGCGCGTCAAGTTCGTTGACCGAATACGCGGCGTCCACGCCCAGCGCGGCGGACGCGGCATCGGGGCCCAGGCGAAAGCCGTCCCAGATCTCGCGCTCCATGTCCTTGGGTGCGCAGAACAAGGTGGAGCGTCCGTCGCCGGTCAGCACCAGCCAGGCGTTGGGCTCGGTGAAGCCGGTCAGGTAGTGGAAGTAGCTGTCGTGCCGGTACAGAAAATCGCTGTCGCGGTTGCGCGGGCGTTCCGGGGCCGTGGGGATGATGGCGATGCCATCGGGTCCGAGCTGGGCGGCGGCGTGGGCGCGGCGTTGGGCGTAGCTGCTGGTGTTCATGAGGCGTTCAGTGGGTCAGGAATGCTTTGGTTCAGGGTAGCCAGCCGCTGCGGCGTGCCGACATCGGCCCAGCGGCCGGCGTATGGCTCGGCGCTGACCAGGCCATTGTCCATGGCTGCGCGCAGCAACGGCGCCAATGGGGCCAATCTGCCCTCCGGATTGCCGGGCGCAATCGAGCACCAGGGCGGCTCGAACAAGGCGCGGCGGTACAGGCCGATGGTCGAATAGGTGTATTTCGTCTCGGCCTGGTTCAGGGCCAGGCCATCCGCGGAGAGCCCGAAGTCGCCCCTCACGTTGTGCGCGGGATTGGGCACCAGCCAGAGATGGGCCAGCTTGTTGCCGGCGGCAAAGCGGTCCATCGCGGCTGGCGAGAACACGAAGTCCGGTGCAAACACGTCGCCGGCCAGCACCCAGAACACATCGCCCAGCAGCGGCAGCGCGCGCGAGATGCCGCCAGCCGTTTCCAGCGCCCGGCCGAAGTCGCGGCCTTCGTGCGAATACGCAATAGCGAGCGCTTCACGCGCATCGGTGTCGGACTCCGTTGCGGCAAACGAATTTCCGAAATGCCCCGATATCTGCTCGCCGAGCCAGGCCGTGTTGACCACGAGCCCGGTGACCCCGCCGCGCACCAGCGCCTCCATCGGCCACTGCATCAGGGGCTTGCCGCCTACCGGCAGCAAGGGCTTGGGGCAGGTGTCGGTCAGCGGGCGCATGCGCTCGCCACGGCCGGCAGCCAGGAGGATGGCGCTGCAGGCCGCGGCAGCGCGAAGGGGGGCGGCACTCATGGCGGGATTATCCGGGGAGATCTCGCGCCCGGACAGGCCGGCACCTCGATGCCACGCGATGTGCTCTTGCGCACGCGATCGCCCAGTGCCGCTACGACATCGACGACGGCGTTGCAGACAGGTCGTCGTGGGTTGGATGTCCTGGTGGACGCGTCTCTGCGACACCCACTTTGTCGTACGTGTACGTGTCGTCGTTGACCTTGGTGATTTGGTCTAATTGGAATCGGGGTAATTGGAATCTGACCCCGATTTCCCCGATTTCCCGACCCCGATTTCCCCACCGATTTCCCCAATCTGCGGCCCCTCTAAATGCGCCCATGAAAAAACCCGCCGAAGCGGGTTCTAACTGGAGTGATCTTGTTCAGGCTTGCTTGCGCTTGCGGGCAGCAGCCAGGCCGACGAGGCCAAGGCCGAGCAGGGCGAGGGAGCCGGGTTCAGGCACGGCCGCGGCAGCGGTGTCATACACAAAGGTATCGAACAGAGCGCCATCCCCAGCACCCGAGTCAAACGACTGCGAAAACTCCACGCGGAAGATGTTCGAGCCCGTCAGGGTCAGGGTGAAAAATTGGCCAACGCCAACGCTGGAGCCAAACACCAGGTCTGTATCAACGATATTGCCGCCAACAGCTGCATCGTATGCAGTCATGACGAATCCATCTGTGCCGATGTCAATGCCTGTCAAGCTAACCGAGCTTGCAGCGCTGCCAAACACGGCAGAGATAGGATTTGCTGGAAGGGGGTTGTAGCCGTCGCTGACGGACCAGATGCCCTGCGTTCCGGACATACCGGGAAGCACGATGCTAATGACTTGCGCATTGGAGAATGTCACGCCGGAGTAGTTCGAGCCAACCACAGTCCCGAAGGGAACATCGTCAAAGTTGATCACTACAGGTGCTGCATGTGCGCCTCCTGCCATGAGCCCGAGAGCGAGAGCAGTTGCGCGAAAGATGGATGCAAATTTCATTCTTGACTTCCTGTTTAACGTGGGTGTTACGTTAGAGCAAACAATGTGCCAATCAATGAAATCAACGACTTAGGTCAAGTTTCGCAACTGCGTGTAAGCAATGCCGACAGGCGGTGACCACTTTCCTGCTTCATCGGCATGCAGCCTTCTGCCGGTTTCGGCATTGCGTGGGTAGGCATTTGAGGGGAATGAGGGGGAATGAGGGTCAGATTCCAATTAAGTGCCGCAGCCCTTGGTCTGTGTAAGGGAGGCTATTGAATCAATAGCAAGTGAACAACGTAAGCAACCGGCGGTCCGAGCCGTTAAGACGAAGGCTCTGAGAGGTGATCACAGCCTGTGACCACCTCGGGGACTGATCTTGAGGTCGCAATCTGCGACTTCAAGTCTTCCCGTGCGCCGCTGCCTTGCGCGCGGCCTTGCCGGCCGGCTTTCCCGTCTTCTCTTCCTGCGGCACAAACCCGATAGCGCGCTTGGGCGGCGGCGCAGGCGCTGCCAGCAACTGCCCCATCGAATCGGCCAGCTCGGCGATGTTGCGTTCGTGGACGGAAACCTTGCGCTCCAGCTGATGCACCTTGACGGCCAGTTCGCGGTTGCTTGCCAGGATGCCGCGCAGCTCGACGAAGGCCCGCACCACATACACGCTCAACTCGGCGGCGCGTGGGCTATTCAAGAGCGTGGCCGCCATGATGGCGCCGTGCTCGGTAAAAGCCAGCGGCAGGTACTTGCGGTGCTGGCCTCGGCCGCTCTTTAAGGTTGCAAATTGCAACCTTAAAGACGTGAACTCCACGGCATCGAGCTGGAACATGAAGTCCGGCGGAAACCGTGCGAGGTTGCGCCCCACCTGCTGATTGAATCGCTTGGTCGTCTCGCCGTAGAAGGCGGCCAGATCGGTATCGAGCACTACGCGCTGGCCACGAATGAGGTGGATGCGCTGGGCAATCTCGCCGATGGACAGCGGCGCGGCGCTGCTGTCCGCGCTCATCGAGCCGCCACCTTCAAGTCGGTGCTGGCCGACTGCTGCCAGCGCTTTACGTCATGCAGGTCGATCTTGTCGGCCATCTGCTGCTGGGTAATGCCGCACTCCTCGCGCAGCGCGGCCAGTCGGTCCGGAAAACTCATGGGCAAAGAAGAGTGTGTGGTGTGCCCTTGAGTGTAGGTACCCGGGTTGAGTTTCCAACGTGAACTATTGTTAAAGCCGGGCGGCTGCGAGGGCGGAGGCGGCTCGATGCGGGCCGCGCGGGATGTTCAGGGCCCCTTCGGCGCGGCCAATGTGCCGCGTTGCAGCGCGTGGCGTTCCACGTGTTCGGGCGTAAACAGCGCCAGCAAGCTTTCCTGCAGCAACCGGGCCTTGGCCGAATGGTCGGCGCCAAAGTTGCAGACGTAGATGTCCAGTGTTACCGCCTGCTGCTCAGGCCAGGTGTGCACGCACAAATGCGATTCGGCCAGCAGCACGGTGGCCGTGACGCCCGAAGGCCCCAGGCCGGTGGGCGGGAAGGTGTGAAACAGCCGGCCGACGGGCTGCAGCCCAGCGGAAACCACAGCCTGCAGGCAGTATTCGCCCAGGCGCGCCGCGTCGGTCAGCCATGCGGTGTCGCAGCGGCAGCGGTGGAGATCAGCGGTGAGGTGCAGGCCTTGCATAGGCCGGACTTTAGTGCATGGCGGGCCGGTCCTGGTCAGGCTTTGGGCCGGCCTTGGACAGGCTTTGGTCGGTGGCCGGTAAAATGCCGGGTTTCCCCTGACATCCCTCCCCCTCGGACTTTCCCCGGAGCTGCCCCTGATGGCCAATACCCAAATGATGGCAAACGCGATTCGCGCGTTGGCCATGGACGCTGTTCAACAAGCCAATTCCGGACACCCCGGCGCCCCCATGGGCATGGCCGATATCGCTGTAGCCTTGTGGGGCCAGCACCTCAAGCACAACCCGCGCAACCCCGGCTGGCACGACCGCGACCGCTTCGTGCTGTCCAACGGCCACGGCTCGATGCTGCTGTATTCGTTGCTGCACCTCACGGGCTACAAGCTGCCCATCGGCGAGCTGCGCAATTTCCGCCAGCTGCACAGCATGACCCCCGGCCACCCCGAGGTGGACTACGCGCCCGGCGTGGAAACCACCACCGGCCCGCTGGGCCAGGGCCTGACCAATGCTGTGGGCATGGCGCTGGCCGAAAAGCTCCTGGCCAAGGAATTCAACCGCGAGGGTCATTCCGTAGTCGACCACCACACCTACGCGTTCCTGGGCGACGGCTGCCTGATGGAAGGCATCAGCCATGAAGCCTCCGCACTGGCCGGCGCCTGGAAGCTGAACAAGCTGATCGCGATCTACGACGACAACGGCATCTCCATCGACGGCCAGGTCACGCCCTGGTTCGTGGACAACACGCCGCTGCGTTTCGTGGCCTATGGCTGGAACGTGGTCGGCCCGGTCGACGGACATGACGTGGAGGCCGTATCCAACGCCATCGTCGAGGCGAAGAGCTCGACCGAGCGCCCGACCTTGATCGTCTGCAAGACCCACATCGGCAAAGGCTCGCCCAACCGCGCCAACACCGCCAAGGCGCACGGCGAGCCGCTGGGCGCCGACGAGATCAAGCTCACGCGCGAGGCGATCGGCTGGAACTACGCGCCGTTCGTGGTTCCGAAGGAAGTCTATGCAGACTGGGACGCCAAGGCCAAGGGCCAGGAGGCCGAAGCCGCCTGGAACGCGAAGTTCGCCGCCTACAAGGCCGCGTACCCCGAGTTGGCCCGCGAATTCACGCGCCGCATGAAGGGCGAGCTGCCGAAGAACTTTGCCAAGCTCGCCGCAGACGTGGCCGCCGCCGCGAACACCAAGGCCGAGACCGTGGCCTCGCGCAAGGCCTCGCAGCTTGCACTGGAAGCCTTCACCGCCGCCCTGCCGGAAATGCTCGGCGGCTCGGCCGACCTGACCGGCTCCAACCTCACCAACACCAAGAGCACGCCGAGCCTGCGCGTCAACCTGACGGGCGACGTGGTCACCACCCCCGAAGGCCAGGTCGGCCGCCACATCAACTACGGCGTGCGCGAGTTCGGCATGGCCGCGGTCATGAACGGCATCGCGCTGCACGGCGGCTACATCCCCTACGGCGGCACCTTCCTGACCTTCAGCGACTACAGCCGCAACGCCATCCGCATGGCCGCGCTGATGAAACGCCGCGTGATCCACGTGTTCACCCACGACTCCATCGGCCTCGGAGAAGACGGCCCGACGCACCAGTCGATCGAGCACGCGGCCAGCCTGCGGTTGATCCCCAACCTGGACGTCTGGCGCCCGGGCGATACGGCGGAGACGGCGGTGGCCTGGGCCGTGGCGCTGCAAAACCAGAGCAAGCCTACGGCGCTCCTGCTTTCGCGCCAGAACCTGCCCTACGCCGCCAAGACGGGCCTGGGCGACATCCACAAGGGCGCCTACGTGCTGGCCGAACCGGCGGACGTGGGCCTGAAGAAGAAAACCCAGCTCGTGCTGATCGCCACCGGCTCCGAAGTGCAGCACGCGCTCAAGGCACAGGCGCTGTTGGCCGCGCAGAAGATCGCGGTGCGCGTGGTCTCCATGCCCAGCACCACTACCTTCGACAAGCAAAGCACCGAGTACAAGTCCGCCGTGCTGCCGGCCGGGATTCCGCGCGTCGCCGTCGAGATGGGCGTGAGCGACTTCTGGTGGAAGTACGGCTGCGCGGCAGTCGTCGGCATCGACACCTACGGCGAATCGGCGCCGGCACCGGCGCTGTTCAAGCACTTCGGCTTCACGCCCGAGAATGTGGCGGACACCGTGCGCGCGGTACTCGCGAAATGATTTCCTAACCTCCCTTCAAGAGCAATCACCATGACCATCAAGATCGGTATCAACGGCTTCGGCCGCATCGGGCGCAACGTGCTGCGCTCGGCAGTGCAGAACTTCAGCGACATCGAGGTCGTTGGCATCAACGACCTGCTGGAACCCGAATACCTGGCCTACATGCTGCAATACGACAGCGTGCACGGCCGCTTCAAGGGCAGCGTGTCGGTGGAAGGCAATACGCTGGTGGTCAACGGCAAGAAGATCCGCCTGACGCAAGAGCGCGACCCGGCCAACCTGAAGTGGAACGAAGTCGGCGCCGACATCGTGATCGAATCCACCGGCCTGTTCCTGGACAAGGAAGGTGCGGGCAAGCACCTGGCCGCCGGCGCCAAGAAGGTCATCATTTCCGCACCGAGCAAGGACGACACGCCGATGTTTGTCTTCGGCGTGAACGACAAGACCTACAAGGGCGAGGCGATCATCTCCAACGCCAGCTGCACCACCAACTGCCTGGCCCCGCTGGCCAAGGTGCTCAACGACAAGTGGGGCATCAAGCGTGGCCTGATGACCACGGTGCACGCCGCCACCGCCACGCAAAAAACCGTGGACGGCCCGAGCAACAAGGACTGGCGCGGCGGCCGCGGCATTCTGGAAAACATCATCCCGAGTTCTACGGGCGCAGCCAAGGCGGTTGGTGTCGTGATTCCCGAGCTGAACAAGAAACTCACCGGAATGTCTTTCCGCGTGCCGACCTCCGATGTGTCGGTGGTCGACCTGACGGTGGAGCTGGTCAAGGAAGCCACCTACAAGGAAATCTGCGCTGAATTCAAGGCGCAATCCGAAGGCGCCTTGAAGGGCGTGCTCGGCTACACCGAAGACAAGGTCGTCGCCACCGATTTCCGCGGCGATGCCCGCACCTCCATCTTCGACGCCGACGCCGGCATCGCGCTGGACGGCACCTTCGTCAAGCTCGTGTCCTGGTACGACAACGAATGGGGCTACTCCAACAAGTGCCTGGAGATGGTGCGCGTAGTGTCCAAGTAAGCCCCTGCGGCCTGATTGAAAAACGCGCCCTCGGGCGCGTTTTTATTTGGGGTTTTTGCTCAGGTTTCAGTGGTGGTGCCCGTGCTCGCCATGCACATGCTTGTGCGCAATCTCTTCCGCGGAGGCGGCACGCACGCCGGTCACCCGCAGGCTGAAGCGCAGTTCCTTGCCGGCCAGCGGGTGGTTGCCGTCCAGCAGCACTTTGTCGCCCTTGATCTTCATCACGTGAAAGACGTGCGGCTGGCCATCGTCGGTACGGCCCTCCAGCTGCCCGCCGACCTTCACGCCGGGCGGGAACTCGCTCTTGGGGATGGTGCGCGCCAGGGCTTCGTCGCGCAGGCCAAAGGCGTCTTCCGGCTTGAGCTGCAGCATGACCTGGTAGCCGGCTTCGCGCCCGTCGAGCGCGGCC
>DATILI010000030.1:0-12783 GCA_035476635.1 Burkholderiaceae bacterium | reverse complement strand
CCAAGGTATTGCCTGCCCTCGGCAAAGGCCGCGCACGCCATCGCTTCCAGCTCCTGCAGCATGCCGCGAAAGAGTTGCGTGTTGAACGTCTTGAGTTCAGCGTGCGCTTGCGCATCGCCGCTGAACTTGTGCGGCATGAAGATGTGGGTGAACGTGGGATGCACCGTGTTGTTCATCCATGCCAGCGTCTCCAGCACCTTGGCGCGCGCCAGCGGCTCCACGGGCAGGTAGCCAGCGCCCGGAAACCGGTCGTTCAGGTAGCTCACGATGGCGACGATCTGCGTGATGACCTTGTCGCCCACCGCCAGCGCCGGCACCTGGCTGCGCGGGTTGATCGCCTGGTACTCCGGGCCGTGGTTCTCGCCCTTGTGGATTTTCACCATCACCGCCTCAAAAGGCTCGCCGCTGGCTTCGAGCAAGGTGTGCGGCACGAAAGAGCAGGCGCCGGGGGCAAAGTAGAGCTTGATCGTCATGGATGGATTTCAGGTTTGGTTCGGGGTTGCTGATTCAAATACAGGCGCGCAAGGCCTTGCCCGACAACAGGGGCTTGATCTCTTCCAGCCGGGGGCGCAGCGCGTCATCCACTGCCGGCAGCACCAGCCGCTTGGTGCGCACTTCCGGGCGCTCCTGCATGACACGCGCGGTGCGCACGCCACGCTCCGACAGAACGTCCAGCTGTCGCGCGGCTTCCGCCTGGGTTTCAAACCCGCCCAGCGACAATCCAGGCTCCAGGGCAGGGTTGGCCAGGGTTTCGAACGACACGTTGCGCTGGCGCAATTCGGCCTTCTTCTTTGCCAGCATTTCCACATCGGCGTACTTGCCCATGTAGACAATCCAGCGCGCCGGCTGCACCACGCTCTCCACGCTCCAACTGCCCGCGGGCAATGCGGCCTTGCTCAAGGCTTCGCCAAGCGCGACCCCTTGGCTGTCGTCGAAATTGCCGGCCTGCAGGCACTCCGGGCCCTTGGCGGCGGCCACGCTCGCTGCTGCCGCGCTGCGACGATCTTCTTCGGCGCTCAGGATGCGAACGGCCTCCGGCCGCAGCTGCTGCGCAAGGCGCTGCGGCTCCGCCTGCTGCACCGGCCCCAGGCCCCAGGAAACCAGCAGCCGCTGCGACCAGGCGTAGTACGCCCCGTTGGCCAGCAACAGGAGCAGGACCAACAAGCGCAGCATGGTTCTCAGGCGCGCCCGCCCGCGGCGGGGCGGACGCTGACTTCAGAGCTGGTGATGGATTTCATGCCGCTGGCAGTATGCACCAGCAGGGCGCCCGCCTCACTGACGCCATGCGCTGTGCCGGCGGTCCCGTCGCTCAAGACGACGGCGCGGTCGCGCAGCGCATCGCGTGCGCTGAAACGGGCCTGGAACGGCGCGAAGCCCATGGACTCGAAGGCCTGCGCCGTGCGCACCAGCGGCGCCGCCACCTGCAGCAGCGCCTGCGGCGCACTGACGGCGGGCAGCAACTCCTGCAGCCAGGCCGGTGGCGTGGCAAGGCCCGCGGCGTCGCGTGGCGCAATGTTGATGCCGACGCCGATCACGGCATAGCGCTGGTTGTCCATCGGGTTGGCAAAGCTGGCCGTCTCGATCAGGATGCCGGCCAGCTTGCGGTCCGCCAGCCAGAGATCGTTGGGCCACTTCAGCCGCACGTCCGGATGCAGGCTTTCCGCCAGGCTCACCCCCACCGCAAGGGACAAGCCCGACCAATCCGCCGGCGCCAGAGAAAGGCCCAGCGAAAAAGTAAGGGAGGCGCCGATCTGGCTGTGCCAATCCCGCCCAAGCCGGCCGCGCCCGGCGGTTTGCTGCTCGGCCACCAGCAGGGTGGGCTCCAGGCGGCCGGCGCGCGCGCGGCGCATCAGCTCGGAATTGGTCGAATCGATCTGCGGCAGCACCTCGACGGTGAATTCCGCCAGCGTGGGCGCCACCGCCTCCCAGATCGATTCTGCCGGCCACTGGACCATGATGGCGTGCGTGCGGTTCTAGCCCTGGCGCCGCCGCTTGGGCGCCAGCAAGGTGCCGCGGCAACTCTTGGCGTTGCACCAGCACGGGTACTCGGCCTTGAGCTTGGGCGTGTAGCGCTCGTCGATGATCAGGCCGTAGTCGTAGTTCAGCTCTTCGCCGGCGTCGATGTTGCGCAGGGCCTTGATAAACACACGGCCCTCGTCTTCGTCGGCCTCGCAGTTCGGGTCACAGGAATGATTGATCCAGCGCGAGGAATTGCCGCCATATTTGGCATCGATCACGCGCTTTTCGTCCACATGGAAATAGAACGTGTGATTGGGATCCTTGGGGTCGTGCGGGTGGCGCTCCTGCGCTGCCTTCCAGCTGATGACCTCGCCCACGTATTCCACGATGATCTCGCCCTCGGCGATGTCCTGGGTCGCGAACACGCCCTTGCCATGCACGCCGGAGCGGCGCGTCTGGATGCGACGACCCATGGTGGAAGCGGTTTTCGAGGAGGGACTTTGAGGCACGTTCAAAACTCTGGTAAGTTAAATATAGGCACATGTGCGCGCGTACGCGTACGCGCGTGGGAAGCCGCCGATTGTAATTAGGAAAAACATGCCTCTGTCACGCCGCGACCTGATTGCTGCCCTGGCCCCGTTCGGGCCGGCCGCCGCATGGTCGCAGCCCGCTGTGGCACTATCGCTGGAGGCCAAGGCGCCGCCGCTGCCGCGTATCGACGCACCGCTGGCCTTGACCCGGGTCCCCTTGCTCGATGGCACGGTGTTCGAGCCAGCGCGGGCCGAGGGCAAGGTGCTGCTGGTGTATTGGTGGGCCAGCTGGTGCCCGTTTTGCGCCGTGCAAAGCCCCCACATCGAGAAGCTGTGGCAGACCCAGCGCGAGCGCGGCTTGCAGGTGCTGGCACTATCGACCGACCGCACCCGCGAAGCAGCGGTGCGCTACATGCAGCAAAAAAGTTACACCTTCCCCGCTGGCATGCTGACATCGGAAGTAGCTAAAGTGCTGCCCAAACCCAAGGGTTTGCCGGTCACCGTGGTGCGGGGGCGTGGCGGCAAGACGGTATTTGCGGAGGCCGGGGAGATGTTCCCCGAAGACATAGAAGGATTGGCGAAGTATTTATGACGAAAACCCTGGTGATTGCCGAGAAGCCCTCTGTGGCGCAAGACATCGTGCGTGCGCTCACGCCGGTGGCCGGCAAGTTCGACAAACATGACGATCACTTCGAGAACGACAAATACGTCGTGACCAGTGCCGTGGGCCACCTGGTGGAAATCCAGGCCCCGGAAGAGTTCGACGTCAAGCGCGGCAAATGGAGCTTTGCCAACTTGCCGGTGATTCCGCCGCACTTCGATTTGAAGCCGGTGGACAAGACCAAGACCCGGCTCAACGCCGTGGTCAAGCAGGCCAAGCGCAAGGACGTGACCGAACTCATCAACGCCTGCGACGCGGGCCGCGAGGGCGAGCTCATCTTCCGCTTGATCGAGCAATACGCGGGCGGCAAGAGCCCGCTGAACAAGCCGGTCAAGCGCCTGTGGCTGCAATCGATGACGCCGCAGGCGATTCGCGACGGCTTCACCTCGCTGCGCAGCGAAAAGCAGATGCAGGGTCTGGCCCACGCCGCGCGCAGCCGGTCCGAAGCCGACTGGCTGGTCGGCATCAACGGCACGCGCGCGATGACGGCGTTCAACTCGCGCGACGGCGGCTTCTTTCTCACCACCGTGGGCCGCGTGCAGACACCGACCCTGGCCGTGGTGGTCGAGCGCGAAGAACAGATCCGCAAGTTCATCTCGCGCGACTACTGGGAAATCCACGCCACCTTCGGCGCCGAGGCCGGCGAATACAGCGCCAAGTGGTTCGACCCCAAATGGAAGAAGGATGCCGACGACGCGGAAAAGCGTGCCGATCGCGTCTGGTCGCAGCCCGAGGCGCAGGCCATTGCCGACGCCGTGCGCGGCAAGTCCGCCAGCGTCACCGAAGAGTCCAAGCCGACCTCGCAGGCCTCACCCGGCCTGTTCGATTTGACCTCGCTGCAGCGCGAGGCCAACGGCAAGTTTGGCTACTCGGCCAAGACCACGCTGGCGCTGGCGCAAAGCCTGTACGAGCGCCACAAGGCCCTGACCTACCCACGTACCGATTCGCGGCACCTGCCGGAAGACTATCTGCCGGTGGTGAAAGACACCTTCGGCATGCTCACCAACAGCGGCATGCGGCACCTCGCGCCGTTTGCGAAGCAGGCGCTGGACGGCAACTACATCAAGCCCTCCAAGCGCGTCTTCGACAACGCCAAGGTCAGCGACCACTTCGCCATCATCCCGACCTTGCAGGCGCCCAGCGGCCTGTCCGAAGCCGAGCAGAAGGTGTACGACCTGGTGGTGCGCCGCTTCATGGCGGTGTTCTTCCCCAGTGCCGAATACATGGTCACCACCCGCATCAGCACGGTGGCGCAAGCGGCTGGCGGCCACAGCTTCAAGACCGAAGGCAAGGTGCTGGTCAAGCCGGGTTGGCTCGCCATCTACGGCAAGGAAGCAGCCGACGAAGTGGCCGATGCCAAGGAGGGCGACAAGGGCCAGAACCTGATCCCCGTGAAGCCCGGCGAAATGGTGCGCACCGAATCGGTCGAGCCCAAGGGCCTGAAGACGCGGCCGCCCGCACGCTACTCCGAAGCCACCTTGCTGGGCGCCATGGAGGGCGCGGGCAAGCTGGTGGAAGACGACGAACTGCGCGAAGCCATGCAGGAAAAGGGCCTGGGCACGCCGGCCACGCGCGCGGCCACCATCGAAGGCTTGATCAACGAAAAGTACATGCTGCGCGACGGCCGCGAACTCATCCCCACGGCCAAGGCGTTCCAGTTGATGACCTTGCTGCGCGGCCTGGGCGTGGAGGAACTCTCCAAGCCCGAGCTCACTGGCGAGTGGGAATACAAGCTGGCGCAGATGGAGCACGGCAAGCTGAGCCGCGACGCCTTCATGCGCGAGATCGCCGAGATGACGGAGCACATCGTCAAGAAGGCCAAGGAATACGACCGCGACACGATCCCCGGCGACTACGCCACGCTGTCTGCGCCATGCCCGAACTGCGGCGGCATCGTGAAGGAAAACTACCGCCGCTATTCCTGCACCGGCAAGAAAGGCACGGGCGACGACGCCTGCGGCTTCTCCTTCGGCAAATCGCCGGCTGGCCGCACCTTCGAACCCGCCGAAGTCGAGCAGTTCCTGCGCGACAAGAAGATCGGCCCGCTCGAAGGTTTCCGCTCCAAGGCCGGCTGGCCGTTCACCGCGGAGATCGCGCTGAAGTACAACGAAGAAGAGAAGAACTGGAAGCTCGAATTCGACTTCGGCGATGACAAGAACGGCGAGGAAACCGGCGAGATCGTCGACTTCTCCGACCAGGAGTCACTGGGTCTTTGCCCCAAGTGCGGCGGCCGCGTGTTCGAGTGGGGCAGCAACTACGTCTGCGAGAAATCCGTGCCCACCCAAGCCCAGGCCACGCCGAGCTGCGACTTCAAGAGCGGCAAGATCATCCTGCAGCAGCCCGTGGCACGTGAGCAGGTGGCAAAGCTGCTTGCCACCGGCAAGACCGACCTGCTCGACAAGTTCGTGAGCATGCGCACGCGCCGGGCTTTCAAGGCCTTCCTGGCCTGGAACAAGGACGAAGGCAAGGTCACGTTCGAATTCGAGCCCCGCGCCTCCAAGTTCCCGCCGCGCAAGACGGCTGCCGGCGCAGGCACCGCGCGCGAACCCGCGGCGAAGTACGCCGCCAAGAAGACCGCGGCAGGCAAAGCGGCACCGGCCAAGAAAGTGCCCGCTGCCAAAAAGGCCGCGGCCAAAACACCGCGCAAGCCGGGCGCAGGTCTGGCACCGAGCCAGGCACTTGCCGCGGTGATCGGCGCCGAGCCCGTGGCCCGCACCGAAGTCATCAAGAAGCTGTGGGACTACATCAAGGCCAACGGCCTGCAGGACGCCAAGGACAAGCGCTCCATCAACGCCGACGCGAAGCTGCTGCCTGTATTCGGCAAGCCGCAGGTGACGATGTTCGAGATCGCGGGGATCGTCGGCAAGCACCTGGGCTGACGCCGTGCAGGATTGCGCTGCGGCCCATGTGATCTCCAGCACGGTGCACCACCGGGTCCACACCACCACGGTGCGCGACGACATGGTGGGCTGGGTGGTGTCGGGCCGCAAGCGGCTGGCTACGCCACAGGGCAGCATGGGCTTCGGTGCCGGCGATGTGTTCGTGATCCCGCGCGCCACCCAGTGGGACATGATCAACGACCCCGCGCCGCACGGCCGCTACGTCGCGCGGGTGTTGACCTTCACGCCGCCGCTGGTGGAGCAGTTCCATGCGCGCTTTGGCCAGTTTGCCGCCACCCCCGCCGTGCACGGCTGTGCCAGCCTGCGCGTCGACGAAGAATTTGCCGAGACCTTCAACCATGCCACGGCGGCGCTGGAAGGCGCGGACACGTCGCTGGCTGTGCAGCAGCACCGGGCCCTGGAAGTGCTGTTGCTGCTGGCCGAGCGCGGGCTGGCATTTTCCAGCGCTGGCGAACTGGGCTGGGCCGACCGTGCGCGCCGCCTCGTCGGCCAGCGCCCGCAAGCCGCCTGGACGGTGGAGAGCATGGCGCGCGCCTTTCACCTCAGTCCCAGCACCCTGCAGCGGCGCCTGGCCGAAGACGACAGCTCGGTCAGCCAATGCGTGCGCGAAGTGCGGCTGGAGACCGCCCTGGGCCTGCTGCAGACTACGCAGCTGCAGGTGTCGGAGATAGCGGTGCGCTGTGGCTATGAATCGCACAGCCGCTTCAGCGCCGCGTTTCGCGAGCGCTTCGGCTTCGTGCCCTCGCACCTGCGGCCCCGGGCATCGGCCTGATTTCCCCGGCATAGCGATTGATGCGCTGCAGCTAGCGCCGCGCCAGGCTTGGCCGCATCATTCGGTTCCCGACTTCAGGAGAACCTTCATGCAACGCACCCTTCTTGCCGCCGCCCTGCTGGGCGCGGCCTCGCTGGCCCAGGCCGCCGGCTTTGCCCTGACCAGCCCCGACCTCAAGGCCGGCGGCATGATTCCCAAGCGATTTGAATTCAACGGCTTCGGCTGCGCCGGCGAAAACAAATCACCCGCGCTCAAATGGAGCGGTGCGCCCAAGGACACCAAGAGCTTTGCCATCACCGTGTATGACCCCGACGCGCCCACCGGCTCGGGCTGGTGGCATTGGTCGGTGATCAACATCCCGGCCAGCGTGACCGAGCTCGCGCCCGATGCCGGCGCCGCCGGCGGCGCCAACCTGCCCAAGGGCGCCACCCCCGTGCGCATCGACTACGGCGTGGCCGCCTGGGGCGGCGTATGCCCGCCGCAGGGCGACAAGCCGCACCGCTACATCTTCACCGTGCACGCGCTCAAGACCGACAAGCTCGACATCCCGGCCGACGCGACAGCCGCGCTGGCGGGCTTCATGATCAACGCCAACGCGCTCGGCAAGGCCAGCTTCACGGCGAAGTACGGGCGAGCGAAATAACTGCGCTGGCTGGCATCGCCCGTCGTCATCCCGGGCTTGACCCGGGATCCACGACCCCCAGCGTGAAGTGGAACGCCGCCCCCTTGTCGACCTCCGCTTCCGCCCAAACCTTGCCGCCATGCCGTGTCACGATGCGGTGCACGATCGCCAGGCCGACACCGGTACCGGGGAATTCATCGGTCCGGTGCAAGCGCCGGAACATGCCGAACATCTTGTCGTAGTACTGCATGGAAAATCCCGCGCCGTTGTCCTTGACGGTATAGACGTCGACGCCGTCAACGCTGGTGCAACTGACCTGGATCGACGGCTGCTCGGTCTTGCTGCTGTACTTGACTGCGTTGGACAGCAGGTTGGTCCACACCTGGCGCACCAGCGTCCGGTCGCCGCGGGCGTGCGGCAGGGCATCGACCTTGCATTCAAAGGCATGGCCTGGATCGACGTTGCGCAAGTCCTGCAAGACCTGGTTCACCAGCACCTGCATGTCGACTTCCGACACACCCAGGGGCCGCCGGCCCAGGTGTGAAAAATCCAGCAAGTCGCGAATCAGCTGCGTCATCCGCGAAACGCTCTCGGTGATGATGTTGAGCAGCCGGTTGGCTTCCTCGTCGAGTTGCTGCCCGTACCCTTCCTGCAGGATCCTTGAAAAACCCTGGATCGCGCGCAGCGGCACTTGCAGGTCGTGCGAGACGGAATACGAGAACGCGTCCAGCTCCTTGTTCAGCGCCTCCAGCTCGGCCGCGCGTTCGCGCAAGCGCTGCTCCAGCGCCGCGTTCTGCAGGCGCAAACGCTGCATCGCCAATGCCCGGGCCAGCACGGGCAGCACGGCGCTCAACTTGAAGGGCTTGAGGATGTAGTCCAGCGCACCCACCTTCATGGCTTCGACCGCGGAAGCGACGGTGCCCTCGCCGGTCATGATGATGCCGACCAGATCCGGCTGCGTGCGCAACGCGGCCCGCAACAATTCGATGCCACTCATCTCGGGCATCATGAGATCGGCCAGCAACAAGTTGCAGCGCCCCTGCGGCAATGCCTCTAGCGCGGCCTGCGCCGAGGTGAATCCGACCGTCTCGTAGCCTTCGACACCCAAGGTGCTGCACAACGCCTGCATCAGCGCCGGCTCATCGTCGACGATGAAAAGGCGCGGCGCTGGAGTGCCGCTGGATTCTTCTTTCGCGTTGCTTGTCATGACACTTCTTCCTCCTGTGCATCTGCCACGAGCCGGGCGAGCGCGAGCCGCAACTCGCGCAACTTGGGCGGCTTGCTCAATACCTCGTCCACATGGTCCGGAATATCGCCTTCGGCCACCATGCGCCGGCCCCAGCCGGTCAGCAGGATGACCGGCGTGGCGGCGCTAGCCTGCTTGACGGCCTGGGCCACCTTGCGCCCATCGACGTGGGGCATGCCCAGGTCGGTGATGACCGCCTCGAAAATTTCACCGCGAGCCTGCGCGGCGCGGAACGCATCGATGCCGGCCTGCCCGCCATTGGCGGCAAACACCTCGTGCCCTTCGGACTCCAGCGTGTCGCGCAGCGACTTGAGCATGAGGGGGTCGTCGTCCACCAGCAGAATGCGCCGCCGCTGCGTGATGCCAGGCGGCTGCTCGTGGGCCAGCGCCGCAACGTCGGCGCCGGTCTCGGCCACTGGAAAACGCAAGGTCATCGTCGTGCCAGCCCCAAGGCTGCTGTCTATGTCCAATTCGCCGCCGTGGCGCTGCATCACGCCATACACCATGCCCAGGCCGAGACCGGTGCCGCGCTCGCCCTTGGTCGTGAAGAAGGGCTCGAGGCAGCGGCGGCGCGTCTCTTCGTCCATGCCGGCGCCGGTGTCGCTTACGTCCACACAGACCTGCGGGCTGGATTGAGACGCGAGCACGCGCGTACGCAAGGTCAGCGTCCCGCCCTCCGGCATGGCGTCCACGGCGTTGAACACCAGGTTGGTCAGGGCGTCCCGGATTTCGCTTTCGACACCGCGTGCGCGCGGCAGGTCCGGCGCGAGATCGAGCACGAGTTCGATCACCTGGCCGCGTTGCTGCGGCATGTCGCTCCAGCGTGCGCGCGTGAGCTCGATCACCTGCTGCACGAGCTGGTCCAGCCGTACGGCCGTCAGCTGCATTTGCGGTTCGCGCTGGCGGTAGAACTCGCGCAGGCGGCCCACGGTGGAAGCCACGTCCGCAATCGCCCGTTCAATGTTCTCCAGGTACTCGCGCGCGCGCGGGCTCAGATTCGGCTCGCGCTCCAGCAAGGACTGGGCATACAGGCCCACGGGTGAGATCGCGTTGTTGATGTCGTGCGCGATGCCGCTGGCCATCTGCCCCAGGGCACGCAGGCGTTCTTGCTGCATCACGGCCTGCTGCGTCTGGCGCAGGTCGTCGTAGGCCTGCTGCAGCGCGCCGTAGAGTTGCGCCTGTTGCGCGGCCAGCCCGACATGCTCGCTCACCTGGCGCAGGAATTCGCACTCGCCGCTGCTGAAGGATTCCGCCGTGCGCCGAGCCGCCACCAGCACGCCGAAGACCTGGCTTTCGGCCAGCAGCGGTGCCATGACCAGGGAGTGCAACCCGCCGCGCAGCAGCCGTTGCGGGAATGCGAATGCCAAGCCCGCAAGGTCCGGCTCGTAGATCAGTTTGCCGCGCACGCATTGCGACAAGCCGTTCTCGTCGATGCCCACGCGCGCCTGCTGGCTCATGGCCAGCTCCATCGCCAGCGCCTCGCTGCCCACGCCAACGCTGGTGACCGTCAGCGTATTGGCCACCGCGTCGTACTGGCAAGCGCAGCAAAAATCCAGCGGCAACTGCTCTTCCAGGCTGCGAATCACCACCTGGTAGATGCTTCGCAGGTCCTGCCGCTCGCCAATGGCGCAGGTTATTTCATCCAGCAGCTTCATGCGCGCGAGCTGGGACTGCAGCTTGCCTTGCGTGCGCTGGCGCTCGGCATTCTCCGCCTCGAGCGCGTCCGCTGTGCGCTGCAGCTGCACGGTGCGCTCCTGCACGCGCAGCTCCAGTTCGTCGCGCGCACCGCGCAAGGCGGTGTCTTGTGTTTCGATGCGTTCGGCCATTGTGTTGAAGCTCATCCCCAGCCGGCCCAGCTCGTCGCTTCCGCTTATCCGGGCGCGTGCCGAGAGCCTGCCGCCCGCGATGGCCGCGGTCGCCTGCGCCAGCGAATCCACCGGCCGCAGAACCACCGACGCCGCCCATACGCCCACCGCCAGCGCGAGCAGCATGCACGCCAGCGCGATCAGCACGCGATTGCGGGTCATGCGCGCGACGCGCTCGTCGATGGCTTGTTCCGTCACCACGTAGTAGGCGGTCCAGTCCACCGTCTGCAGCCGCCGCGCCACCACCTCCAATGGCGTTTTCAACACGGCACTGTTCGCCCGGAACATGCCTTTGTCGGGCACCTCGGCGCGGGCCTGCGCAAATAGTTCGGGTGTCGGCTGAATGGCCGCCATGGCCTCGCGCGTCTTCGCGCCAAAACGGCGCTCGGCCACCAGTGCCTCGACTTCCTGTGGAGTCAACGGCCCCGCCGGGACGGAGATCGCCAGCTGGCGAACGCCGCTGCTGGCGATGCGGATGCCGTGCCGGTCCATCATGACGGCCACACTGCCCTCGCCGAGAAGATTGTTGTTGGCCTTGAACACCGACGCCAGCATGGACGCGCGAACCCACAGCACGGCCAGCCCACGCGGCTTGCCATCTGGCGCAAGCACCGGGGCCGCATAGGCGATGGAAGATTCCTCGCCGGCCTGCGGCTCGGCGACGAAGGGGTCGGAGATGACGAATTTGCCGGCCAGACCGGCCCGCACATAGCGGCGATAAGACAGATCGACGCCCAGCATCGCTTTCTCGGAAGCGGCCTGCACAACCCCCGCGGTGTCAAGCAGGGCCACGCCTCGCAGGTGCTTGTCGCTGGACGCAAATGCCGTCATGAGCCCCTGCAGCGCCTCTGTCTGGCCGTTGCCGGACTGGCCTTGTACCGAGGCGAGAACCTGGGAGCTGTGGGCCAACACCTGCGCACTGCGCCGGTAGCCAAGATTGAGCGCGTCGAGTTCGCGCACGAGCTGCTCGCTGCGCGCGGCAAGATCGCCAGCGGTGTCAGCGACGAGTTGCTCGCGCGCCTGCTGCAGGTCGATCCATGCCGCCACGGCCAAAGGCAGCAGCGAGGCCGCCACCAACAGCATGGCCATCCTGGCGCGCAACGGCCAATTCACAAAACTGAACGGCAGCTTCAAGCTCACACTCCCTGAGGCGGCGGGTCGGCCCGAAGAAACGGCCACTGCGCCTTGTGCTGCCCATTGGAACCAAATTGGCAGGCACTGTCAACGAAGCTCAGGTTCCCTTGGCCGGATTGACGAGGTACTTTCCGCCTGTTGCCCGCTGGCCATACCCCGCGATGACGTCCGGCCGCAAGGCCTCGGCCAGGGATATCTCCCGGGAATAGCGGCTGGCAAAGGTGGTCTTCAACTCCGCCGCCACCCGGTCCTTCAGCGCTTGCGCGGCCGCACCGCCGATGCGCTGCAGGAACGGAAACAACAGCCAGCCGCCCATGCCCCAGGCCATGCCAAAGTTGCGCACGAATTCGGTCGGGCCGGTGTCCAGGCCGCCATAGAGATAGACCTGCTTGTGCGTGGTCGAACCGTAGCGGCTGTATTCCTTGGCGGTCTTGTTGAGCGCCGCCTCCATGCAGGACAGGATTTGCCCGGCAAGCTTGCCGCCGCCGGTAGCGTCAAACGCGATGGTGGCGCCAGTGGCCACCAGCGCCGCGGTCAGCTCTTCCATGAACGTGGGCGAGGCCGCGTTGCACACATGCCTGGCGCCAATGGCGCGCAGGATCTGTTCCTGCTCGGGCTTGCGCACGATGTTCACCAGGCCCACGCCATCCTTCAGGCAAATGCGATTGAGCATCTGCCCGAGGTTGGAGGCCGCCGCGGTGTGCACCAGCGCCGTATGGCCCTCGCGCCGCATGGTCTCGACCATGCCCAGCGCGGTGAGCGGATTGACGAAGCACGATGCGCCTTCGGCCGCCGTGGCGCCTTCGGGCAGGACCAGGCACTGGTCCAGCTTGATGCACCGGTACTGTGCGTACATCGCCCCACCCAAGGCGGCCACCTTCTTGCCCAGGAGCGCCTGCGCGGCCGCCGACGAACCCGCGGCGACGACCACGCCGGCGCCCTCGTTGCCCACCGGCAGGGACTGGCCCAGGCGGCCGGCCATGCTCTTCATGAAGCGCTCGGGGATGCCGGCGGTGACGACAGGGCGATCCGCAGTGCCGGCGACCTTTGCCGTGCCCATGTCGGCCGCGCCGAACAAGAGCCCGATGTCCGAG
>DATILI010000029.1:0-27820 GCA_035476635.1 Burkholderiaceae bacterium | reverse complement strand
ACGATCCAGCGCTTGATGTCGTTGACCACCTGGTCGGAGCGTTTCACGCGCTTGCCAGGCGACGAAAGTGGCGTTTTGGGATGGATGGGCATGATTGCGACCTATTTATGATCATAAATATCATCGATATCGAAATCCTTGTCAAGAGCCGACAAATGGCGCGGGCAAGTGGCACAGGTGCTGCGCGCAGCAGGCACCCGGTAAAATTGGCGCCCACCCCCAACCTTTTGAACGAGCGGCGTCCTTTGGGATGCCGTTTTTACTAGTCCATGACCACAGAAGCGCCCCTGCAACCCGGCCTCAACAGCCTTCCCAAATCCTTCGAGCCCGCCGCCATCGAAGCGCAGTGGGGCCCGGCGTGGGAAGAGCGCGGTTATGCCACGGCGGGCCACCGCGGCACCAAGGCGCCGAAGGCGGGCGAGCCCGCATTCGCGATCCAGCTGCCGCCGCCGAACGTGACCGGCACCCTGCACATGGGCCATGCGTTCAACCAGACCATCATGGATTCGCTCACGCGCTATCACCGCATGCGCGGCTTCAACACGGTCTGGGTGCCCGGCACGGACCACGCCGGCATCGCCACGCAGATCGTGGTGGAGCGTCAGTTGCAGGAGCAAAAGATCAGCCGCCACGACCTGGGACGCAAGAATTTCGTGAGCAAGGTGTGGGAATGGAAAGAGCAAAGCGGCAACACCATCACCACCCAGATGCGCCGCATGGGCGACAGCGTGGACTGGAGCCGCGAGTACTTCACGATGGATCCGAAGCTGTCCAAGACGGTGACCGAGACCTTTGTGCGCCTGTACGAGCAGGGCCTGATCTACCGTGGCAAGCGCCTGGTGAACTGGGACCCGGTGCTGCAGTCGGCCGTGAGCGACCTGGAGGTGGAAAGCGTCGAGTCCGACGGCAAGATGCACTACATCACCTACCCGTTTGCCGACGGGCCGCAACTGATCGACGGGGTGATGCAGCGCGGCATGACGATTGCCACCACGCGCCCCGAGACGATGCTGGCCGACGGCGCGCTGGCCGTGCACCCCGATGACGAACGCTACACCCACCTGCTGGGCAAGCTGGTGGACCTGCCGCTGTGCGATCGACGCATTCCCATCATCGCCGACGACTTCGTCGACCAGGCTTTCGGCAGCGGCTGCGTGAAGATCACCGGTGCGCACGACTTCAACGACTATGCGTGCGCGCAGCGCCACAGCATTCCGCTCATCACCATCTTCACGCTGGACGCGAAGATCAACGAGAACGGCCCCGCGGCTTACCGCGGCATGGACCGCTTCGACGCGCGCAAGGCCGTGCTGAGCGATTTGGAAGCGCAGGGCTTTCTCATCGAAAGCAAGCCGCACAAGCTCATGCTGCCGATCTGCGCCCGCACCGGCCAGGTAGTAGAGCCCATGCTCACCGACCAGTGGTTCGTCGCCATGAGCAAAGTCAGCGAGCAAGACCCCACGGGCAAGAGCATCGCGCAAAAAGCCATCGACGCCGTGAGCAGCGGCGAGGTGAAGTTCGTGCCCGAGAACTGGGTCAACACCTACAACCAGTGGATGAACAATATCCAGGACTGGTGCATCTCGCGCCAGCTCTGGTGGGGCCACCAGATTCCGGCCTGGTACGACGAAGATGGCAAGGTCTATGTGGCGCGCGACGAGGCCGAGGCGCAAGCCAAGGCGCCTGGCAAGACGCTCAAGCGCGACGAGGACGTGCTCGACACCTGGTACTCCTCCGCGCTCGTGCCCTTCTCCACCATGGGCTGGCCCGAAGCGGGCGACAGCGCTACCGGCGACTACAACCTCTACCTGCCATCCACGGTTCTGGTGACGGGCTACGACATCATCTTCTTCTGGGTTGCCCGGATGATCATGATGACCACGCACTTCACCGGCCGCGTGCCTTTCAAGCACGTCTACATCCACGGCCTGGTGCGCGACTCGCACGGCAAGAAGATGAGCAAGTCGGAAGGCAACGTGCTGGATCCGGTCGACCTGATCGACGGCATCGCCCTGGCGCCACTGCTGGACAAGCGCACGACCGGCCTGCGCAAGCCGGAAACCGCACCCCAGGTGCGCAAGAACACCGAGAAGGAATTTCCCGAGGGCATTCCGGCCTACGGCGCCGATGCGCTGCGCTTTACCTTTGCCGCATTGGCCTCGCTGGGCCGCAACATCAACTTCGATCCCAAGCGCTGCGAGGGCTATCGCAACTTCTGCAACAAGCTCTGGAACGCCACGCGCTTCGTGCTGATGAACTGCGAAGGGCAGGACTGCGGCCTGAAGGACCACACCAAGGAAGAGTGCCAGCCTGGCGGCGCGTTCCACGGCTACATGCGCTTTTCCGCGGCCGACCGCTGGATCAGCTCGGTGCTGCAAAAGGTCGAGGCCGATGTCGCCAAGGGCTTTGACGAATACCGCCTGGACAACGTCGCGAATGCGATCTACGACTTCGCCTGGAACGAGTTCTGCGACTGGTACCTGGAGATCGCCAAGGTCCAGATCCAGACCGGCGACGAAGGCCAGCAGCGCGCCACGCGCCGCACCCTGATCCGCACGCTTGAAGCCATCCTGCGCCTGGCGCATCCGGTGATCCCGTTCATCACCGAAGAGCTGTGGCAGAAGGTCGCTCCCGTTGCCGGCCTGGCCGGTGAGTCCGTCAGCATCGCGCGCTATCCGGAAAGCCAGCCGTCCAAGATCGACGAGGCAGCCATTGCGCATGTGGTCAAGCTCAAATCGCTGGTCGACGCCTGCCGCAACCTGCGCGGCGAAATGAACGTGTCCCCGGCCACCAAGCTGCCGTTGTACGCGGTGGGCGATGCCGAATTCATGAAGCAGTCCGCGCCCGTGCTGCAGGCGCTGGCCAAGCTCAGTTCAGTCAAGGTGTTCGACGACGAAGCGGCCTGGGCCGCGGCCGCACAGGCTGCGCCGGTGGCCGTGGTCGGCGCTGCGCACATCTGCCTGCACATGGAAATCGATGTCGCCGCCGAGAAGGCGCGGCTGTCCAAGGAAGTGGCGCGGCTCGAAGGAGAAATCAGCAAGGCATCGGCGAAACTGGGCAACGAAGCCTTCACGGCCAAGGCCCCGCCCCAGGTGATCGAACAGGAGCGCAAGCGGGTGGCGGACTTTTCCGCCGCGGTGGACAAAATGCGGCAACAATTGCAGCGGCTCGGATAAAAACCAACGAACAGAGGGACCCAAACCCATGGCCAACAATTCCGTACTGAAAAAAGCGCTGTTCCCTGTCGCCGGCCTCGGCACGCGCTTCCTGCCGGCCACCAAGGCCGCGCCCAAGGAGATGCTCCCGGTGGTCGACAAGCCGCTGATCCAGTACGCAGTCGAAGAAGCGTACAGCGCCGGCATCCGCCACATGATCTTCGTGACCGGGCGCAACAAGCGCGCGATCGAAGACCATTTCGACACGGCCTACGAGCTAGAGAACGAGCTGGAAGCGACGCAAAAGCAGGAGTTGCTGGCCCTCGTGCGATCGGTGCAGCCGGATGACATGGTCTGCTCCTACGTGCGCCAGGCGCGCGCCTTGGGGCTGGGCCATGCCGTGCTGTGCGCTGAACACCTGATCGGCAACGATCCGTTTGCGGTGCTGCTGGCCGACGACTTGATGATGGGCCCGCCCGGTGGAAAGTCGGTGCTGGCGCAGATGGCAGATGTCTTCGCCGTCCAGGGCCGCTCGATCCTGGCGGTGCAGGAAGTGCCGCAAGACCAGGTGCGACGCTACGGAATCGTGGCTGGCACCGCGGTGGAGGACCGTTTGATACGCATCAACCAGATGGTCGAGAAACCCCAACCCGAGCAGGCGCCCTCGCGCATGGCGGTGGCCGGCCGCTACATCCTGACGCCCGGTGTGTTCGAGCAGATCCGCAACCAGCCGCGCGGCGTGGGCGGTGAAATCCAGCTCACCGATGGCATCGCCCGCCTGATGGCGAACGAAGCGGTCTACGCCTACCAGTATCTGGGCAAGCGCTACGACTGCGGCAGCAAGGAAGGTTTCCTGGAAGCCACCGTGGAACTGGCCCTGCAGCACCCGCAGGTCGGCGAGTACTTCCGCGCCTATTTGAAGAACCTGAGCGTGTGAACGAGCCTGTCATGCCGGACTTGATCCGGCATCCACGCCTCTAGCGCCGCCGCAGGACGTGGATGAATTCCGCGCCCACGGTTTGCTGCTCCACCAGTTCATTGCCGGTCTGCTTGGCAAACGCCTGGAAATCGCGGACCGAGCCTGCGTCGGTGGCCACCACCTTGAGCAACTGGCCGCTGTGCATCTCGGTCAGCGCCTTCTTGGCCTTCAAGATCGGCAACGGGCAGTTCAAGCCACGGGTATCGATTTCTTTGTTGATGTCCATTGGGTTTCCTTTGACCAGCCGCGATTTTACGCATCCCGTTTTGGAAACTCGACAAACGTCGGCGTATGGCCGCGCGAGCGCAGCCAGTCCGCCAGCGCATAGCCCGTTCCCGCCGGCCAGCACTTGACCTCTTCCGGTGCGTAGAGCCGGTAGTCCACCAGTTCGGGCGACAGGCGCACCTCACCTTCGGCCACCGCGTGATAGGCCACGATGACCTGGTTCATGCGCTGGAAGTCGTACACGCCGATCAGGTTCAACGCAAGCGCATCGAGGTTGGTCTCTTCCTTGATCTCGCGTGCAATGCCCTCTTGCGGCGTCTCGCCCGCCTCCATGAAGCCGGTGATCAACGCGAACATCTTGCCGGGCCAGGCCGCATTGCGTGCCAGCAGGATGCGGTCCTGGTATTCGATCACTGCGGCCAGCACGGGCGTCGGGTTGTTCCAGTGCGTGTAGCCGCAGGCCGGGCAGCGCAAGCGCTGCTTTTCGCCGCCGTCCTCCATCTGTGCGATGAACTGCAGCTCGGTCGCGCAATGCGGGCAAAACCTGAATTCGTAACGCATGCTGTTCATGCGGGGAATACCCCGGTGGAGAGATAGCGGTCCCCGCGGTCGCAGACCACGAACACGATTGTTGCCTTCTCCATGGTCTTGGCAAGCTCCTGCGCCACCCAGCAGGCACCCGCTGCCGAAATGCCGGCAAAGATGCCCTCTTCGCGTGCCAGGCGCCGGCACATTTCCTCGGCGTCGTCCTGGCCCACATAGACCATCTCGTCCACAGCGCTTGGGTCGTAGATTTTCGGCAAGTATTCCTGGGGCCACTTGCGGATGCCGGGAATGCGCGAACCCTCGGTGGGCTGCGCCCCGATGATCTTCACCGCGGGATTTTTTTCCTTGAGGAATCGCGACACGCCGGTGATGGTGCCGGTGGTCCCCATGGCGCTCACGAAATGCGTGATTTTGCCCTTGGTATCGGCCCAGACTTCCGGGCCCGTTGTTTCATAGTGGATGCGCGGATTGTCCGCATTGGCGAACTGATCGAGCACCCGGCCCTTGCCTTCCTTTTGCATGTTCTCGGCGAGGTCGCGCGCGTACTCCATGCCCCCGCTCTTGGGCGTGAGCATCAGCTCGGCGCCAAAGGCCTTCATGGTCTGCGCGCGCTCGACCGACAAATCCTCAGGCATGACCAGGATCATGCGGTAGCCCTTGATCGCCGCGGCCATCGCCAACGCAATGCCGGTGTTGCCCGAAGTGGCTTCGATCAGCGTGTCGCCCGGCTTGATCTCGCCGCGCTCCTCCGCGCGCCGAATCATCGACAACGCGGGTCGGTCCTTCACCGAGCCGGCCGGGTTGTTGCCCTCCAGCTTGCCCAGGATCACATTGCCGCGCCTGGCGTTGTCCGCCGCCCCAATGCGTTGCAAGGCCACCAGCGGTGTCTTGCCGATCGCGTCTTCAATGGTTGGATAGTTCATAACGGCACTGTGCCATAATTTCGTTCTTTCCGAATTCCCGGCCCGGGTGGCGAAATTGGTAGACGCGACAGACTCAAAATCTGTTTCCGAGAGGAGTGCCGGTTCGATTCCGGCCCCGGGCACCACTACAGGCCCTTCCAGCGATGGAAGGGCCTATTTTTTTGCTCAGGAAGCTATCCGAGCCTTGTCAAGCCCACGCCAAAAGCCAAGCGCAGTTTCATTGAAGCGCTTTGAATGTTCGACCTGCGGGGCGTGCCCACAGTGGTCCCATATCTGGACTTCGACATTCGGCAGCTTTTGTTGCAGCACCTCGGCATGGGCGGCTGGCACAAACCGGTCGTCGCGACCCCAAAGGACCAAGGTCGGCGCCAGGATGCCCGGTAGCGCGACGTCGAGCTGCTTGACGAGTTCCGGGCGAAATCCCCGGAAGTCGAGGAAGGCGCGAAGCGTCTTGAGGAATGCAGACTGGGCGCCGGGCTGGCGCGCCAGGAAAAGCTTCGTCGCGACCAGCTCTTCGGTGACGAACGACGATGGCGCGGCAAAGGCCTTGCGCCAGAGCATCTTGGTCCCCAGCCTGTTGGGCCAGGTGAAGATCTCACCCAGAACCGGCAGCGTGGCGAGACGGAATTCGAACAGCGTTTTCCGTTGCGCGATGCCAGCGGGGTCCACCAGCAGGAGCGATGTGATCTGCCCCGGGGCGAGCGCGGCACACTCCAGGGCGAGGCGTCCGCCCAGCGAGTTGCCAGCGAGATGGGCCTGGCTGATCCCTTTCAGCTTCATGAAGTCCAGGATGAAGCGGGCGAGGCGACGCAGGCTGTAGGTTTCATCCGCGGGTTTGTCCGTCAGTCCGAAGCCCAGCAGGTCCAGCGCGAACACGCGATGCTGCGTCGCAAGCGCCTCGACATTGCTCTTCCACTCGAGTACCGAGCAGCCGATGCCGTGCAGAAGAAGGACGGCCGAGCCTGCAGTGCCGGCCTCCCAGTAGCGCGTCCGAATGGAGTCGACTTCGATGAATTGATCTTTGAGCATGCGGGAGACCGGTGGAGAGCTTCAGACAAGTTGTCGCCATGGTCTCGCGTCGGCCACTTCGAGGCAATCGGTTCGACGCCGTCGACATCGGAATCACGCAAGCCGATCGCTAGGGAACATCCTGATTGACCGGCCCTGCAAGTCGATGAGACTGCCATCTGCGTCATCCTTGTGAGCCAGTTCCACGCGCCTATGAACACGTCACCGATTGCATGGCCGGTCTTCGCCGGCGTCGACTTCGAGCGAGGCCGGCTGTTCGAGACGCGTGATGCGGATGAGGCGCAATTCCTGTGCGGGCAAGTCTTCAGTCCGCACCGGCTGCGCCTGCTTTCCCCCGGTGGTGCGCTGCACGTCCGGATGGATCATCTTCCTGTCGGCTCGCTTTCGCTGAACCGCCTGTCATGGCAAGCGCCGGTCGCCGTTGATCCCGAGGCCCTGGAGGGCTACTACCTGCTGTGCCTGCCGACGCAAGGTGAGATCGAGTACTGGCATGGCAACCGTGCCTACCAGGCCTCGCCCGGGCAGCTTGCCATCGTCGGCGGTGCGCAGCGTTTCCACTTCACGACCAGCGAAGACTACGAGCAAATCGTCATCAGGATCGAACGTGCAGCCATGGACGCCGCGTGGGCCGCTCTTGCAGGCGCCCCGCCGCGCGATGCGATCTGCTTTCGCAGTGACGTTTCCTCGGACAGCTCGACATGGCAGGCCATAGCGCCGGCCCTTCGCCTGATGGCCGAGGCTGCGCGCGGCGATCTGGACCTGCCTGCCCTGCCGCATCTTCATGCGCGGCTGGAAGACTTGCTGCTCACAAGCTTGCTGCTGCACCAGCCCCACTCTCAGTTGCACCGGCGCCCATCCGATGCAGCGGTGGCATCGCCGACCCTCAGGAAGGCCAAGGCGTACATGGTCGAGCGGCTCGAGGAGGCACTGACGCTGACGGCGCTGGCCCGCGGCATCGGTGTCCCGGCACGGACGATCCAATCTGCGTTCCAGGCAGCCGAAGGAATGGGGCCGATGCAATGGCTACGGATCAAAAGGCTGCATGCCGTGCGCGAAGCATTGCTGTCGGCGAACGGGAATGCTCCGCGCGTGGCCGACACCGCCCTGCGATTCGGCTTCTGGCACCTGGGGGAGTTTGCGCAGCACTACCGCCGCGCCTTCGACGAAACACCGAGTGCGACGCTTTCGCGGCGCTCGTGAGCTGGGATCAACCGCCGCGTCAGCCGCCTTTGTCCAGTGTTTCCATATTGCTGTAGATGCGGCGAAGCATGTCACGCAGCAGATCGACATGTGTCGCGCTGATACCTGAGAGTGCGACCCGGTCATACAGCTGAGCCAGGGGAATGATGCGTTGCGCCAGCGCATCCCCGTCCGAGGTCAGGCTGAGCGCCAACGCCCGCGCATCGTCTCCCGACCTCTCCCGGATCAACAATCCCCGCTGCAGCAGTCCCTCCACCGTGCGGGAGAGGGTCGAGGGTTCGGCGGATGTGTGTGCCGCAAGTTCCGCAAGTCGCTGGTGCGGCGTGTGATGAAGGGCTGCGCAGACGCGCCATTCGGTCAGCGACAGAGCGAAACGCCTCAGTTCCTTGCTGAAGGCCTGGCCCATCCGCATACCTGCACGCGCAAGTAAATATGGGATGGCAACTTCCAGGTCGTGATCGATAAAAGTACTTGCTTCTGCAGGCTCTTTCCCGTTCTGCGCCCGGCCCGCGCCGGGTCGCCTCGACACTTGCGAAATCTCATGTTTGACCTTCTTCATTTCTTGATGATAGCAGTCAGCCGACAGGGCATCTCAGGGAAATTACCTAGCCTTATTTATTTGCATTTGCAAATTAAATGATCTGTAATTCGATTTCGTTTAGAAGTTTTTTCAAGAGCCTTGGAGACAATATGAGCCCACTCGCGAACGCAGATTCACTTTCCATGCAAGCGCCCGGCCGCGTCAGCCCGGTGCATGGCGCCCCGTCACTGAAAACGATCGTCGCGGCTGCGCAAGAACTGGTCCCCGTGCTCCGGGAAAAGGCGCAGGCGACCGAGCAATCGCGGCGGGTGTCCGGCGAGGTGACCGAGCTCTTCCACGCCGCAGGATTCTTCAAGCTGATGCAGCCGGCGCAGTTCGGCGGCTACGAATATGGCTTCACCGCTTTCATCGACGTCATCAGCGAACTCGGCAGAGGTTGCACTTCCTCGGCCTGGGGTTGCTCCCTCGGAGCCATCCACCAGTGGCTGGTTGGAACCTTTCCCGAACAGGCACAGAAAGATGTGTGGGCCGAAAATCCGGGTGCCATCGTTTGTGGTTCCTATGCACCCGCAACCACCGCGGAGCGCGTGGACGGCGGCTACCTCGTGAAAGGCCACTGGAAGTTCGCCTCCAATGTGGACAACTCGCAATGGGCCTTGCTCGGGGTGCACTTTCCGCCAGAAGAAAAAGGGCGCCCCCCGGGTGCCGGGTTCCTGCTGGCGCCCCGTTCCGACTGGAGCATCGAGGACAACTGGTATGTGGCCGGCCAAGCCGGTACCGGTTCGAAAACCGTGTTCATCGAAAAGCCCACGTTCATTCCGGAGCACCGGCGCCTCACATTCGCCGAGGCCTCATCCAATGCCCCGCCCGGTACCGGAGTCAACAAGAACCCCATCTACCGGATACCGTTCCTGTCGGCCGTGCCGGTCTGCCTGGTGTCGCCCCTGCTGGGGACCGCACAAGGCGCGGTTGACGCGTTTGTCGACTTGTGCGGGACGCGCGTGACGCGTGGTGCGGTCGCCGGTGGCGGCAGCCAATTGAGCCAGTTTTTTCCTGTGCAGTCCCGCCTCGCCGAGGCGTCCGCCGCGGTGGATGCGGCCAGGCTGCTGCTGTACCGCGACACCGCGGAGGTCGAGCAGATCGCGGCCCGCGGGGAAGTGATCAGTGTCGAGAAACGAATCCGCAATCGCCGCGACCATGCATTCGCGGCGCGACTGTCGCACAGCGCCGTGGAGGCTCTATTCGCCAGCGTGGGCGGCGCGGGACTCGCACTGGATCAGCCCATTCAGCGCATGTGGCGGGACGCCAACGCGATTTCCAGGCACATCAGCCTGAACTGGGATGCGGTGTCGTCCATGGTCGGGCAACACATGCTGGGGCTGGAGCCCAAGGGCCAGTACTGAGGTGCAGCCATGTATTCCTGGACCTATATCACCGGCGACATCCCGCTCAGCGTGGATGCCAGTCGCTTCCGCCGCGCATTGGGCTCGTTCCCGACGGGCGTCTGCCTGGTCACCACGGTAGGGGCCGACGGAAAACGCGAGGGAATGACCATCAACTCCTTTGCCTCGGTTTCCCTCACCCCACCCCTCGTGCTGTGGAGCATCCGCGATGACACGCGCAGTGCCGAGGCGTTCCTGACAAACGGCAGCTACATCATCAGCATTCTCGCGAGCGACCAGAAGGAGATGGCGTTGCACTTCGCCCAGCCAGCCCTGGACAAGTTCGCGTCGCACGAGGAGGCGTTCACCGTGGGCATCGGCGGTTGCCCCAAGCTGCGCCACAGCGCGGCCACCTTCGAATGCGCGTCCTACTCCCGCTACCAGGAGGGTGACCACACCATCCTCGTCGGCAGGGTTGACGCGTTTTCGAGCTCCGACGCAACGCCACTGCTTTTCCATTCGGGACAAATGGGTTCCGTCTGGGACCTGGCAGAGATGATCCCGCATCCGGCTTGAGCCGGCGAGAAACCAGGAGACCTTGATGAATATCAACACCGTCGACTTGAACCTGTTTCTGGTCTTTCAGGCGATCTACGTGACGCGCAGCGTCACGCTTGCCGGCGACCGGATCGGCATGACGCAGTCCGCCGCCAGCAATGCGCTCAAGCGCATGCGCGAAAGATTCGGAGACCCCCTTTTTGTCAGAACCACCGAGGGGATGGTGCCCACGCCATTGGCCGAGCGGCTCATCGGCTCGGTCAGTGCGGGCTTGGGCAAGTTCGCGCAGGCCATCGATCAGGGACAGCAGTTTGATCCGACAACCTCCGACCGCACCTTTCGAATCGCCATCAATGACATTGGCCAACTGGTCATGATGCCGCAGCTGCTGGCGGCCGCCCAGAAGGAAGCGCCGCATGTTCGCTTCGAGACGGTGGATGCGTCGATGACAGATGCAAGGCAGGGAATGACGCACGGGCAGATCGATCTTGCCGTGGGCAGCTGGAAGGCCATGGGCCAGGCCTTCTACGAGCAAAGGCTGTTCGACGAAACGTTTGTCGTCCTGATGAGCAGCAACAACCCGCTGGCAACCGGCGAGATGCTGTTCGAGGACTACATGTCCGCCAAACACATCTCCTATCGCCCAAGCGGCGCCACGGATACCGAGTTGCAGAACACCTTGAATCGTGCCGGGGTGCTCGGCCAGCGCAACGTGGTGCTGACCGCGGCGCATTCGCTTGGCCTGTCCGCGATCGTCGCTTCTTCCAACCTGCTGCTGACCGCGCCCAGGCGGCTGGCGCAGGCGATGATGTCGACCCGCACCGACCTCAAGATGGGTCCTACACCGTTCGAGGTGGCACCCTTTGCCATCCGCCAGCAGTGGCACGAGAGATTTCGGCTCGACGGCGGCAACCGTTGGTTGAGAACCCGCTTCTTCTCCCTCTTCCACGAGCCGTCGGTGCATCAGGTGGTGGCAATGGCGCTCGAGCGGCGCCAACACGCCCTGCACTCCCATGACGACGAAGATGCCTATCCAACCCGCTGAACTGGGCCGCAAGCATAGTCGACTTGCCGGCTCTCGATCCGGACACCCGCCAGTTCCGTGCGTACCCGCAAATGCTCCGGATGGGTTGCGTACGCAATCAGGGACTCCTTGTCCGCGAAGGTCGAATTCAGGACGACGTCGCTGGCATAGCTGATCCTCGACGAATCGATGCCTACTTCCAGCTCCAGCAAGCCCGGAATCTTTCCCGCAAGGGATTCGAAAGCTACCCTGACCTTCTGGCAGGCCGCTTGGCGTGCGTCCTCGGTAGCGGCGTCGACGCGCCACAGGACTATGTGTTTGATGGTCATTTGCGAAAGGGGCCTGCAAAGTCCCTAGAGGCCCAGCTTGAACAGATTCACGGCGTTGGTCCGTCCGATCTTGGTCCGGTCGGCTTCGCTGATGGAGGCACTGTTGAACCAATTGGCAGCATGGTCGACGTTCTCGAAGGGCCAGTCGGTGGAGAAAAGAATCCGGTCGGAACCGACCTCCAGGATGGCGTCGATCAGGGTCTGTGTCCTGAAGTTGCCAGAGGTCGTCAGATGAAAGTTCTTCTGGAAGTATTCCGCGAAGGTCTTCTTCGCCGGATAGGCTTTCGGAAGCTTCACCCAGGCGTTCCGGTTGTCGATTCGCCACATGCTGTACGGCAGGCCCTCGCCCATGTGGCCCAGCACAATCTGCAGCTTGGGGTGACGATCAAACAGCCCGCACGCCATCAGCCGCAAAGCATGCACCGCCGTTTCCTGGCCGAATGCCCAGGTCGGCCCCAGGAGCCAGGGGTGGCCATCGTAGATCTGAGCCCAGGAGGCAATCGGATTGCGCGGATGCAGATAAAAAGGCGCATCGAGTGCCTCGGCCTTGGCCCAGAAGCCCGCGTATTGCGGCGCATCGTAGTAGACGACGTTATCCGGCGTACCCACTTGGGAAAAGCCATTGACCAGTGCGCCCTTGAAACCCAACTCCTTCATGCAGCGCTCGAGTTCACGCGTCGCCGCGTCCGGGTCCTGCATGGGCAATGCGGCAAATGCCTGAAAGCGGTCGGGACGCCTTGCAACCTGTTCAGCCAGGTAGTCGTTGGCCCGAGTCGCAATCTCGACCGCCTTGGCTGTGTCCGCAATCGCCTGCACCGCCGGCGCATTCAGCGAGAGGATCATCATCTGCATGCCGTTCTGGTCCATCTCGCGCAGCCGACCGTCGTGAATATCGGTCAAGCGCTTGCTGAGTTCCTTCCAGTAGTCGCCCGGCACGAAGCCGGCTGAATCCTGAAGAGTCTCTGCAATCGCAAAGTGCTCTTCCAGGCCAATCTTTCCGTTCATTCAATTCTCCTGTTGGGGCTGGAACATTTGTGCAGGGAGGCGATGCCAGGCGAGCGCTGCCTACGCCTTGTATTTCTGGCAGGCCTTGGCGTAGCGTTCGTACTCCGCCAGCACGGCGGGCTTTTCGCGCAGGATCGCCGTGGCCGATTCGTTGACCAGCTTGGAAAACGATGCCGCATCGCCGGCATTCATCGTGACCAGCTGGCCGCCATTTCGCGTCCATACGTCCTGCGCAGCCAGGATGTCGTTGGCCCCGAATTCATTGGTGGCGGGCTCGATCCGGGACGCCTCCTCGGTCACGACGGCACGCAGGTCGGCAGGCAGCTTCGCCAGCCAGTTCTTGTTGCAAGCGGCGACGACGATGACGGGCCAGCGCGACAACGCGGTCTGGTACTTGGCGGCGTCGTAGAACTTGAGCGCCGAAAAAACGGTACTCGCGGCGATAAAACCGTCGATCGCTCCGTTCTGCAGCGCTGGCATGACTTCGGACAAGGGCATGGGAACGGGCGTGGCACCCAGCTTCTTCAGGGGCTCGATCTGCATGGGCGTGCTGAGCACGCGGATCTTCTGCCCCGAGAAATCCGCGATGCCGCGGATCGGGCGTCGCGAGACCACGTTTTGCGGACTGTGCATGAAGACGGAGATGCTCTGCAGCCCCTTGCCGCCGCCCATCGCAAATATCTGCTGGCGGACCTCTGGATCCGAGAACGTCCGCTGCGCATGGGCTGTGTCCGACAACAGGCCCGCAACATCCAGCACTTCGAATCGGGCATCCAGGCTGGTGAGAAAGCTGGAAGCCGTGACGAAGCATTCGATCGTGCCCAGTGCGGCGCCCTCCACCATGCGCGGAATGGCACCCAGCTGGCTCGCCGGATAGAGTTCGACCTTGATGCGCCCGGCGCTCCTGGCCTCGACCGCGGCCTTGAAGCTCTTCATCCAATGATGAATGACGTCATTGATGGTGGCCGAGGTCACCTTCATGACAAACTGATTTTGCTGCGCGAACAGCACCTGGGGCGCTGCCAGGGCTGCGGCAACGGCACCGGCCACGGCGCGACGGGAAAGCGATGCACTCATTTTTGTCTCCTTCTTTACGACGAGCGTTCATTCAGTAAATCAGTCGGACCAGTGCCATGGAGAGCCAGGGCACATACGTGATCAGGGCCAGCGCCAGCAAGTACAGGTAGAGAAAAGGAACGATGCCCTTGTAAATCACCTGCAACGGAAATCGGAACAACGACTGCGTCACGAAAATATTGAGGCCGAAAGGAGGATGGAACATGCCGATGGCCAGGTTCGTGGTGATGACGATCCCGAAGTGGATCGGATCGATCCCCGCGGCCTTGATGAGGGGCATCAGCAATGGCGTGAGCACCAGGATGGCCGACAGGGGATCGATAAAGCAGCCCACCACCAGGAACACGATGTTCAGGACCAGCAGAATGGTCCACGGCGACAGCTGCCACCCCTGCACCAGGTCGACCAGCGCCATTGGAATCTGGTGCACCGTCAACAACCAGCCGAACACATTGGCGCATGCCACGATCAACAGGATCTGCGCCGTCAAGGTGACGGTTCGTGTGGCGCAGTCGATGATGTCGACCCAGCTCAGCTCACGGTAGACGAATCGCGTAACGAACGCTGCATAGACACAGGCCAGTGCGGCCGACTCGGTGGGAGATACGAAGCCGCCGTAGATCCCGCCGAGGATGATGACCGGGGCGCCGAGGGCCCATAGCCCACGCCGGAACGAAGCCAGCAGGAATCGAAACGAAAAGGACTGCCCGTCGGAGATGTTCCGGCGCCTCGCGTACCAGAGCACATAGACAGCCAGGATGGCCGCAATGAGAAGCCCGGGCACGACGCCCGCCGCGTAGAGCTTGGGCACTGATTCGGACGCGGCGGCGGCATAGATGATCAAGGGCACCGATGGCGGGATGATGATGTCAATGGCGCCGACCGCGGTGATCAGGCCCGCCCTGAAATCATCCGGATAGCCTCGCTCCTTCAGGGGCGGCAGCATCAGTTGACCCACCGTCGCGACCGTGGCCGCGCTCGCGCCCGACATCGCTCCGAAAACCGCTGACGTTCCCACGGTTGCCAGGGGCAGGCTCCCTTTGAGGTGACCCGTCGAGGCGCGCATGATGTCGACGATGCGCGCCGCCACGCTACCCCGGCCCATCAGTTCCCCCGCGAAAATAAAAAACGGCACGGAAAGCAAGGCAAAGCTGTCCAGCGCACCAAACATCGTCTGATGCAGCACGGCGATCGGCACGTTCATCACGAACAGCACCGTCGCCGCCGATGCCGCGAGAAGAACCAGGAAGATCGGCACGCCCGCAAGGAGCAGCACGACGGGGACAAAGGCCAGGGTGATGCCGGTCATGGGGCTTCTCCGCTTTCGGTGGCAACGCCTGCTGCGTGCCTGTTGAGCGCCAACAGGATCAAATCCCAACCGGAGCCGACCGCCAAGCCGAGAAAGCCGGCGGCCGGGGCCGCATGTACCAGCCACATGGGAATGCCGGCGCCGTCGCTGCGTTGACCCATGGCCATCATCTCGTTCGCAAAGTTGAGCGAAACCCAGGTCATCAGGATGCAGATTGCGAGCGAGAGAATCGACTCGAAGAGCTCGCGCCACAGCCCAAGCTTCGGGCCCAGCCTTTGCACGAAGATGTCCATCCGCAGGTGCGAATGGCGAATGCCCGCCACGGCCGCGCCCAGGAAAATAAGCCAGACCATCACATAGACCTGCACCTCGTCGGCGCCCACCAGCGCCCCTGCGCCCCCATATCGCAAGGCGGCGCTGACAAAGTTCAACAGGACGACTGCGCAAAACACCAGGCCGAACAGGCGTTCAATGCGCTTTGCCAAACTCCTGAACCCGCGCGCACGGGCTTGGCGCCGGGCAGTCGGAGCATCGGCGATGGCTTTGAAGGCGGTTGCTTTGGTCACACCCGAATTCTTGGCGCACACCGCCCGACAGTCCAACAATTTTTGCGGATGTGGACTATGCGATTCCTGAATTCAGACCCGCCCGCAGCGCCAGTCGTGCCCGCGCCGGTGGCGATGAGCGCGGACTACAGGGTTTTCAGCACGTCGTCCAGCGCATCGACCAGCAGGTCGGCGTGGGTTTCCGAGAACACCAGCGGCGGACGGATCTTGAGCGTATTGGCGTGTTCGCCGGTGCCGCCAAGCAGCACGCCGCGATCGCGCAGTGCGTTGACGATGCGCGCCGTTTGCGCCGTCGCAGGCGCCTTCGTGTTGCGATCAGTGACCATCTCGACGCCGGTGAACAGGCCGGCACCGCGCACGTCGCCGATCAGCGCGTGGCGCGCGCCCAGTGCGCCGAGTTTCGAGCGCAGGTAGGCGCCGACGCGCTGCGCATTCGCCATCAGCCCTTCGCGCTCGATCACGTCCAGCACGGCCATGCCGGCTGCCATCGACACCGGGTTGCCGCCGAAGGTGTTGAAGTAGCGGCACTCGCGGCCGAACGCGGCGAGCACCTCGGGCTTGATCGCCAGCCCGGCCAGCGGATGGCCGCCCCCGAGCGGCTTGCCCATGGTCACGATGTCGGGGACCACGCGCTGGCGCTGGAAACCCCAGAAGCTGTCGCCCGTACGGCCCAGCCCCGGCTGCACCTCGTCGGCAATGAAGACGCCGCCGGCTTCGCGGATCGCGTCCACTGCCTGGGCCAGGAAGCCGGGCGGATCGGTGAAGATGCCGTCGCTGGAAAACACCGTGTCGACCATCAGTGCGGCCGGGCGGATGCCGTGCGCCTTCAGGTCGGCGATGGCCTCACGCACACCGGCCGCGAAGACCGCGCCCAGGTCTTCGGGCGCAATGCGGTAGCTGTCGGGTGCGGGCACGGTGCGCACCGCTCGCCCAAGCTGCACGAACTTGCCGAGCGAGGGCGAGGCCTCGGCGATCGATGCGGTCACGCCGTGGTAGGCGAAGTGCGTGACGATCAGGCCATCCGCCTTGGTGTGCGAACGTGCGATGCGCAGCGCCAGGTCGTTGGCCTCGCTGCCGGTGCAGGTGAACATCGCATGCGCCAGTTCCGAAGGCATCGTCGCCAGCAGCCGCTGCGCATAGTCGAGCACGCCCTCGTGCAGATAGCGCGTGTGCGTGTTCAGCACGCCGGCCTGCCGCGCAATCGCCTCGACGACCTGCGGGTGGCAGTGCCCCACGGAAGCGACGTTGTTGTAGGCATCAAGATAGCGCTTGCCGTCGGCGTCATGGAGCCAGACGCCCTCCCCGCGCACCGCATGCAGCGGCGTTTCGTAGAACAAGCGGTAGGCCGGGCCGAGCAGGCGCGCACGGCGCTCCATGAGCGACTGCGTTTCAAGGGGAATCGTTGCCATGGCTTGTTGCGTTCAGTGCAGGCCGCAGACGCGGCGAAAGGCGTGCGTGGCGGCTTCGAACCCGATGCGTTCGCAGGCTTGCAGGCGCGCCCAGGACAGCGGGTTGTTGCGCAGCAGGTAGGCCGCGTTGTCGGGATGGCGCTTGGCACGCCAGCCGCTGATGGCCACCACCATCACCAGCCGGGCGGTAATCATCGTGAACAGCACATCGACCTCCGCGGGCGAGAGCGGCCGCACCGCGTGGTACGCCGCGACGAAGGGAACGATGTCGAGCAACGGGTCGTCGCCGGTGCCGATCTGGTAGGCGGCGGCAACGGCCAGATCATTGATCAGCGGCGCGCGAACCATGTCGCCGAAGTCGAGGATGGCGGCGATGCGGTCGGTGTCGGCCGGGTCGACCAGCACGTTGTAGATGTTGAAGTCGTTGTGGATCGGCTGCACCGGCAGCGTGTGCAGCAACGGCTTGGCATCGCGCTCGAAACGGTCCAGCGCGGCTTGCGCCAGCGCGCGGCGTTCGGGCTTGTCGATCTGTGCCAGCAGGCCGCGTACGCTGTCGGCACGCTGGATGTCCCACGGCAGCGGCAGGTCGCCGGCGGGATGGTCGAAGCGGCGCAGCGCGATGTCCAGACGGGCCAGCATGCGCGCCAGGTTCTGCTGCTGCAGGGGCGTGCGCGGCGCCTCGGGCAGGGGCAGGCCGGGCAGGTAGGTGAAAAGGCGCACCACCCGCGGCAGGCCATCGCCCGGATCGCAGACCAACGACGGCGAACCGTCCAGCGTCGGCACGATGCGCTGCACCGGCAGGCCTGGGTCGGCGATGGCGATGTGCAGCAGCGCCTGCGTCTGGAAGTCGGCGACCAGCGCCGTCTCGGCCGGGTGCGAAATCTTCAGCATGAAGTGCGCGCCGTCGTTCGCGGAGGTCAGCCGAAAGTTGCGGTCGCGCTCGCCGCTCAAGGCCTGCATGTTGCCGCCGATGCCGTAACGCTCCCATGCCAGGGCGCGCACCCAGTCCTCGTCGAGCGCCGGTGCTCCCTCGCTCAAGACCTGCCCGTCATCGAACGCCACGGCCGTCATGCCGCCTGGGCGAAGCCACGCAAGGCGCTCGCGATGTTGGGGCCCAGGTCGTCGGAGAGGTAGCCGCCCTCCTGCACCAGCACGGTCGGCAGGCCCAGGCGCGCGATCTGCGCCATCAGCACGGCGAAACCCGGCGTCGTGATCTTCATGCCCTTGTAGGGATCGTGCTCGTGCGCGTCCAGGCCCAGCGCTACCACCAGCGCACCGGGCGCGAAGGCGCGGATGCTGTCGCAGGCATCGCGCAGTGCCGGCAGGTAGCCGTCCAGATCGGTGCCCAGCGCCAGCGGCTTGTTGATGTTGTAGCCCAGCCCTTCGCCTTCGCCGCGCTCGTGCGCATGGCCCGTAAAGTAGGGGGTGAAGTTGCGCGGATCGCCGTGCAGCGAGATGGTCAGCACATCGGCGCGGCGGTAAAAGATGCCTTGCGTGCCATTGCCGTGGTGCACGTCGATGTCGAGAATGGCGACCCGGTCATGCGCGCTGCGCAGATGCTGGGCAGCGATGGCCACGTTGTTCAGATAGCAAAACCCGTTGGCGCGGTCGGCATAGGCGTGATGGCCCGGCGGACGGCACAGCGCATAGGTGGCGCGCTCGCCGTCAAGCACCAGTTGCGCGGCATGCGTGGCCATGTGGGCTGACGCGATGGCAGCCTTCCAGGTGTGGGCGCCGATCGAGCAGGCGTTGTCGCCCATGTGGAAGCCGGCCTGCCCGACCACGCTTTCGGGGTAGCTGCTGGGCTGGCCCGGAAACGGATGGATATTCGGCATCACCTCCTCGGACGGTTCGTCGAGCAGGCGCCAGCGCGCGTAGGCGGTCTCGAGAAAGCGCAGGTACTCGGGCGTGTGGATGGCGGCCCGCGGGCCGGCGCCGAAGTCACCGCCCGCCACGATCTCATGCCCCTCTTCCCGCACCGCTGCAAGCAGGCGGAATGCGCGTTCGGGCTGCTCGTTGCTGCGCTTCAGGCGGCCGCGCACCATGAACAGCTGCGGGTCGTGGTCCTTGTGCGTGTCGGTGTAGACGACTTTCATCGAATGCGCTTTCGGATATCAGGGTGAGGGGGGCGTGCCATGCTGTTTCACGAACAGGGCACGCACATGACTCCACGCGTCCTCGAGGTGCACGCGCATGGCGGCCTTGGCGGCTTCCGGGTCGCGTCGCACCAGCGCGTCGACGATGGGGTTGTGCGTGGCGGCCACCGCGGCCGGGTCGTGGTAGACCGCGTCGATCAGTGCAATGATCATCCGCATCTCGGTCTGCATGTTCAGGAAGATGCGATGCAAATGGGCGTTGCCCGAGAGTTCGCAGATCAGCGTGTGCAGCGCGAAATCCGTTGCGATGCGCTCGTGTTGCGGCTGCGTCGGCGCCAGGCGCACCATGTCTTGCACCAGCGCCTGCACCCGCGCGAGCCCGGCGGCATCGGCCTTGCTGCAGGCCAGTTCGATCGCGGTGAGCTCAAGGCTCAGGCGCACCCCGTACAGGTCGTCGATCTCCTGCACGCTGATGCTGCGCACCGCAAACCCGTGGCGCGGCCGCGCGATCAGCACGCCCTGGCGCTCCAGCCGCCGCGCGGCCTCGCGCACCGGCGCGCGGCTCACGCCCATGCGGCGTGCGATCTCGGCCTCGACGATGCGGCTGCCGGGCGCGAGACGGCCCTCGACGATGGCGCGTGTGAGCTGCGCTTCGACCAGGCCGACCAGGTCGGTCGATTCGACCGATTCGAAGAGCACGGTGTCTGCGGGTGTGGAATAGGCCATGTCGATTTTCTCGTTGTCTTTCTCGTTGTCCTTGGCTACGCACCGTCCACGGCGACCGCGGCGCGCGCGCGTGCGAGGTAGATGCCCGCGGCCATGATCAGCGCGATGCCCGCCGCGGCCAGGCCGTCCGGCGGCCTGCGAAACCAGAAAGTGCTGAAGGCCACCGCGAGCAGCAGCTGAAAGTAGTTTAGCGGCGCGAGTGTCGAAGCCTCGACGCGCGCGAATGCGGCGAGCAGCAGCCATTGCGCTGCACCGCTGCACGCCCCGCCCGCCAGCAACAGAAGAATGTCGGCGGTTGGCGGCCACTGCGCCGGCAGGAAGAACGGTGCGGGAATCGCCGTCGCGAGAAGGCAGACCAGCGCCGTGTAGGCGTACTGCACCGGGCTTGCCACCAGCCCGGCCAGGCGCCGCGTGAGCAGCTGGAAGATCGCATAGCAGACGGCAGCCACCGCCATCAGCACGGTGCCGAGCAAGGGCAGGTCACTGCCCGGCCGCACGATCAACAGCATGCCGCCGAAGCCGACGATCACCGCCACCCAGCGGCTGCGCCGCACCTGCTCGCCGAGCAGCCACGGTGACAGCGCAACCATGAGCAGGGGCGCGGTGAAGTAGATGGCAGTGGCTTCGGCCAGCGGCATCCAGATCAGCGCAGTCATGAAGCAGGTTGCAACGGTGGCGAGCATCGCGCCACGCAGTACGAGCAGCTTCTTTTGCGGAGCGCGCCAGATGCGCAGGTCGCCGTGGCGCAAGAGCATCGCGAAAGCAATGCCGATGACCGAGATATAGCGCATCAGATTGACGAAGGGCGCCGGATAGAACTGCAGCATGAACTTGCAGAACGCGTCATAGGAAGCGAAGGCCACGAGCGCGCAGAAGAAGAAGCCAACGCCCGCAGACCTGGCTGAGCCCGGCGGAGACAGCACCGCAGCGGTCATGAATTCACCGGCTCGCCTCGAAGCACAGCATGGCGCGGTCGAAGCGTTCGAACATCTCGTCGATCTGCGCCGCGGTGATGATGAGCGGGGGGCAGAAAGCCACGGCATCGCCCAGGCTGCGAACGATCAGGCCTTGCTCCAGCGCCAGCTCCGCCAGCCGCGCGCCCACTTTCATGGCCGGATCGAAAGGCGTGCGCCCGGCAGGGTCGGCCGCGAGTTCGATGGCGCCGATGAAGCCCGTGCCACGCACCTCGCCGACCGACGGGCGGGATGCAAAACGCCGCAGGCCCTGCTGGAATTGCGGCACCAGCGACTGCACACGGGCAAGGATGTTTTCGTCTTGGTAGATCTGCAGGGTCTCCAGCGCAATGGCGCAGGCCACCGGATGCCCGGAGTAAGTGAAGCCATGGCCGAAGGTGCCGATCTTTCCGCTGTTGGCGGCCACGGCCGCGTGCACCTTTTCGTTCACCATCACGGCCGAGATCGGCACGTAGCCGGACGACAGCGCCTTGGCCGCGGTGAGGATGTCGGGCTTCAAGCCGAAGGTGGTCGAACCGAACATCTCGCCGGTGCGGCAGAAGCCGCAGATCACTTCGTCGGCGATCAGCAGCACCTCGTACCTGGCGAGCACCGCCTGCACTTTGGCAAAGTAGGTGGCCGGCGGCACCAGCACGCCACCGGCGCCCATCACCGGCTCGGCAATGAAGGCGCCGACCGTATCGGGCCCTTCGGCGAGGATGCGCTGCTCCAGCGCATCTGCCAGCCGCGTGGCGAAAGCTTCCTCGGTCTCGCCCGGTTCGCCATGGCGATACAGGTGCGGGCAGTCGACATGCAGGATGCGCTCGATCGGCAGATCGAAGTCGCGGTGGTTGGTGATCAAGCCGCTCAGGCTGGCAGCCGCGACAGTCACGCCGTGGTACGCGTTCTTGCGCGCGATGATCTTCTTCTTGGCCGGTTTTCCGATGGCGTTGTGGTAATACCAGACGAGCTTGACCGCTGTGTCGTTGGCTTCCGAACCCGAGTTGGCGAAGAAGACCTTGGACATCGGCACCGGCGCCATCGACAGCAGCTTCTCGGCCAGGGCGATGGCGGCTGAATTCGATCTGCCGTTGAACGTGTGGTAGTAGGGCAAGGTACGCAGCGCATCGCTGCCGGCCTTGGCCAGGCGTGCGTTGCTGAAGCCGAGCGATGCGCACCACAGGGCCGACATCGCCTCCAGGTAGCGGCGGCCCTGGTCGTCCTCGACATAGATGCCGTCGCCGCGCTGGATGACCAAGGGGCCGACCTGGGCATGCGTGGCCAGGTTGGTGAAGGAGTGCAGGTGCGACGCGATGTCGTGTGCTGCTGCGGTGCTGGATGCGTTCATAGGTGTGTTCGATGCTCAGTAGCCGCGGTCGATGTCGACCTGGTTGACGGGACGGATCCCTTGTTGAAGCGCCGCCAGGTTGGCCAGCGCCTGCTGCGCGATGACCAGGCGGTCGGTGCGCGTCGCGATGTGGGGTGTGACGAGGATGCGTGGGTCTTTCCAGAATGGATGCGCGGGCGGCAGCGGCTCCTGCGACAACGCATCAAGCGTGGCAGCCGACAGTTGGCCCTGCTGCAGCGCCTGCAGCAGATCGGCCTCGACCAGATGGTCTCCGCGACCGACATTGATCAGGTGCGCGCCGCGCGGCAGCTTGGCGAAAAGTTCGGCGCTGAGGAAGCCTTGCGTCTCGCGCGTGAGCGGCAGCAGGCACACCAGCGTGTCGCAGCCCGAGAGGAAGTCATCGAGTTGATCGGGACCGTGGAATGCGGTAACGCCCGCAGGCAGGTTGGCCTTGGCGCTGCGGCTCCAGCCGCGTACCTGGTAGCCGATGGTGGCGAGCGCTTCGGCACAGGCCTGGCCCAGCGTGCCGAGGCCGGCGATGCCGACGCGGTACTGGCCCGGCGCCACCACCGGCTGCTCTTGCCAGCGGCCGGCGGCCGAATTCGCGACGTAGGCGCGCATGCCGCGATGCTGCTGCACCACTGCCCAGCAGACATAGGCCTTCATGCCGGCCGACATGCCAGTGTCCACGATACGGCACAAGGGCAATGCGCGTGGCAGCCCGGTGTCGGCCAGGATGTGGTCGACACCCGCCGCCAGCGACTGCACCAGCCGCAGATTGGGCATCTGCGCGAGCCGGCCGTGCGGAGGAAACCAGCAGACCGCCAGGTCGATCTCGTCCATGGCGCCAAGATCATCGCCCGCGCGCACGTCGATGCCGGGGTGGACCTCGCGAAAGGCGCTCGCCAGATAGTCCATGTCGAGCACTTCGCTCAGCAAGGCGACGCAGGGCATCAGGCCGCTTCCAAGGCGAGCGCCGTCTCGGCCGGTGCGGCGACGAGCCTGGGCACCGCATCGATCAGCTTGCGCGTGTACTCGTGTTGCGGGTCGCGCAGCACCTTGTGCGTCTCCCCATACTCCACCACCACGCCGCGCTGCATGACGGCGATGTGGTCGCACATCTGGCCGGCCACGCGCAGATCGTGCGTGATGAAGACCATCGCGAGCTGGAACTTGTCGCGCACCTGCGCGAAGAGTTCGAGCACTTGCGCCTGCACCGAGACATCGAGCGCCGACACTGGCTCATCGGCCACCAGCAACTCGGGCTGCATCGCCAAAGCGCGGGCGATGCCGATGCGCTGACGCTGCCCGCCGGAAAACTCATGCGGATAGCGTTGCGCCGCGTCGGCCCCGAGGCCGACCAGCTTCAGCAATTCCATCGTGCGCGCCATCGCCTCGGCCTTGCTCACGCCCTGCGCGATGGGCCCGCCCGCGATCGCGGCGCCAACACGATGGCGCGGATTCAGCGACGCGTACGGATCCTGGAACACCATCTGGATCTTGCCGGCCGCCTCGCGCCGGAACGCCTCGCCTTGCGGCAGGGTGCGGCCCTTGAACAGGATGCGGCCGCTGTCGAACGGCGCGAGCCCGACCAGGCAGCGGCCCACGCTCGACTTGCCCGAACCCGATTCGCCGACCAGCCCCAGCGTCTCGCCGCGACGCAGCGTGAAGTTGACATCCCTGGCCGCCTGCGTGGTGCGCCCGCGCGAGAACAAGCTGCCGCTGCTGCGATAGGTCTTGCACAGGTCTTGCACCTGCAGCACGTGCATGGCGTCGTCCGTCGGCGTGGCGCGCTGCGCCTGCCCGCTGGGAATCGCTGCGATCAGCTTGCGTGTGTACGGATGCTTTGGCGCGTCCAGCACCTGGCGCACCGAACCGGCTTCGACCACCTTGCCGGACTGCATCACCACCACCTGGTCGGCGATTTCCGAGACCACGCCGAAGTCGTGTGTGATGAAGAGCACGGCCGTGCCGCGGCGTTGCTGCAGCTCGCGGATCAGCTTGAGGATCTGCGCCTGGGTGGTGACGTCCAGCGCGGTGGTCGGCTCGTCGGCGATCAGCAGCGCCGGCTCCAGCACCAACGCGCAAGCGATCATCACACGCTGGCGCTGGCCGCCCGACAAGCGAAACGGATAGCTGTCGATCAGCAGTTCGGGGTCGGGCAAGCCAACGTCGGTCAATGCGGCGAGGATGCGGCGGCGCTTCTCGGCTGCGGGCACACTGCCATGCGAATCGAGCACCTCACCGATCTGCTCGCCGATGCGCATGACCGGGTTCAGCGCCGTCATCGGCTCCTGAAACACCATGCCGATGCGGCGCCCGCGCAGCTCGCGCATCTGCGGCTCGGCCAGCGTGAGCAGGTCGATACCTTCGAACAGGATTTTTCCGGCCACCGGCGCCACAAGCGGACGCGGCAGCAAGCCCATCACGGCGTTGGCAATCATTGATTTACCCGAACCCGATTCACCGACCACGCACAGCGTCTGGCCCGGCAGCACCGACAGCGAGGCGGCCTCCACCGCCAACGCGCGGTCGGCGCCCTGGGGCAGGCGGATGCTCAAGCCGGCAAGGTCGAGCACCGGTTGCACGGCGTTGGGAACCGGGCCGCTCATTTCGTCCTCCCGTCCAGCCGCGTGTTCAGGCCATCGCTCAAGCCTTCGCCGACGAGGTTGAGCGCCAGCACCGTCAGGACGATCGCCAGGCCCGGGAACAGCGCCATCCACCAGGCCTGGCGCAACACGGTGCGGGCCGACCCGACCATGTAGCCCCAGCTCATCTGGTTGGGGTCGCCGAGGCCGAGAAAACTCAGGCTCGACTCGAGCAGGATGGCCGTGGCCACCATCAGCGAGGCCATCACGATGATCGGGGACATGGCGTTTGGCAGGATCTGCGTGAGGATGATGCGCGGGGTCGACTCGCCGGCGAGCAGCGCCGCCTGTACGAAGTCGCGCTGGCGCAGCGTGAGAAATTCGCCGCGCACCAGCCGCGCCACCGGCGGCCACGAGACGATGGCAATGGCCGCGACGATCGACTGCACCGATGGCTGGAAGATCGCGACCAGCACGATGGCCAAGGCGAAGCTCGGCACCGCCTGAAAAATCTCGGTGAAGCGCATCAGGGTGGCGTCGATCCAGCCCCCAAAGTAGCCGGCAATGGCCCCGAGCGTGACGCCGATCAAGAGCGCAACGACCGTCGACACCAGGCCGATCAGCAACGAGATGCGCGCCCCGTGAATCACGCCGGCGAGGATGTCGCGGCCCAGGGTGTCGGTTCCGAGTGCGAAGCCGGGCTCCGTCCATGGCCGCAGGAACGGCTGCTGCACCATGCCCCACGGATCGTTCGTGGCAAGCAACGGGCCGGCGAGCGCCACGATGGCCACCACCAGCAGGACCAGCATGCCGGCAACAGCACCCTTGTTGCGCAGATAGCGCCGCCAGAAAGGACTTTTCATCAGGTCAACTCGATGCGAGGATCGACCAACGTGTAGACGAAGTCGGTGATCAGGTTGAAGAGAACCGCCATGGCCGCGGTCACCAGGAAGGCGCCGAGCAGCAGGCTGTAGTCGCGCTGCAGCAGCGCGTCGAACATCAGGCGGCCGATGCCCGGCCAGGCGAACACTGTCTCCGTCAGCACCGCGCCGCCGATCATCCCGCCGGCCTGAATGCCGGCCAGCGTGACCACTGGCAGCAGCGCGTTGCGCAGCACGTGGGCGCGCAGGATGCGGCCGGGCCTGACACCCTTGGCACGCGCGGTCTTGATGAAATCCATCTGCGCCACATCGAGCATGGCGGCGCGTGTCATGCGCGCATACACGGCCATGTAGAAGAGCGCGAGCGTGAGCGCCGGCAGCAGCAGGTGCTGCGCCACGTCCCACGCCAGCGCCAGGCCGCTGGCACCCGAGCCGACGGTGCTGAAGCCAAAGCCCGGCAGCCAGGCCAGCTGCACCGTGAACACCAGCACCGCCATCATGGCGAGCCAGTACAAGGGCGTCGCGTAGAACACCAGCGCCACCACGGTGATGGCGCTGTCGATCCAGGTGCCGGCCCGCCGCGCCGACAAGGCGCCGAGAGTGACGCCGAACAGCAGCGCCAACACGAAGGCGCTGCCGGTAAGCAGCAAGGTTGCGGGCAACCGGTCCATGATGAGGTCCAGCACCGGCTGCTGCTGCCGGTAGGAGAAGCCCAGGTCGAGCCGCACCACCTTGCCGATGTAGGTGGCGAGCTGGGTCGTGATCGGCTGGTCGAGCCCGAACTGCGCGCGCAGTTGCGCCACGAACTGCGGATCGGACGCGCCGGCCTCGCCGGCCAGCACCGACACCGGATCGCCCGGCGCTGCGCGGACCAGCATGAAGTTGACCACCGCGATGACCAGGATCGCCGCCAGCCCCTGCAGCACGCGGGCCAGCATGAACTGCGTGCGCTTCATCTCAAGCGATCGACGCGCCAGAGAGGCTGTCGTTCAGGCCAATGGCCGAGCTCACGATGTTGCTCAGCTTGCTGCGGTAGAGCGTCGGGAAGTTGATCTCGTACAACCACGCGACCGGTACTTCGTCGAGCAGGATCTTCTGCACCGCCAGATAGATCGCCTTGCGCTTTTCGGGGTCGGCCTCCTTGGCGCCAGCTTCGAACAACTCGTCCACCTTCGGATTCGAATAGCCCTCGACGTTGTTGAACGGCGAGCCCTTGGCGATGTTGGCCGTTGTGTAGTTGCGCGCCACGCCGAGCGCCGGATCTCCGTACTGATACAGGTAGGTGAAGGCGAGGTCGTAGTCCCACTCGTTGAGCTTCTGGTTCCAGCCGGCCACGTCGGTCGCGACCATCTCGATCTTCACGCCCGCCTGCAACAGGTTCTGGCGCAGGATTTCGGCCGAACGCGTCCAGGTTTCACCATAGGGCAGCGGCAACATGCGCAGCGTCTCGCCCTTGTAGCCGGCTTCCGCCAGCAGCTTCTTCGCTGTCTCGACGTTGCGCGGGTACTTGGCGACATCGGTGCTGTGGAACTTGATGTTGCTGTTGAACGGGCCGGTCGCCGGCTTGGCGAAGCCCTGCCACGCCACCTTGCAAATGGCCTCGCGGTCGATGGCGAACATCATGGCTTGGCGGAACTTGATGTTGTCCATCGGGGCCTTGCGGTTGTTGAGCCACAGCCACGCATGGGGCGCGAAGAACTCCCAGCCCTTGGTCGTGACCGCGGCGCCGGGCAGCTTGGCCAGGCGCAGCACATCGAAGTATTCGACCGCGCCGCCGGGCACCAGGTCGACCTTGCCCGACTCGAACGCCGCGGCGCGCGACGCCGCATCGGGAATGACGTGGAAGTACACGCTCTCGACCAGCGGCAGGTCTTTCACGTGGTACTTGTCGTTGGCCACCAGCTGGATGTACGACCCCTTGACCCATTCCTTGAACTTGAACGGGCCGGTGCCGATCGGCCTGGCGTTGGC
>DATILI010000028.1:0-10879 GCA_035476635.1 Burkholderiaceae bacterium | reverse complement strand
TGCAGTGCTGGTGGCATGCGCCAGCTTTTTGAGTATCGCCGCGTTGACCCAGGCAACGCTGCTTCATCTGCGTGACCGGCCTTCCCGGATGTTTCTGGCGCCCATGATCGGCGTGATCGAGCCTTGCATCCTGTCGCAGGGGCCGGGAACCGACAAGCAGGCCGATAGCTTGGCGCGCAGCTGCACCGGCGCGCAGGGCTCGGCCGCAGCGCTTGTGGAATCTACCTTGGGCGACCTGCTGCCGCGGGACGGCAAGGGGCAGAATCGCTATGAACTCGGCTACACGTTGCCCGTTCCGCTTCTGAAACTGTTCAAGCCCTCAGGCGCCGATTGGGTGATCAACGATGAGGCGGTGGGCCGCTTGGTGCGCACGTTGCGCGATACCGATCGCCCCTCCATCGTCTATCTCTTTTCCACGCATTTTGGGCAGGACGCGCCGATCGAAAAAGCGCTGTCGGCCGACCCTGCCAACCTCAGCGTCACCCCGAACGGCCCTTTGCCGAACGACACCTATCACTTTGGGTCGGACATCTTCAACTGGAGTTTTGCCAAGACAGGCACGCCCCTCACAGCACGGCGCGTCCAGGCGGTCCAGGCGGTGCTCAATGAGATCTGCAAGCTGGAGCCCCGGCATATCGAGAAGATCCGGGGTGTCACCCTGCTGGGTGAACTGCACCACCTGTTTCCCAACTTCCAGGGCGGCATGGGCTTCACCGGGCCCTACCTGGTGTCGGACTACAGCGATGCGTCAAAGCAAGGATTTCGCGCGTTTCTGCAACGCAACTACGGACAGATCGAACGGCTGAACCAAGCCCTAGGCACAAGCTGGACATCGTTCGAAGAAGTCGCCCCCCCGTCCAAGGATGTCCGGACCACCCCGCTGCGCGACTTCACCGAACACATCGATTCATTTGCCCATGGCTTCCTGCCTATTGCGGGATGGGCACATGTCAAGGGGCTGGGAGGCAATTCGCCTGCATGGATTCGCATCTATCGCAATGGCGAATTGATCGGCAGGACGCCGGTGGACCTGGGCCGCCAGGACGTGCTCGAAGCACTGCCGGGCCTGGGTGACGCCAACACGGGCTGGCGCTTCGACATGCCGTTCAAGGACCTGCCCACCGGCCTGCATCGCATCGACGTCTTCCTGGAGGATGGGTCGGCGACACCCATGCATTTGGCAACACGCCATGTGGCTATCATGGGCCGCACGCAGCAAACACCGCAGCCGCTGCCGCAAAAAGCGTTGCCCGCCAGCCGCCCACTGAGTGAGACTACGAAGGCGCACCTGGATTTGCCCGCGGACCAGTCGTCCTACTTCTACAACCCCTTGGTACCGTTGTGGCATGCGTTCAGGGGCCAGCAAGTGGTGGACTACCTGGAGTTCTTCGCGGAGCGGGTCGGCCAATCATGCCTGTCGCAAACCAAGCGCTATACGCACCAGATCATTCCCTTCACGAATCCGGGCTGGGACGCAAACAAATTCGCGATTGACGCCTCGCTGCAAAAATTGAAAGACATTCGACTGGGGGCAAGCCTGTACGGCGAGCCGACCTACGGCACTTCATTCGCGCAATGGCTGCGTGCCACGGGGCACAAAGCCTATGGCGTGACCGAATTTCATCCGCTCAAAGCCATGCAGGCATCCGAGTTTCAGACCGCGCTGGACGCGCATGCCAACAGGGGGGCTGAATTCATTTCGTTCTTCCTGGAGCCGCGATGGGAAGGCAAGCTGGTAGATCGGGGACACAACATTTTTTCGTTGGACCCTGCCAATGCGAAGTTCGGATCAGCCCAGCTGTACGAGTCCGCTCGGGAAGCGCTCAAGCGTCAGCGTTGACCACAGAAAAACCTGTTCCCCACAAGCTTCGTCACAACACCGTCTGCAGCAACGCCCCCTTGAACAGCACCGGCCCGGTCGGCCCGCCTTCGCTTGGTACGCCGCCCCTGGGTTCCAGGCTGATGGCCAGCGCCGGCACTTCGCGCACTTCGTTTTCGCTGGCGGTGAGGCGCAGCACCTTGTCGGCGCCGAGCACACCGAGCGAGCGCGGCGCGCCTTGGGGCGGCAGGGCCCAGAGTTGCAAGGATTTGTCGCCGGCCTCCTGGTAACCGCCAACGCGCTGCAAGGTCAGCCGCTGGTGCCTGGGGTCCACGGTGACGAGGATAGCTGCCGCAGACTTGTCATCGGCCAGCACTGCGACGTATTGAATTTGCGGCGCGGCTTGCAACTGGGTGCGCAGCTCGGCAATCTGGGCACCCATGCCCCGGGCTTGCGTGGCGAGCTGTTCACTGAAGCGCGTGCCCATTTGTTCGCGCAGGTTCATGCCGGTCACCAGCACCACCACGCTGGCCAGCGCGCCGGCAAGGGCTGCGCTGCGCCACAAGGGCAGGTTGCGCCACCAGCCGGCGCCGGATGGCTTGGCTTGCGCAGTGGCACGTGCGGCCTGCATGGACTTTTGCGCCAGCTCGGCCTGCACCAGGTTGTGGATGCGCGCCCAGACCGCAGGGTCAGGGGCGATCTCGGGTTGCAGCTCGGCCATGCCGGACAGGCGCGCCTGCCAAACCAGCGCCGCAGCGCGCACCGGTGCCTGTTCGCGGGCCATGGCTTCGAAGCGGCGGCGCGCGCCGCCGCGCAGGGTGCCCAGCGCATGGCCGGCGGCGATGCGTTCGAGCAGGTCGGGGTGTTGCATGAGGTTCATGGCATCAGGCCTTTTTACTCATCTCATGCAAAGCGGGCCATGCAGCCGCGCAGTTGTTCCAGGCCGCGCCGGATCCAGGTCTTGACCGTGCCCAGCGGCAGTTGGAGCTGGACGGAGAGTTCGCCGTGGCTCAGGTCGCGCAGGTAGGCCAGGCTCACCACTTCGCGTTGGCGTTTTTCCAGCCGCTCCAGGCATTGGTGCAGGGCCCAGGCTTGCTCGCTGGCCTGGGTGGCGTCCATGGGATTGGGGGTGTTGCCTTCCAGGGTTTCAGTCAGCGTCTCGTCCAGCTCCTGCGTCATGTGGCTGCGTTCGGCGGTGCGGCGGCGCAAAAAATCGAGTGCCCGGCTGCGCACGATGAGCCCCATCCAGGCCATGGGCGGGCTCAGTGCCGCGCGGTAGTCGCCGGCCACGCGCCAGATGGTGAGGTAGGCCTCCTGCAACACGTCTTCGGCCCATTCCCGGTTGCTGACCACGCGTACCGCAAGGCCGTAGAGTTTGGAAGAGGTCAGTTCGTAGAGCTGTTTGAGGGCGGCCTGGTCGCCGGTGGCGACGCGGTCGATCAAGGTCATGAGTTCTGCATCGGAGGAGGGCGTGCTCATGCGGGCATTGTCTGTCATCTGGTCCGATGAAGAAGGGGGGCAAAACGTGGGCTGGTGGGACATTGCCTATCAAGTACGGCGCTTGGGCCCGTTTGGATTCAGTGAATCCGTTTTCATGCCGCCCGCGTACTGGCACAAGAGGCAACTTTCTACAGCTGCCTCTGCCTCATGTGTTTGCCGCACCACCGAACAAAGGACGTTTTATGCAACTCCGTACCCCCCTTTCCCTCGTGGCTGTACTGGGCCTGGCCGCTTGCGCCGGGATGGGCAGCTCATCGAAGTCGATGCCGTATTCGCAATCCAGCCTGCCGGATGCGGTCAAGGTTCCGGCCGGGCACATGGTGGCCATGGAAACTGTGGGCGCCGGCGACATCACCTATGAATGCCGGGCCAGGGCCAATATGGCGGGGCAATATGAATGGGTGTTTGTCGGGCCCGATGCCAGGCTGATGGACCGCAAGGGCATGCAGATCGGCCGCTACTACGGGCCGCCCGCCACTTGGGAAAACAAGGATGGTTCCAAAGTGACGGCCACCCAGGTGGCCGTGGCGCCCGCCGGCACCGGCAACATCCCGCTGCAGCTGGTGAAGGCCAACCCGGCGCTGGGCATGGGCGCGATGCAGGGCGTGAGCTACATCCAGCGCGTGGCCACCCAGGGCGGTGTGGCGCCGGCCATGGCTTGCGACGCATCGAGCATGGGCCAGAAGCAGGTCGTGAAGTACCAGGCCGACTACATCTTCTGGCGCGCTTCCTGACCTGCCTTACCTTGCCAACCCGTCTCTTCAGCCCAGCCGCACCGGCACGAAGATCTTGCTCTCGCCGCGCTGGATCAGCAGCGCCACGGATTTCTCGGCCTTGGCCACGGCGGCGCGGACTTGGTTTACGTCCTTGACGGGTGAGCCGTTGACCGCGAGCAGAACGTCGCCGGCTTGCACGCCGGCCATCGCCGAAGGGCCGCTCGCGTCTTGCACCAGCAGGCCGTTCAGGATGCCCGACTCGCGCCGCTCCTGCGGATCGAGTGGCCGCAGTGCCAGGCCCAGGCGGCCTTGGCCAGCGGGTGCCATTGCGGCTTCAGCCACCTTGGCGGACTTGTAGTCGGCGCTGACTAGCCTGGCGGTGATTTCCGCTGCGCTGCCCTTGCGCCAGATCTCCAGCGTGACCTTGTCGCCAGGCGCGGCCATGCCGATGATGGCGGGCAAGTCGCCTGACGAGACCACGCGCTGGCCATCGACCTTGCGAATCACATCGCCCGGCTGAAGTCCGGCCTGGTCAGCGGGGCCGCCACGCTCGACGCTGGAGACCAGGGCGCCCTCGGGTTTGTCCAGCTTGAAGGAGTCGGCGAAGGCCTGGTTGACCTCCTGCACCGCCACGCCAAGGCGCGCATGTTCCACTTTGCCCGTGGCCACGATCTTGTCCTTGATCCGGCTGGCCAGGTCGATCGGGATCGCGAACGATACGCCCTGGTAGCCACCGGTGCGGCTGTAGATTTGCGAGTTGATCCCCACCACTTCGCCGCGCGCGTTGAACAGCGGCCCGCCCGAGTTGCCGGGGTTGACCGCCACGTCGGTCTGGATGAACGGTACGGTGCTGTCGCTGGGCAGCGAGCGGCCCTTGGCGCTCACTACACCGGCGGTCACGGTGTTCTCAAAGCCGAACGGCGAGCCGATGGCCAGCACCCATTCGCCGGCCTTCAGGTCGCTGGCCTTGCCCAGGGTCACGACCGGCAGGTTCCGGCCCTCGACCTTGAGCACGGCCACATCGGTCTTCGGATCGGCGCCCAGCACCTTGGCGCGCAATTCGCGCCGGTCGGTGAGCTTGACGGTCACCTCCGTCGCGCCCTTCACCACATGGGCATTGGTCAGGATGATGCCGTCGGCGCTGACGATGAAACCCGAACCCTGGCCGCGCGTGGGCCGGTCGCGCGGTTGCATCTGGCGCCCCGGGCCCTGCTGGAAGCGGCGAAAGAATTCGAAAGGATCGATGTTTGGCGAGGCTGCGTCGTCGTCGTCGTCGGAGTCGTCATCGTTGGCCACTCTGGTGGTGCCGACCACGCTGATGTTGACGACCGCCGGGCCGAAGCGTTCGGTGATCACGGAAAAGTCGGGTGCGTTGACCGGTGCCAGCAGTGGCGCGGCGCCCAAGGTCGTCGCGGTGGCCGTTGGCGCGGCGGCGTTGGCATGCGCGCCGTGAATGTACGAGCCACCGGCGCCACCGATCACGCCGGCTGCGACGAGTGCCAGCAGCAGGCGCGAGGATTTGAGCGTGATGGTTTTGGCTTCTTGCATGGTCATCTCCAGGGTTGAAACGGGGATGCCGTGACTATGGGGACGCCAGCTTAGGCGTGGCTTAAGGAGATCCGTGCAAATTAGCGGCGCCCTGGCACGAAGGCAGGTCCCGCTGTCGCAGTTGGGGCGCCCATGGCTGCGCTGCCTGGCGGGCTCGTCGTAGCCGGGGGTGTTGCAGGGGAGGGCGGTGGTGCGTCGCCTTCGGGACGAAATTGGTTGTCGTATTGGTCCCAGGCCGTTTGGCCATTGGCCGGGTCGAAACGATCAGCTTCCTGCTCGCCTGGCGAGCGGATCTCGCGGGCGATCAGCACATTGGCCGCCCCTGCATAGCCCACGACAATGATTTCGGTTCCGAGCAGCGCTTGCGGACCTGCTCCCAGGAAAGCGGTCTTCTCGTCCCACTGCACAGCTTGCGTGCCGCCGCCCTCCATTGCAAGCGTCAAGGTTCTTGCGCCGGTGTTGACAATGCTGACGTGTCCACGTGCTTCACGGGTGGCAGATTGCGCAATCGCATTGGAGTTGAGGCAGGACAAAGTCACAGCCTTGACCACGTCCGTGCCGACTTGCTGGAGGGCCTCGACCTCGACCTGGACGCCTGGGGCCAGTGCGGTGCCCGGACAGGCCTTGGCCACGTCGATGGAGGAAGCATCGACGGCCACGCTGCGCACCACGAACGATTTGGCATTCAGCAGTGTGCCGATGGGGCCCGACAGGATCACCCGGCCGGACGCATCGGCGGCACCGTCCTGACGCACTTGGACAGCGGTGGCCGCCAGCGAGCCATCAGCGTTCATCACGCCGTCCACACGGGCGTAGACGCCATTGCCCAGCGCCATCGCGGAAGGCGAGACCACCGTTGCGCTGGCGAGGCGCACCAGCACGCCTTCGATTCTCAACGTGCTGCCCATGCTGGCATGGCCGGAGACCACGCCTGCGTATTGGACCTTTGCGCCGGCCTGCGCCGTATCCAGCGCCGGGGGGGCAATGCGGATGCGCGTGGCAGACAGGACTGCGCCCTGCACGGCGAGGGCCGGTGCCCAGATCCGGACGAAAGCACCGTCGCCCAGTTGTGCCTCGGATGGCGTCACGCTCGCCGGATCGAAGCGTACCTGCAAGCCACCAATGGTGAATGCTGGAGAGGCCGCATCGCGTCGCGCCACCAGGCCAGTCAGCACGAGCTGTTGCAAGGAGGAAAGCTTCTCGATGCGCGTTGCGACGATCGATCCCAGGGCGTCCCGGCTGCCGTGGACTTCGGCGGCATCGCCAGGCACGACGTCGCTCAAGGCGAGATAGCCGCCACCGAACACGGTCAAGGGCCCGTTCGCCGGGTCCGTGTTCGCCACCACCTGCTGGCCCAGCATCGACAGGCCGGTTGCGTGCACCTGCGTGACCGTGCCGACCAGCGCGGGCTCGACCATGATGCGGATCGCCCGACCGTCGCTGCCGTGCTGCACGCCGACGCGCTGCCCCAACTTGAGCGCCACCGTGGTGGTGGACCCATCGGCGTTCTCGGACAAATTGAAGGATTGGCTGTCGTCGATCTCGACGCCGTCCACATAGACGCTGCCGTAGCCACTGACCGTCCCGCCCGCCAGGCCGGAGCCACCGCTGCCCACGCCCGCCACCTGGCTGCCACCACATCCGGGCAGCAGGCTGGCCAGCAGCAGTGCCAGCCCGAGCGCCGTGGCGGAAAGGATCTTCTTCATTTCTTGCGTCCCTTTTTTTGGCCCTTGACGGCTGTGTCCGCTGTTTCCGGCGCAGGCGCCATGGGCCCGCTGAAGCTGTACATCCCCAGCCGAAAGCGGCGCGTGCCGCCCTTCTTCCTGTCCGCCGCTTCCAGCGGTTCTGCCGCCTTGACCAGGCTGGTCAACACCTGTCGCCACAAGCGATTGGACAGGCGCTCCAGTTCGCGGACCGAGTCAGCGCTCAGGCCATCCGCGAAGACGCTCTGATCGAGGTGGGTCTTGCCGTCGGCGCCGCTCAGGTTGTGCACCGCCGCGCTCAGGTGGTCGCTGACGCTGCCGCCCACCATGCGCGCGGCCTCGTCCCGATGCGAGTCCGGGATGAAGGCCTGTTGGACGAGCTCCACGCGCTCGCCCGTGTCGCGCACCACGCCCAGGCGCAGCAGGTCGTCCAGCAGGGACCGGGGGCCGATGTCGCGCGAGACGGAGCGCGCGACGGCCTCGAATGAATCGGTTTCGCCGGTAAACGGCAGCGGTTTTCCGTCGTGCTCCGCCAGCCAGCGTGTGACCACCTCGTTCGCGGGCGTCGAGCGGCCGACCTCGGCCGCCGCCTGCCCGAACGGAATCAGCACCCCCGGAAGCAGCGCACGAATGTCCTTGCGATGCAGCCCCGAGAGGAGGTTCAGCGCGGAGTCGGTTTGCTTGCCGCCCGTTCTCTCCAGCTCCGCCTGAGCCGCCTGCAGGTAGACCACCTTCAGCGCCTCGGCGAATTCGCGATAGCCCACGCCGGAGCGCACCAGCCAGGTGGCCAGCGGCTGTGCAATCACCGCCGCCTGCTCCAGCGCGAGGCGGTTCTGTGGCGTGCGCGCGAAATCGCTCATGGCGTGATTGTCTCATGGGAATATTTCCCACTAAATTAACATGTTGTTGCATAAAAACCTTGTGGGAAATTTTCCCAAATGTTAGATTTCACGCCGTGGACCTCCCCACGCACCAACCATCACGAACAGGAACCATCATGCAATTGCACCCGCACGGCCTCGTACACGATCTCGCAACCCTGGACCGCCTCGCCCGCTCGCGCCGGCAAGCCCTGCGCTGGCTGGGCGCCGGTGCGGCATTGCCGATCGTCGGCTGCGGGGGCGGCGGAGGGGACGCGACCAGCGCTGCCACCGAAGACCTTTTGCGCGTCGGCGGCGGCACGGCGGGGGCGCGCGGCGGTGCCACAGGAAGCACGAGCACGGGAACCTCCAGCTCCACTTCCACTTCGACGTCAACCACGACATCAACCACAACGTCGGGCAGCAGCTCCTGCAGCCAGATCCCCAGCGAAACCGCGGGCCCCTATCCCGGCGATGGCACGAACAACGGCACCAACGGCGGGATCGCCAATGCGCTGACGCAATCGGGTATCGTGCGCAGCAACATCGTCTCCAGCTTCGGCAGTTCCTCGGGCACGGCCACGGGCATCCCGCTCACCATCACCTTGAACGTTGTCAACGTGGCCAAGAGCTGCGCTTCGCTCGCGGGCTTCGCGGTCTACCTGTGGCATTGCGACGCGCTTGGGCGCTACTCCATGTACACCGCAGCCATTGCCGGACAGAACTATCTGCGCGGCGTACAGGTCACCGACAGCGCGGGCAGCGTGACCTTCACGAGCATCTTCCCGGGCTGCTACGACGGACGCTGGCCGCACATCCATTTCGAGGTGTTTTCCAGCCTGGCCTCGGCCACCAGCGGCAACAACGACATCAAGACCTCGCAGATCGCCCTGGCTCCCGCCGCTTGCAGCGCGGTCTACGCGAGCTCCATCTACACCGGCAGCGCCGCCAACTTTGCCAAGAGCAGCCTGGCCAGCGACAACGTCTTCAGCGACGGCTATGCGCTGGAATTGGCCACGGTCACGGGCAGCAATGCGGCCGGCTACGCCGCCACGCTGACGGTGGGCGTGAGCGTTTGATGCGTGGCACCAAGGCCAGTGAGCGGGGCGATGGTGGCATGGCCCGCCGCACCCTGCTGGGCTCGCTGGCGGCAGTTGGCCTGGGCGCGCTCGGTGCATGCGGCGGCGGTGGGTCAGCCACCACCGCTGCCGACAGCAGCAGCGCCAGCAGCGCCTCTTCCAGCGGAGCATCGTCCGGTGGTACGGCCGTGGAGACCACGGCCAGCCCCTGGATCTGGGCCCGCACCGGTACCTCGACGACACCCAAGATGCCGGCCCTGGCCGACTTCGTTCGCGTGGTCGCCAGCGGCACGGTCAACTACGCCTTCCATGCCGGCATTGCCAGCACCACCACCGATCCGGTGACGGGCGTCGTCAGCGACAGCAGCAGCGGGGCCATGCTCGTTCCCTACTTCATGGGCAAGTACCTGGTGACCAACGCCAACTGGAAGGCGTTCATGAACGCCGTGGGCGCCAGCTACAGCCCCGGCAGCTATTGGAATGATGGCAGCTACCCCGCGGGCAAGGAGGACCACCCCGTCCTTTTTGTCTCCTGCAACGACGCCAAGGCCTACTGCGCCTGGCTCACGACGCAGATCCCCGGGTATGTGTTCTACGTGCCCACCGAAGGCGAGTGGGAGTACGCGGCGCTGGGCGGCAACACGACCTACAGTTTCCCTTGGGGGACAGCGGCGAACCTGAGCTTCAACAGCAGCACCGGCGTGCTCGGCACCGTCTACAACTGCAACGCGCTGTGCACCCGCTTCGTGCTGGCCGACTCCGGCATCCAGACGCTGACCTACTACAACGATGAGACGGTGACGACTCTGTCCGACGGCGCCACGCCGTTGACGAACGACACAGCTCCCCTGGCCAGGGTCTTGAGCATGAACAGCAGCGGCGGCGTCACCGGCTGGCAATACGACAGCACCACGAACAGGACCTGGGCTGACTTCGCCAATTCCGACACCTATGACGAGCTGGTGCACCGGTTCGGCGGCTACACCACCACGGTAGGCAGCTTTGCCGGTGGCGCCAGCTGGTGCGGTTGCCTGGACATGGCGGGCAACGCCTACGAATGGACCTCGACCGTCAACACCGCCAGCAACGGCGCCGAATCCGGCACCAGTGTCAATTGCGTGAAGGGCGGTTCCTGGTATTCGACCAGCGCCAGCGGCAAGTCAACGGGGCGGGGCGAAGGCCGCGCCCCCGGCGGTGCCTACCATTCGGTTGGCTTTCGGGTTGCGGCCCGGGCCTTGTGAGTGCGGCGGTCGGTGCGCCGAGCCACGTGTCCACGGCCGGGTGCTGGCGTGTACTTCCGGGCGTTGTCCAGCATGATGCGCAGCGCTTCGGCTTGGGCCCAAACGCGGACCGGCCCCGGCTTCGGGCCGAATGCGATACCCAGGTCGATGCCCGCGCCCTGGGCCTGCGGCAAGGCATCGGACTCAAGGACAGGGCTTGGCGCGCAGCGTTACAAGCGGACACAGTTGTCAATTGTTTGCAATCCCCTTGCGCGTTTCGCCGTAGCATGCGCGCCGAAACAAGTTCATTTGAACGACGCAGGAGGAAGACAAAACCATGGCGAACAACCATCCGACGTTCAAGCGAGCTTGTGCCCTGTGCGCCGCCGCCCTGTCGCTGCTGCTCCTCATCGCTCCCGCCACCAGTAGCGCCA
>DATILI010000027.1:0-28093 GCA_035476635.1 Burkholderiaceae bacterium | reverse complement strand
GTCGCAAAAACTGTCGCGCACGCCGAAGTCGCCACCAGCCACGCCGGGCCCGAAGAACAGTTGCGGCACATGCTCGCGCGTGTGGTCGCTGCCCGGCCGCGTCGGGTCGCAGCCATGGTCGGCGCTGATCACGCAGAGGTCGCCGGGGCGCAGCAGGGCCAGCAACTCGGGCAGGCGCTGATCGAATTCTTCGAGTGCATTGGCATAGCCGGACACATCGCGGCGGTGGCCGAAGTGCGTGTCGAAGTCGACGAAGTTGGTGAACACCAGGGCTTCATCCGGTGCACTCTGTACCTGGGCCAGCAGGGCATCGAACATCGCGTGGTTGTCCACCGCCTTGATCTCCTGCGTGAGCCCGCGGTGCGCGAAGATGTCGCCGATCTTGCCAAGCGCGATCACCTCGCGGCCGGCGGCCTTGGCGACGTCGAGCAAGGTTCGGCCGGGCGGCTCCACAGCGATGTCCTTGCGATGGGGCGTGCGCACGTAGTGGCCGGTCGATCCGAGGAACGGCCGGGCGATGACTCTTGCGATGTTCTGGCTCTTGAGCATGTCGAACGCAACCTGGCAAATCCGGTACAGGTGTTGCAGGCCGAATTCTTCTTCATGCACCGCAACCTGGAACACGGAGTCGCTGGAGGTGTAGACGATGGGCCAGCCGGTGCGGCGGTGCTCGTCGCCAAACCGGTTGATGATTTCGGTGCCCGAGGCATGGCAATCGCCCAGCACGCCGCCGAGTTCGCAGGCCTGCATCCAGCTGCGCAGAAAGGCCTCGGGAAAGCAGGGCACGGTCTTGGGGAAGTAGCCCCAATCGACGAGTACCGGCAGGCCCGCCATTTCCCAATGGCCGCTGGGCGTGTCTTTGCCGGCCGAGGCTTCTCGCGCCGCGGTATAGGCGCCGGTGAAGCCATCGCGCCGCGACAAGCCTTGCGGCCACGCGCCGCTGGCCAGCGCGCAAGCTGCGCCCAGGCCCAGCTGTTCCAGATGCGGCAGGCGCAGTGGCCGGTTGCGCGCGGCCGCCCAGTCGGCGATGTGGGCCAGGGTATTGGCGCCGGTGTCGCCATAGCGTGCGGCATCCGGCGTGGCGCCGATGCCCAGTGAGTCCATGACCAGGATGAAGGCGCGCGTCATGTCGATCCTTTTGGGTCTTGCCCGATCTGCTCGACCAGTACCGGCAGCCTGGCCGGCGGTGCATCGCCAATGTGCACCAGCTGGACAAGGCGAGCGCCGGCTGCGAGCGCCGCGGCCTCGTCGGCCGCGTGCACGATGGCGATGGGGTCGCCCGCGGCGACCTGCGTGCCCACCGCGGCAAGCTCACTCAGGCCCACGCGGTGGTCGATGGCGTCGCTGGCCTTGCGCCGCCCGCCGCCGAGCTCGATGATGAGCAGGCCGATGTCGCGCGTGGCCATGCCGGTGATCCAGCCGGCACGCGGCGCGGTCGCGACCCGCTGCACCGGCGCCGGTGCAAGATGGCGCGCGGCGTGCTCCACGAAATCGGAAGGGCCGCCCAAGGCGCTGACCATTTGCGCAAAGCGCTGCACGGCAGCGCCGCTGGCAAGCGCCGCGTCGACCTTGGCAAGGGCCGCGTCGCGGTCGGTCGCCAGGCGGCCGAGCAGCAGCATCTCGGCGCACAGGGCGCGCGTGACCTCGAGCAAGCGCGGTTCGCGGGCGCGGCCGGTCAGGAAGTCCACCGCTTCGGCCATCTCCAGTGCATTGCCGACGCTCTGGCCCAGCACCTGATTCATGTCGGTGATCCAGGCGCGGGTGGGCAGGCCCGCGCCGTTGGCCACCTGCACCAGTGCCTCTGCGAGTTCGCGCGCCATCTCGGGTGTGGCGGCAAAGGCGCCATTGCCCACCTTCACATCCATCGCCAGGCCATGCAGTCCGGCCGCCAGTTTCTTGGACAGGATGCTGGCGGTGATCAGGGGAATGGATTCAACCGTGGCCGTCACGTCGCGGATGGCGTACAGGCGCCGGTCGGCTGGCGCCAGCTCCGCCGTCTGGCCGACGATGGCGCAGCCGGCTGCACGCACCACGGCGCGCAGGCGGTCAACGCTGGGCGCGGTCTGGTAGCCGGGGATGCTGTCGAACTTGTCCAGCGTGCCGCCGGTGTGGCCCAGGCCGCGGCCCGAGATCATCGGCACATAGCCGCCACAGGCCGCGACGATGGGGCCGAGCATCAGGCTGACCTTGTCGCCCACGCCGCCGGTGGAGTGCTTGTCCAGCACCGGCCCGCCGAGTTCGGCGGCATCCCAATGCAGCACCTCGCCCGAGGATTTCATGGCCAGGGTCAGCGCCACGCATTCCGCGCGCGACATGCCGCGCTGGAAAATCGCCATGGCCATGGCGGCGGCCTGGCCCTCGCTCCATGCGCCATTCGTGAGGCCGCGCACGAACTCGGCGATATGGGCCGGGTCCAGCGCCTTGCCGTCGCGTTTGATGCGAATGACTTCCTGTGCAAGCATGCTCATCAGGGCGCCTTCTGAATGCGGGCCGCCGTGGCTGGGGCGACCAGCGGATTGTTCTGGAAGTACTTCTCCAGCGCATCGACATCCATCATGCCGGTGCGCGGCTCCATGCCTTGCCTGAGAATCGCAAAGCCATCGCCGCCCGTGGCCAGGAAGCTGTTGACCGTCACGCGATAGCGCGCGTCGGGCTGGATCGGCCGGCCATTGAGCATCGCGCTGCCGGGCACCACGCGCTGGCCCGTCGGGCGGCTGGCGTCCCAGGCATAGGTGAAGCCGCTTGACACCTGCAGTATGCGCGGCCGCGGTTGGTTGTGCCACTGCTGCTCCAGCACGCGAAGGAGTTGCTCGCCGGTGAACGTCAACGTGACCAGGTTGTTGGAGAACGGCTGCACGGCGAACAGTTCTTCATAGCGCACCTGGCCGTCGCCGCTGCGCACAAGCGGGGCGCGCAGGCCGCCAGGGTTCATGAGCGCGATCTGCGCCGCGCCGTCGGCGGCACCCTGCGTTGCCGCGAGTTGGGCGTCCGCGACGACCTGGCCGATCGGTATTTCCCCTGCGGCGTTTTCGTCGCGGATCAGATTGGCAGCCAGGCGGCCGACCACGCGCTTGGCCAATGGCGCGGCCAGCGCCTCGTAGCTGGCGATCAGCCGGGTCTGCGCCGCGTCCTTCGCATACACATCGTTGCGCACGATCAGGTTGTCGGCCCGGCTTTCCATGACGTCGCCGGTTTTCGGATCCAGGGTCAGGTCGATTTCGCTGAGCACCGTGCCGTATTTGTCGGCGCTGGTCACCAGCCGGCCGTCGATGCGGCAGTTGTAGGCGCGGTGCGTGTGGCCGCTGACCACGAGGTCCACGGCCTTGTCCAGCTTGTGCACGATGTCCACGATCGGGCCCGAGATGCCGGGGCACTCGTTGTAGTCGCCGGTCGGCACGCCACCTTCGTGGATCAGCACGACGATGGCCTCGATGCCCTGGCCGCGCAGTTCGGGCACCAGCCGGTTCACGGTCTCGGCCTCGTCCAGGAACTGCAGGCCCGCGACACCGCTGGGCACGACGATGCTGGGCGTGCTCTTGAGCGTCAGGCCGATGAAGGCCACCGGGATGCCCTGGAAGCGCTTGACGTGGTAGGCCGGCAGGATGGTTTTTCCGCTGGCTGTGTCTACCGTGCTGGCGGCGAGATACTTGAAGCGTGCGCCCGTGAACGGCTGCGGTCCCTTGCAGCCGTCCTTGGGATGGCAGCCGCCGCGTTGCTGGCGCAGCAGCTCGTCCTTGCCGTGGTCGAACTCGTGGTTGCCAACGGCCGTGACCTCCAGCCCCATGAGGCCGAGCGACGCTATCGTTGGCTCGTCGTGAAACAGGGCCGAGAGCAGCGGCGTCGCGCCCACCAGGTCGCCTGCCGCCACGAAGATGTGGTTGGGATTCCTGGCCCGCGCCTGCGCAACCGCCGTGGCCAGGTGCTCTGCCCCGCCGGCCTCGACATTGATGGTCTTGGTCGCGTCCTTGGGATCGCGCACGCGGATCCCGCCCGTCGGCGGCTTGAGGTTGCCATGGAAGTCGTTGATCGCGAGGACCTTGACCCGCACCGGGCCGGTGGGCGCTGGTGCCCAGGCGGCGCAACCGGCCAAGGTGGCAGCCAGCAGGGCGGCCAGCAGGGTTGTTGGATAGGCGAAGTGGAGGTGGAAGCGGAGGTTCATCTTGGTCTTTCCTAAAGCTGGGTCAAAGCTGCTCGATCAGGGTGGCCAGAAAGCCGCTGGCCATGGTGCTGGCCGCCTGGGCTTGCGCCAGGGTGTGGGCATGGCTCAGGCGCTCGTCGGAGAGGCCGGCCGCCATGTTGGTCAACAGCGAGAGGGCCAGCACCTGCATGCCGGCATGGCGGGCCAGGATGGTTTCGGGGACGGTGCTCATGCCCACGGCTTGTGCACCGGCGAGCTGGAACAGTCGGATCTCCGCCGGCGTCTCGAACTGCGGGCCGATGTACCAGAGATAGACACCTTCATGCAGCGGCACGCCGCTGCCCTGCGCAACCGCCTGGGCCACGCGGCGCAGGCCCGGGTCGTAGGCATCGACCATGCTGACGAAACGCTCCGAGCCGCCTTCGCCCGTCAGCGGCGAACGTTGCGAGAAATTGATGTGGTCGGAAATCAGCATCAGGCTGCCCACGCCGATGCGCGGGTCCAGGCTGCCTGCTGCGTTGGTCTGCACCAGGGTTTCGCAACCCAGGGCGCGCAGCACGCGCAGCGGATGCTTCATGCCATCGGCTTCGCCGGTTTCGTAGGTGTGCTTGCGCCCGGCCATGACGGCTACCGGCGTGTTGCCGATGCGCCCGAGCAACAACTCGCCCGCATGGCCGCTGACGGTCGCTTGCGGAAAGCCGTCCAGCTCGGCGTAGGGAATGCGCACCGTATCGTGCAGCGCGGTGCTCAAGGCCGCCCAGCCGGAGCCGAGCACCACTGCGATGCGCGGCTTCGCCTGCGGCGCCCGGGCGCGGATTTGCTGCAAGGTTTTGTCGATACTCATGTTGCACTCAGGTTTTCGGGGCCAAAGCTGTGCGGCAGCAATTGGTCCATGGTCAGGGTGGCATGGACGCGGTCCAGGTTGGCAACCAGCACCGGCGTCTGGGGCGCGGCGAATTCGCGCAGCTTCTGGCGGCAGCCACCGCACGGCGTGACCCAGGCCGCGCCCGCGCCCACCACCGCAAGCGCGGCCACGCGCGTGCTGCCGGCGAGCACCATCGCGCTCAAGGCGCCGGCCTCGGCACAAACGCCTTGCGGGTAGGCGGCGTTCTCGACGTTGCAGCCCGCATGGATGCGGCCCTGGTCGTCGAGCACGGCGGCACCTACCAGGAACCGGGAGTAGGGCGCGTAGGCGTGCGTGCGCGCCTCGCGCGCGGCTGCCAGCAGGCGCGACTGCAATTCAGGGGTCAGGAAATCGATCTGCATATGAACCTAGCGTTCCTTGAGATAGGGCAAGCCGAGCGCCTTGGGCGCCGTCGCGCGGCCGATGAAACCGGCCAGCAGAATCACCGTGAGCAGGTAGGGCAGGGCTTGCACGAGTTGTACCGGAATCTCACCGATGCCGGGCACGGCCACGCCCTGCAGGCGAATGGCCACCGCATCCAGAAATCCGAACAACAGGCAAGCCCAGAGTGCACCGACCGGATGCCACTTGCCGAAGATCATGGCGGCCAGGGCCATGTAGCCGCGACCCGCGGTCATGTGCGGCACGAACAAGGCGTTCTGTGCGAGCACGAGGTAGCAGCCCGCGGCCCCGCACAACAGGCCGTTGAGCGTGAGCGCGCTGTAGCGCAGGCGGCTGACGGAAACGCCGGCGGCATCCACCATGGCCGGGTTTTCGCCGACGGCGCGCAGCCGCAGGCCAAAGCGCGTGCGGTACAGGAGCCACCACACGGCAGGCACCAGCGCCAGCGCCAGGTACACCATGATGTTGTGGCTGAGCAACCCGCCGCCCACGATGGCGCCGAGCACCGGGATGCCTTGCCACGTGTCCGCCAGCGCGGGCCACAGCGCCCGCATGCGCACGGCGTCGCCGACCGGCGGCGTCTGGCCGCCTTGGTGGAACCAGGCACTGGCCAGCACCACGGTCAGGCCGGCGGCAATGATGTTGACGGCCATGCCCGAGACCACCTGGTCGCCGGGGTGGCTCACGCAGGCCAGGCCATGCAGCCACGACAGGATCACCGCCACACCCAGCCCCATGGCAATGGCAACAGCGGTGGAGCCCCACATCGCCCCTGCGCTGGCCGCCGCGCAGGCGGCGAACAGCATCTTGCCTTCCAGGCCGAGATCGATCACGCCCGAGCGCTCCGAGATCAGGCCAGCCAGCGCGCACAGGATCAGCGGCGTCGCCACGCGCAAGGTGGAGGCCAGCACGGTGCCGATCAGGATTTCATCCATGGCGCACCTCAGGAAATCTATCCATGGCGCACCTCCGGTGCGGGCGCCGCCTGGCGTTTGGGCAGCAGCTTGATGGCGCGCACCAGCCAGGGTGCGACGACATAGGCCATGGCGCCCGAAAACAGCACGATGAAGCCTTGCAGCATGACCACCATGTCGCGGCTGAAGCCCTGCACTTCGAAACTCACTTCGGCGCCGCCCTGGAACAGCGCACCGAACAACAGGCTGGCCAGCACAATGCCCACCGGGTGGTTGCGCCCCATCAGAGACACAGCAATGCCGGTGAAGCCGGCGCCGCCGATGAAGTCCAGCAGCAGGCGCCCGTTGACGCCGGCGATCTCGTTCATGCCGACCATGCCGGCGAGCGCACCCGACACACCCATGGCCAGCATGACCTGGGACTTGGGCGCGATGCCCGCATAGGCCGCCGCACTGGCGCTTGATCCGGTTGCGCGCAAGCGGTAGCCCGCGCGGCTGTGCCACAGGAAGGCGTAGACGCCGCAGGCGGCCAGCAGCGCCAGCAACAGGCTCAGGTTCAGCGGCGTGGAGGGCCAGTCCAGGCCGATCCATCGCAGCACTTCGTGCATGCCCGGCAAATGGGCTGATGGGACGAAGGCAACGCTTTCCACGGTCTGCAGGCCGGCGGGCCGCAGGTGGTTGACCAGCAGGTAGACCAGCAGCGTGCTCGCGAGGAAGTTGAACATGATCGTGGTGATCACGATGTGGCTGCCGCGCCAGGCCTGCAGATAGGCCGGCACGAGCGCCCAGGCCATGCCGAACAGGGTGCCGCTGACCAGCATCAAGGGCAGCATGAGCAGCGCCGGCAACTGCGGTGCCAGCCACAGCGCGACCAGGCCGGTGCCCATGCCGCCCAGGGTGGCCTGGCCTTCACCGCCGATGTTGAACAGCCCACCGTGAAACGCGACCGCCACGGCCAGGCCGGTGAAGATGAAGGTGGTGGTGTAGTAGAGCGTATAGCTCACGCCGCGCCATGTTCCGAATGCGCCGTGCAGCAGCACTTGCAGCACTTCCAGCGGGCTTTGGCCGACCGCGGCCACGACGACGCCGGCGGCCAGCAGGGCCACGCCCAGGTTCACCAGCGGCAGCACCAGCAGATCGGCCCAGCGGGGCATGTTCACGACGGCAGCTGCAGTCATGCCGCACTCCCGCTCGTGGTCATCAATACGCCCAGGCGCGTCTCCGTGCAGCCGTCGATCGGCAGCTCGCCGGTGATGCGGCCCTGGTTCATCACCAGCACCCGGTCGGCCAAGGCCAGGATCTCGTCGAGTTCGCTGGAGACCACCAGCACGGCGCAGCCCGCGTCGCGCATGGCGCGCAGTTGGCCGTGGATGAATTCAATGGCGCCGATGTCCACGCCACGCGTGGGCTGGCCGACCAGCAGGATGCGCGGCGCCTGGCCCAGCTCGCGCGCGAGCACCAGCTTTTGCTGATTGCCGCCCGAGAACTTGGCACTCTGAAGAAGCGGGTCGCGCGGCCGCACGTCAAAGCGCTCCATCATGGCGGCCGTCGCCTGGCGCATGCGCCGGCGCAGCATCCAGCCGCGGTGGCTGTAGGCGGGCGATTGCTCGTAACCCAGCACGGCGGACTCCCAGGCCGCGAAGGGCATCACCAGCGCGCGCGCATGGCGGTCTTCCGGGACATGGGCCAGGCCCAGGCGGCGTGCTTCGCGCGGGTCCAGCCAACGCCCTGCCTTGAATTGCGCGCCGGCCACGGTGAGCGTGCCTTCCTGCGGCGCGTGCAGGCCGCAGAGGATCTCCAGCAGTTCGCTTTGCCCATTGCCGGCCACACCGGCGACGCCGACGATTTCGCCGGCGTGCAAATCCAGATCCAGGTCTTGCAGGCGCATGACGCCCATCGTGTCGCGAAGATTCAAGGCCTCGGCCCGCAGCAGCACTTCGCCGCCATGCGCGGCGGCCGCGGCGGTGCGCCCCAATTGCACCTTGCGTCCCACCATGGCCTGGGCCAGGCTCTCGATGCTGGCTTGCCCGATGGCGCATTCATGCACGACCTGGCCGGCGCGCATCACCGTGACCCGGTCGCACACGCGCATCACTTCCTTGAGCTTGTGGGTGATCAGCACGATGGTGGTGCCGCGCGCGCGCAGGGTGGTCAGCACTTCGAAAAGTTGCTCGGTCTCCTGTGGCGTGAGCACGGCGGTCGGTTCATCAAGAATCAGGATGCGGGCGCCGCGGTACAGTGCCTTGAGGATCTCCAGCCGCTGGCAGTCGCCGACCGAAAGGTCTTGTACCAGGGCATCGAGGTCCACGCGCAAGCCCGTGGCCTGCATCAGCTCGGCCAGCCGTGCGCGCACCACGGCCGAAGCGCGGCCCAAGAGGGCATGCGGCTCGGCACCGAGCATCACGTTGTCCAGTGCGCACAAGGTATCGACGAGCATGAAGTGCTGGTGCACCATGCCGATGTCCAGCGCAATGGCCTCGTTCGCGTTGCGGATGGTGGCGGCCTTGCCGAACACCTCGATGCTGCCGCTGTCGGCACGGTAGAAGCCATAGAGGATGGACATCAGCGTGCTCTTGCCGGCGCCGTTCTCGCCGACCAGGCCGTGGATGGTGCCGGTTTCGACGCTGAGGTTCACATCGCGGTTGGCGTGCACTGCGCCGAAGCGTTTTTCGATGTGCGACAGCCGCACCGCGGCGCCTTTGGGTTCGATCGTGTGTGGCGCGTTCATGCTGGGCATACCCGGGCCGTGGATTCGCGCAGGAGCAACTGGGGCGCGAGCACGACCTCATGTGCCCGGCGCCCGGGACGGGCGATGCGCTCGATCAGCACCGATGCGGCTTTCTCGCCGAGTTCGCGAATCGGATAGCTCACGGTGCTCAGCGCGGGAAACAGAAATTTGCCGAGGTCGATGCCGTCGAAGCCGATGATCGAAAGCGCCTGGGGCACCGCGACGCCGAGCTCCGCGGCAGCGCGCAATGCCCCGACGGCAAACAGGTCGTTGCTCGCGAAGATGGCACTTACCCCGCCTTGCGTCCGGCCCTGCACCAACAGGCGGCGCGTGAGCGCATGCCCGGCATCGCTGCTGAAATCGCCCTCGAGCAGCCAACCGGAGTCGATCGCAATGCCTGCTTGCGCCAAAGCCTGGCGCCAGCCGGCGACGCGGGCCTGGCTGACTTCGAACTGCGCCGGCCCGGCGAGACAGGCGATGCGGCGGTGGCCAAGCGAGAGCAGGTGCTCCACCGCCATCCGCGCGCCGGTCTGGTTGTCCACCCGCACCAGATCGGCCATGTGCCCGGGCAGCTTGCGGTCCACCACCACCATCGGCACGCGCACGGATTTCAGGGTCTGCGCCAGCATGCCGGCCTCGCCCGCCGCAACGGCCAGCAGCAGGCCGTCGACGCGGCGCTGCAGCAGCGTCTGCACGTAGCGCGCCTGGCGCTCGGGGTCATCATCGCAATTGCACAGGAACACCGCATAGCCGGTGCGCCGGCAGCGGTCCTCGATGCCGCGCGTCAGCTCGGAGAAATACGGGTTGATGATGTTGGGTACCAGCACGCCGAGCATGCGGGTCTCGTTGGTCTTGAGCGCGCGCGCCAGGGCGCTGGGCACGTAGCCCAGATCGACCACCGCGCGCTCCACGCGCAGGCGCGCCGCGTCGCTCACGTGGCGCGTGCCATTGAGCACGTGCGAGACCGTGGTGAACGAAACGTCGGCTCGCGCCGCGACATCTTTGATGGTGCTCAAGACAGTCCCGTTGGATCAATGCACTGGTGTCGCCCCCTGGGGGGAGGCGGCGCCAGCCGCTTCGGGGGGGTCAATACTTGCAGGCGTTGTCGGCCATGTAGTCGGCAACCTTGACTTTGCCGGAGACGATTGCGGCGCGCGCGGCATCCACGGCCTTCTTCATGTCGGCGCTGACCAGCTTTTCGTTGTACTGGTCCAGCGCCACATCCACGCCGCCTTCTTTCAGGCCGAGAATGGACACGCCCGGCTGGTGGCCCTTGGCCACGTTGTAGACGGCCACATCCACACGCTTGAGCATCGAGGTGAGCATGGTGCCGGGTTGCAGGTGGTTCTGGTTGCTGTCCACGCCGATGGCCAGCTTGCCCGAATCCTTGGCCGCCTGGTACACGCCCACGCCAGTGCCGCCCGCAGCGGCAAACACCACGTCGGCGCCCTTGGCAAATTGCGCCTTGGCCAGCTCGCTGCCGCGCCCCGGATCGTTCCAGGCGGAGCCGGTGGTGCCGGTCATGTTCGCGAACACCTCGGCCTTCGGGTTGGCGTACTTTGCGCCCTGTTCGTAGCCGCACTGGAACTTGCGGATCAGCGGAATGTCCATGCCGCCCACAAAACCGACCTTGGCGCTCTTGCTGGCCATGGCGGCCATCATGCCCACCAGGAAGCTGCCCTCTTGCTCCTTGAACACGACCGACTGCACATTGGGCAGCTGCACCACCATGTCGATGATGGCGAATTGCAGCTTCGGAAATTCCTTGGCCACTTTCTCGATGCTGCTGGCCTGGCTGAAGCCCACCGCGATGATGGGTGTCGCGCCGCGCTCGGCCATGCGGCGGATGGCCTGCTCGCGTTGCGTTTCATTGGCGATTTCGAAGTCCAGGTACTTCTTGCCGGTCTCCTTCTTCCAGCGCTCGATGCCGTTGTAGGCCGCCTCGTTGAAAGACTTGTCGAACTTGCCGCCGATGTCGTAAACGACCGCGGGCTCGGCGCGCACGGGCAGTGTGGCGGCGAGGGCAAGCGCCAGGATGCCGAAAGAGGTGGTGGTCTTCATGGGTGTTCCTGTTCAGTGTTGGTGCGTCGGGTTGAAGAAAAAGGACCGTTCGGAAAGTACGCAAGCCAGAGAGGCGCAAACGTTTGCTTTACTCTGTGAGCGTGATGATAATAAGGCCCTTTGGCGGGCGCGATGCTGGTTTTTACCTACCCGGTGAAAGCGCTTTCACCAGCCTTCGCATCCTCGGATTCAAGCGCGAGCAGGAGACTTCATTGGCGATTCGCAGCCACCCCCCAGCTGCCGGCACCATCGATTGGCGCGGCCTGCCCAAAGCTCTGCTGCATGAGCACCTGGACGGCGGCTTGCGCCCGCAGACCCTGCTGGAACTTTGCCGCGCGCAAGGTTTGCAGGTGCCCGCGGCCGAAGCCGGCGCATTGGGCGAATGGATGCTGGCCAATGCCCACTCGGGCAGCCTGGAGCGCTATCTCAAAGGCTTTGACTTGACGGTTCGTGCCATGGCTTCGCAGGGCGCCTGCGAACGCGTGGCCTATGAAGCCGCAGAGGACGCCCGGCTCGATGGCTGCTTGCTGGCCGAGTTCCGCATGGCGCCCCTGCTGCTGGCACCCCATGGCCTGGCGCCTGAGGCGGCGATTGAAGCCATGCTGCGCGGTTTGCGCCAAAGCGCCTTGCCTTGCGGGCTGATCCTGTGCGCGATGCGCACGGAGTCACCCGAGCAAAGCGTGCGCACGGCGCGACTGGCTGCACGCTACCGGGCCGAAGGCGTGATCGGGTTTGATCTGGCGGGAGCGGAGTTCGGGTTCCCGGCAACACCGCACGCGCAAGCCTTCGGCATTGCGCGTGACGCCGGCCTGGGCCTGACCTGCCACGCGGGCGAGGCCGATGCGGGTGCGCGCGTGCTGGAAGCGGCTGCCATCGGCTTGACGCGCATCGGGCATGGGGTGCACATCATGGGTGCGCCGGGTCGCGCGGCGCCTTCGGAATGGGTCGAGCGCGCGCGTGCACTGGGCCTGCATTTCGAGGTGTGCCCCAGCAGCAATGTGCACACCGGCGTGGTGGCCAGCGTGTCCGCGCACCCGATTGGCGCCATGCTGCAGGCCGGGCTCGATGTCTCGTGCTCCACCGACAACCGGTTGATGTCCGGGGTCACCTTGAGTGGCGAGCTGCAGGCGCTGCATGAACAACTGGGCCTGTCGCTGGCCCAACTCGGCCGCATGATGGCTAGCGCTGCGGAGGCTTCGTTCTTGCCCGCAGATGTGCGCGCCGACGCGCATCGCCGCATCACCCAAGGCTTCGGCTTGTAGCGCAAAAGAAAAAGCCCGATGCCTTTCGACACCGGGCTTGCACGAAACCTCGTGGTTTCTCAGGGCTTGCTTGCCGTCGGGAACGGCCACGCTGCCTGCGGGTTCAACGTAGTTTGTGCCGCAGGTGCAGCAGCAGCAGCCGGGGCTGGCGCTGCTTTGGCAGCGGGTGCCTTCGCAGCTTTCTTCGCAGCCGGCTTCTTGGCTGCTTTCTTGGCGGCGGGCTTCTTGGCTGCGGCAGCCTTTTTCGCAGGCGCTTTCTTGGCGGCTGCTTTCTTCGCAGGAGCCTTCTTCGCAGCCGGCTTCTTGGCGGCTACTTTTTTGGCTGCCACTTTCTTGGCAGGCGCCTTCTTGACTGCAGCCTTTTTCGCAGGTGCCTTCTTCGCAGCTACCTTCTTCGCAGCTACTTTCTTGGCGGGCGCCTTTTTGGCCGGAGCCTTCTTCGCCGGAGCCTTCTTCGCAGCTACTTTTTTAGCAGGTGCTGCCTTTTTGGCCGGAGCCTTCTTCGCGGGAGCGGCCTTTTTTGCGGCCGGTTTCTTTGCAGTTGCCATTTCTTTTCTCCTTGATCAATTTACAAAGAGCACTTCACGCCTGTTGGATGGCATGAAGCGATCCATGGTGTTGGAGCAATCCCCAGCACCATGAACACAGGAGCACCAATCGCAGCAGCACTCTTTGGTGCTGTCGGCGGCAGGCGCAATTCTTGATTCATTCTTATTGACTAAGCTTTTCAGTCCCAGGAGAGCGCACCGCCCGACTGGTACTCGATCACGCGCGTCTCGAAGAAGTTGCGTTCCTTCTTCAGGTCGATCATCTCGCTCATCCAGGGAAACGGATTCTCTTCATTGGGGAACATGGCTTCCAGCCCGATCTGCGTCGCGCGCCGGTTGGCAATGTAACGCAAGTAACCCTTGAACATCGAAGCATTCATGCCGAGCACGCCGCGCGGCATGGTGTCTTCGGCATAGCGGTATTCGAGGTCGACGGCCTTCAGGAACAGCGCCTTGATCTCCGCCTTGAACTCCGCTGTCCACAGTTGCGGATTTTCCAGCTTGAGCTGGTTGATCAGGTCGATGCCGAAATTGCAGTGCATGGACTCGTCGCGCAGGATGTACTGGTACTGCTCGGCGGCGCCGGTCATCTTGTTCTGACGACCCAGGGCGAGGATCTGCGTGAAGCCGACGTAGAAGAAGAGACCCTCCATCAGGCAGGCGAACACGATCAGCGACTTGAGCAGGGTCTGGTCGGTTTCGTGCGTGCCGGTCTTGAAGTGCGGGTCGCTGATGGCTTCGATGAACGGGATCAGGAACTGGTCCTTCTCGCGGATCGACTGCACCTCGTTGTAGGCGTTGAAGATCTCGCTCTCGTCCAGGCCCAGCGACTCCACGATGTACTGGTAGGCATGGGTGTGGATGGCTTCCTCGAAAGCCTGGCGCAACAGGAACTGGCGGCATTCGGGCGCCGTGATGTGGCGGTAGGTGCCCAGCACGATGTTGTTGGCGGCGAGCGAATCGGCGGTGACGAAGAAGCCGAGGTTGCGCTTGATGATGCGGCGCTCGTCTTCGGTCAGGCCGTTCGGATCTTTCCACAACGCGATGTCGCGCGTCATGTTCACTTCCTGGGGCATCCAGTGGTTGGAGCAGGTGGCCAGGTATTTTTCCCAAGCCCACTTGTACTTGAACGGCACCAGTTGGTTGACATCGGTCTGGCCGTTGATGATGCGCTTGTCGGCGGCCCTGACGCGGCGTTGTTCGCTGGCGGCGGGAGGTACCACGGCGCCAACATCGAGCGTGCGCAATGCGGGCTGCGCGGTGATGGATGCGGTGGATGCAACGGGGACAGGGGATGCGGCTGTTGCGAGCGACAGATGTTCCGTCGAGCGGTTGCTGGATGAACCGCTAGTGCGAGGTTGTTGCAATGAGTTGTGCAACGCGGGCTTGACGTCTTCGTCCCAGGTCAACATAGAAGGTTCCAATAATCAAATTATGAAAGCAAGCCGATGAAATGAAAAGTGCTCATTCACATCGGTGCTTCATTGTGTTGCTCAATTGCATCGCGCAGCATGTTCGGTTTGAATGCGGCGCGATACGTGTGCGTCATTGGCATGCTTCGCAGGTCGGGTCGTCGATGGCGCAGAACTTGATGTCGGTCGCCGGCGTGGCCTCGCTCATCTGCGCCTGTGCCGCGGCCGCTATCGCATCGAGTGCGCTCATGCCGACACCGCCGCCCTGTGTCTCACTGCCGGAAGAAACGGAGTTGAGCTTGCCTGCCGTCACCGTGGATTTTTCCGCGTGCGTCGCACCCATCGTGCGCAGGTAGTAGGTGGTCTTCAGGCCGCGCAGCCAGGCCAGCTTGTAGGTGTCGTCCAGCTTCTTGCCCGATGCGCCAGCCATGTAGATATTGAGCGACTGCGCCTGGTCGATCCACTTCTGGCGACGCGCAGCGGCTTCCACCAACCAGGTGGTTTCGACTTCGAACGCGGTGGCGTACAAGGCCTTCACGTCTTGCGGCACGCGATCGATCGGGCGCAGCGAGCCGTCGAAGTGCTTCAGGTCCATCACCATCACGTCGTCCCACAGGTTCAGGCGCTTCAGGTCGCGCACCAGGTAGTGGTTGATGACGGTGAATTCACCCGACAGGTTGGACTTGACCGAGAGGTTGCCGAAGCAAGGCTCGATCGAGGCGTCCACGCCGATGATGTTGGAGATCGTCGCGGTCGGGGCGATGGCCACGCAATTGGAGTTGCGCATGCCGTCGGCCGCAATCTTCCTGCGCAGGGCGTCCCAGTCGAGCGTGGCCGAACGGTCCACTTCGACGTAACCGCCGCGTTCCTTGCTCAGGAGTTCCAGCGTGTCCAGCGGCAAGACGCCCTTGTCCCACAGCGAGCCCTTGTAACTGGAGTACTTGCCGCGTTCCTTGGCGAGTTCGGTCGAGGCCCAGTAGGCGTAGTAGCAGATGGCTTCCATCGACTTGTCGGCGAATTCGACCGCCGCCTGGCTGGCGTAGGGAATGCGCAACGCATAGAGCGAATCCTGGAACCCCATCAGCCCCAGGCCCACCGGACGGTGGCGCAGGTTGGAGTCGCGCGCCTTCTTGACGGCGTAATAGTTGATGTCGATCACGTTGTCCAGCATACGCATCGCGGTGGCGATGGTGCGCTTGAGCTTGTCATGATCCAGAACCTGGGAGCCGCCGCTCGAGCCGTCGGTGTCGTCTTTCAAGTGCTGCAGCAGGTTCACCGAGCCCAGGTTGCAGACCGCGGTTTCGGTGTCGCTGGTGTTCAGCGTGATCTCGGTGCACAGGTTGGACGAGTGCACCACACCGGCATGCTGCTGGGGCGAACGCACGTTGCAGGCGTCCTTGAAGGTGATCCAGGGGTGGCCGGTCTCGAACAGCATCGTCAGCATCTTGCGCCACATGTCGCTGGCCTGCAGCGTGCGGCTGGGCTTGATCTCGCCGCGCGCGGCCTTTTCCTCGTAGGCGACATAGGCCTTTTCGAAGTCGATGCCAAACTTGTCGTGCAGGTCGGGCACGTTGGAGGGCGAGAACAGCGTCCAGGTACCCTTTTCCATCACGCGGCGCATGAACAGGTCGGGGATCCAGTTGGCCGTGTTCATGTCGTGCGTGCGGCGGCGGTCGTCGCCGGTGTTCTTGCGCAGTTCCAGGAACTCTTCAATATCCAGGTGCCAGGTTTCCAGGTAGGTGCAGACCGCGCCCTTGCGCTTGCCGCCCTGGTTGACGGCCACGGCCGTGTCGTTGACCACCTTGAGGAACGGAACCACCCCTTGCGATTCACCGTTGGTGCCCTTGATGTGCGAGCCCAGGGCGCGCACGCGGGTCCAGTCGTTGCCCAGGCCGCCGGCAAATTTGGACAGCAGCGCGTTTTCCTTGATCGACTCGTAGATGCCGTCCAGGTCGTCGGGCACGGTGGTCAGGTAGCAGCTGGAAAGCTGCGAGCGCAAGGTGCCGCTGTTGAACAAGGTCGGCGTGCTGGACATGAAGTCGAACGAGGACAGCACTTCATAGAACTCGACGGCGCGCGCTTCGCGGTCGATCTCGTTGAGCGCCAGGCCCATGGCCACGCGCATGAAGAAGGCCTGCGGCAATTCGATGCGGGTCTTGCGCACGTGCAGGAAGTAGCGGTCGTACAGGGTCTGCAGGCCCAGGTAGTCGAACTTCATGTCGCGTTCGGCCTTGAGCGCGCCGCCCAGCTTCTTCAAGTCGTATTGCAGCAGGCGTTCGTCCAGCAGCTCGTTGTCCACGCCGCGCTTGATGAAGCCGGGGAAGTAGTCGGCATAGCTTTGCGCCATGTCGGCCGGGGCGATGTCGCGCGCCAGCACTTCCTTGAAGATGGTGTGCAGCAGCAGGCGGGCGGTGGCGTAGGTGTAGTCGGGGTCTTTCTCGATCAGCGTGCGTGCGGCCAGGATCGAGGCCTTGTAGACCTCGTCCATCGGAACGCCGTCGTACAGGTTGCGCATGGTCTCGGCCATGATCGGGTCGGGCTTGACGTCCTGCCCCAAGCCGGCACAGGCCGATTCGATCAGGCCCTTCAACTGGTCCAGGTCCAGCACGATGCGCTGGCCGCCGTCCAGGGCGTGCAAGGTGGGGGCCTTGGGCGCCGCCTGCGGGGCACGCTCTTGCGCGCGGCGTTCGCGGTACAGCACATAGGCGCGTGCGATTTCATGGTGGCCGCCGCGCATCAGGCCGAGCTCGACCTGGTCCTGCACGTCTTCGATATGGAAGGTGCCGCCACCGGGGCGCGAACGCACCATCGCGCGGATCACGGCCTGGGTCAGGCCGTCCACCGTTTCGCGTACGCTGGCCGAAGCCGCGCCTTGCGTGCCGTGCACCGCCAGAAAAGCCTTCATCATCGCGACGGCGATCTTGTTGGGCTCAAAGGGCACAACGGCGCCATTGCGCCGGATGATCTGGTAATGGGCCAGGAGTGCCGAAGTACCTGATTCGGCAGCATGGGCACCGTGTTGCGCTGCGCCGGAGGGTAGAGCGGGAGATGGAGTGTTCAGGGCGACTTGCATGGGTTCCTCTTGTTTCACTGTTCTTGTCGGATCGAGCGATTCGCTGGCCGGCCCCCCGGTCGATATCCGCGCGAACTCTGACAATTTTGATGCGGGCAGCGATTGCTGCTGCACACTATATCTAGGGTCTCAAGCTATTTCAAGACACTACCTGTAGTGTATCGCGTGGCAATGGGCGACATCGCTGAGAGAGCGCCTGCGGCATGCCATGCGCCAGACAAGCCGGACCCGGCGGCAGCAGCCTAGAACAGTTGCTGGCACTTGCGCTGCACTGCAAGAGTCCAGAAATTATGCGCGTTGCAAGCGCTTTTGGCTTGCCAGGCCGCATGCGGACTTGGCCTCGCTGTTCTTGACGCCGCACTCATCATGCAGTGCAGCATGGGGAAATTTTTTTACGACTTTTCGGTGATGACCGTGGCATCCGGGAAACACCCGGGCTCCCAGGCCAATGCCCGTTGCAGGGCGGACCAGTCAAAGCCCGGTCCCGGGTCCTGCTTGCGGCCCGGCGCGACGTGTTCATGGCCCGCGATGTGCTCAATGGGATAGTGAAGCGCAAGAGCGGAACACAGGGCTGCCAAGGTTTCGTACTGCGGCGGATCGAAGCGCTGCCCTTCAAGGCCTTCGAGTTCGATACCCACGGAGTGGTCATTGCAGTTGTCGCGCCCGCGGTAATGCGAGCGGCCGGCATGCCAGGCGCGCGCATCGCAGCTCACCATTTGCCAGAGTTCGCCGTTGCGCCGAATGAAGAAGTGCGCCGAGACCTCGGTGCCGCGGATGCTTTCGAAGTAGGGATGCGCGCCCCAGTCCAGGGTGTTGGAGAACAGTTGCAGGACTTCATCGCCGCCATACTGGCCTGGCGGCAGGCTGATGGAATGCAGGACGATCAGGTCCACGCTGGCCGGTGTCGGCCGCGACCCGAAGTTCGGCGAGGGCAAGCGCCGCGCGAATCGGTACCAGCCTTCCTGCCAAGGAGCGGCCTCGGTGTGCGCGTCAAGTGGCTTCGTCATGTGGCTCGTCGTCTTGCGGCGTGCTAATGCCCAGCCGCGCGATGCGGTAGCGGATCTGGCGCAGGCTCAGGCCCAGCCGGGCCGCTGTGGCGGTGCGGTTGAAGCCGGTCTCCTGCAGCACCTTGACGAGAATCTCGCGCTCCTGCTGGTCCAGATAGGCTTGCAGATCGCTGGGTAGGACTGCCGGTGCTGCTGCGGGTGCCGTCGCCGATACCGTGGCGAGCGGAACTTGCGCCGCCTCCGCCGGTGCCACTTCAGCCAAGGGCGGCATTGCGGCTTCTTGCGTGGGAACGAAGTCGATCTGCAGTTCATCGCCGTCGCTCAGGGCCACGGCCCGGTGCAGCAGGTTTTCCAGTTCGCGCACATTGCCGCCCAACGGATGGGAGGCGAGTTGCTCCAGCACGGAGGGCGAGAGCGAGGGCGCCGGCATGCCGGACTCCTGTGCGATTCTGGCGAGCAGCGATTCGCACAAGGCCGGCAAGTCGCCGCGCCGGTCGCGCAGCGGCGGCACGGCAATCTCGATCACATTGAGGCGGTAATACAGGTCCTGCCTGAAGCGTCCGGCCTTGACGTCCGCCGCGAGGTCCTTGTGGGTGGCGCTGATGATGCGCACGTCCACGCTGTCTTCCTGCGTCGAGCCGAGCGAGCGCACGCTGCGTTCCTGGATGGCGCGCAGCAGCTTGGACTGCATGGCCAGAGGCAGGTCGCCGATTTCGTCCAGGAAGATCGTGCCGCCGCGTGCGGCCTGGAAGTAGCCGTCGCGGTCTTGCGTGGCGCCGGTGTAGGAGCCCTTCTTGGCGCCAAAGAACTCCGCCTCCAGCAGGTTCTCGGGGATGGCGCCGCAGTTGACTGCGACCCACGGCCCTTCGGCGCGATGGCTGTTGGCATGCAGGGCTTGTGCCACCAGCTCCTTGCCGGTGCCCGACTCGCCGCGGATCAGCACCGGCGCCATGCTGCGCGCCACCTTGGCGATGCGCTGCTTCACCGCCTGCATGGCCTCGGACTCGCCAACCAAACGCTCCAGCGCCGAGCTGCCGCCAGGCTGGCGATCCGTGGGCGGCGCGCTGCGGCTTGCCGATGCGGCGGGCTTGGCCTGCCTGGGCGCCGCACCTGTCGAGGCCTGCACGGCGGAGGCCACGACGGCGCGAAACTGCTTCAAGTCCACTGGCTTGGTCAGGTAGTCGAACGCGCCGGCCTTCAGTGCCTCGACTGCGTTCTCTGCCGAACCATAAGCCGTCATCACCACGCAGCGCTCGCTGCGCTGCTGGGACCGCAGGCGGTGCAGCAATTCCAGGCCAACGCCGTCGGGCAGGCGCATGTCGGTGATGACCGCGTCAAAGCGACGCTCCTGCAACTGCTGCCCGGCCTCCTTGACAGTGGCTGCCGTTTCGACCCGGTAGCCTTCGCGCAGCAGGGTCAGTTCATACAGTGTGCGCAGATCGGGCTCGTCGTCCACGACGAGGATGTAGGCGGCGGTTGTCGAGGGGGCGGCGGTGGCCATGTTCATACCACGATGGTGTCGATCGGCTGCTGCGCCGCCGAGGCCGCATCGGTCGCCCGGAAGGTTACGAAGAAGGCGTTGCCCTCCAACACACCGCGTTGTGTGTCGCGCAGGGCGCGCTGGTAGCCGATGGCGGCGCCATGGCGGGCGCAGAGCTCGCGGCAGATGTAGAGCCCCAGGCCGGTGGAACGGCTTTCCGAGGAGAAGAACGGCTCGAACAAATGTTGCTCGACGGACTTTTCCAGTGGCTGCCCATCGCTCCAGACTTGCAGCGCAACCTGGCCGGAGGCCGATATTCCGGTGGAGACTTGCAGCGAATCGGTGTGCTTGCTGATATAGCGACGCGCGTTGTCCAGCAGGTTGACCAGCACCCGGCGCAGATGATCGGCTTCGAACTCGACGCGCGTCTCGGCGGCCAGCAGTGCCAAATGCAGGTGTTGCCTGTTGCCGGACTGGCTGCCCCAGTCGCGGCACACGGCTTCGACGGTTTCGTCCAGCGGCAAGCTGGTGGCTGGCGCAGCGCTGAACTGGTGCTGCACTCTTGATATATCCAGCACCTCTTCGGCAATCTTGGCCAGCCGCTGCGCGTTTTGCCGAACGATCAGCGCCAGCCGCTTGTGCGCCGGATCGTGCAGGTCTTCATCGAGCAAGGCATTGGCTTGCACGATGGCCGCCAGTGGGTTGCGGATTTCATGGGCCACGGCCGCCGACATGCGGCCCATGGCGGCCAACTTCTCGGTGCGCAGCCGCGCTTCCATTTCACGCAGGTCGTGCAGGAACATCACGCACAGGCTGCCCGCATCCAGTTGCGGCGAGCTGGTCATGCGAGTGCGCACGCGCACGCGGCGCGGGCTGTGCCCGTCATGGTGGATGCTGATGTCGGCGGTCTGGGGCCGGCCCTGTCCCAAGGTCGAGCGTGCCAGGTCCAACAGCGGCCACCAGGCGGTTTCGCTGGTCAAGGCAAAGGGATTGCCGGAGGTCGCGCGGCTACCCAGCAAAAGGCGCGCGGCGGGGTTGGACGCGCGTGCCGTGCCATGGGCGTCCACTACCAGGACCCCGTCGGACAAGGTCTCAATCACCAGTTCGCTGACCTGCATCTGCAGCCGCGCGGCGCTTTCGCTGCGCCGCGCCAGTTGCTCTTCGCGTGCCAGCCGGGTCGCCAGCTGGTTGGCGAGGAACGCCACGATGAAGTAGCCGGTGCCGGTAAGGCCGGCCTGCAGGAAGCGCGCGGCTGGATCCGTGGGAATCTGCAGCGTGGTCCACCAGGCTTCGCCCAGGAGCAGCAGTGTGATGCCGGCCGCCGTCCCCAGGGCCAGCATGCGTGAACCCAGGACCGAAGCCAAAAGCAGCGGCAAGCCGAATAGCGGCGCATAGTTCATGTTGCCCGACTGCAGCAGCTGCAAGGCGGAGAACGCGACCAGGTCCACGCCGATCGTGAGCAGCCACTGTGGGCCGGTGTGCCGCTCGGGCGGCTCGGGACGGGCCAGCACGCGCACCGCAAGCGCCGCCGCCAGGTAGCCGCCACACACGCCCAGCACCCAGACGCTGACCTGCTGGCCCAGCGCGTGGATCAGCGCTTGCAGCAACAGGATGGCGAGCGCCATCATCACGCGGGCCGTCATGAATCCTTGCCAGAGCCGGCCAAAGGCCAGGTCGGTCGAGGTGGGCAGGACGGTGTTTTCCGAATCCCGCGGATGGAACCAGGAATGGTTTTCCGGATTGATGGCCATAGAGCGCTCGGCGGTTCAGTGCTCAGCCTGTCGCCGGTGCTCGTTGCTGCAATACGATGCCGCGGCGGTGGTGATGGCGTCGGTCTTGGGCAGGTGCAAGCCGCATACGGCGCAGCGCACCATCTCGAGCTGCTTGGGCTCGGGCTGGCGCGTCACGGGCGGCGGCGCGCGGTCCGGCTTGCGATTCGATCGCCAGACATAGAACGCCACCAGGACCACAGCCAGGACAAGCAGGAATTTCAAGATGGACGCCCCAGAACGACTTCAAGCACAAAACGCGAACCGACGTAGGCCAGCAGCAGCAGGCCCGAGCCGACGTACAGCACGCGCACCGCGCTACGGCCGCGCCAGCCAAAGCGCGAGCGGCCCAACAGCAGAATGGCAAACGCCAGCCAGGACAGCACGGAGAAAATGGTCTTGTGGTCCCACTTCCACGCTTGCCTTGCGCCCGCCGCACCATAGAGCTGTTCGCCGAACAGCCAGCCGGCGAGCAAGGTGGCCGACAGCAGCACAAAGCCGGCGCCGACAAAGCGAAAGGTCAGGCGCTCCAGGGTCAACAGCGGCATACCGCTGTGCGAATCGGCCGCCAGGCGGATCTGCTTTTCGGCGCGGCTCATCAGCCAGGCGTGCACCACGGCCGCGGCGAACAGGCCGTAGGACGCGATGCCCAGGGCCCAGTGCAGTGGCAACCACGGCGACGCGGAAACATGCAGGGCCGTGCCCGGAAACAAAAGCGCAAGCAGTACGGCGGCAGCGCCCAGCCCGGCCAGCGCCCAGCGTGCCTGCAGCTCGGGGAACATATGGCTCTCCACGGCATAAACCGTGAGCACCAACCAGGCCGTGACCGACAACGCGGGCGCGAAACCAAAGCGCGGCGTGTCGCCCAGGAGGCCCCAGGCCAGCACGACGCCGTGCAGCAGCCATGCGACCTGCAAGGCCGCGCGGCTGGCGCGCGGGCTTAGCCGCGCGGCGGCGGCCGCCGGCACCGCATAGGCGACTGCGGCTGCGGCAGACAGCATCACGCTGACCAGAGGGGCGCCGGTTAAAATCATGGGCACAGTTTAACTTTTTGCATCCTGCAAAGAGGCCTGTCGTACCGAACACGGCAACCGACCCCGGCTCCCCCAGCCGGATTACTCCTTATGGCTTCCGTCCTTACCGACAAACTTTCCCGCCTGGTCAAAGAAATGCGGGGTCAGGCCCGTATCACCGAGGCCAATGTCACCGAGATGCTGCGCGAGGTGCGCATGGCCTTGCTCGAAGCCGACGTGGCCCTGCCCGTCGTGCGCGACTTCATCGCGCGGGTCAAGGAAAAGGCGCTGGGCCAGGAAGTGCTGGGCTCGCTCTCGCCCGGGCAGGCGCTGGTGGGCATCGTCAACCGCGAACTTGCCGCCACCATGGGCGAAGGCGTGAGCGACATCAATCTGGCCGCGCAGCCCCCGGCCGTGATCTTGATGGCGGGCCTGCAAGGCGCCGGCAAGACCACCACCACCGCCAAGCTGGCCAAGTATTTGATCGAGAAGCGCAAGAAGAAGGTGTTGACGGTCTCGGGCGACGTGTACCGCCCCGCCGCCATTGAGCAGCTCAGGACCGTCACGGCGCAAGCTGGCGCGGAATGGTTTCCGAGCACCGGGGACCAAAAACCGGTGGATATCGCCAAGGCCGCGCTGGACCATGCGCGCCGGCACTATTTCGACGTGCTGCTGGTCGATACCGCCGGTCGCCTGGCGATCGACGAAGCGCTGATGCGCGAGATCAAGGAGCTGCACGCCGTATTGAATCCGGTGGAAACGCTGTTTGTGGTGGACGCCATGCAGGGCCAGGATGCGATCAATACCGCCAAGGCTTTCAAGGAAGCGCTGCCGCTGACCGGCATTATCCTGACCAAGGCCGACGGTGATTCGCGCGGCGGTGCGGCGCTGTCAGTGCGGCAGGTCACGGGTGCGCCGATCAAGTTCTCCGGCACCAGCGAAAAGCTCGACGGCCTGGAATTGTTCGATGCCGAGCGCCATGCGGGCCGCATCCTGGGCATGGGCGACATCCTGGCGCTGGTCGAGCAGGTCACACAGGGCGTGGACATGCAGGCCGCGCAGAAACTCGCGGCCAAGGTCAAGAGCGGCGAGGGCTTCGACCTCAACGACTTCCTGGCCCAGATCCAGCAGATGAAGCAGATGGGCGGCCTCTCCAGCCTGATGGACAAGCTGCCGGCGCAAATGGCGGCCAAGGCCGGCCAGGTCGACATGGACCGCGCCGAGCGCGATATCCGCCGCAAGCAGGGCATCATCCACGCGATGACGCCACTGGAGCGGCGCAAGCCCGAACTCATCAAGGCCACGCGCAAGCGCCGCATCGCCGCCGGCGCCGGTGTGCAGGTTCAGGAAGTGAACCGCATGCTCAACGAGTTCGAGCAGATGCAAACCATGATGAAGAAAATGAAGGGCGGCGGCCTCATGAAAATGATGAAGCGCATGGGCGGCATGAAGGGTATGAAGTTTTAGCTCCCCCCCGAAGCGCCTGCGGCGCCTCCCCCTCAAGGGGGCGCACCCGATGGCCCGGCGAAGCCGGTTCCATGGGTGCACTGGTATAGGCGCGGGGCGCTTTAGGCGGTCAGCGCTTCCTCGCGCAGCAGCACCTCGCCGCGCAGGCTGTAGTGCATGGCCTGGGTCACGGTCACGTCGACCATCTGGCCGACCAGGCGCGGCGAGCCCTTGAAATTCACCACCCGGTTGCATTCGGTGCGGCCCATCAACTCGTTGGCGTCCTTGCGCGACGGCCCCTCGACCAGGATGCGCTGGACCGTGCCGACACGGCTGGCGCTGATGCGCAGAATGCTGGCGTCGATGACCGCCTGCAGGTGCTGCAGCCGCTTGAGCTTGACCTCGTGCGGCGTGTCGTCGTGCAGATTCGCCGCCGGCGTGCCGGGGCGGGGGCTGAAGATGAAGCTGAATGAATTGTCGTAGCCCACGTCGTCGATCAACTTCATCATCTTGTTGAAGTCGTCCTCGGTCTCGCCGGGGAAGCCGACGATGAAGTCGCTGCTCATGGCCATGTCGGGGCGAATGGCGCGCAGCTTGCGCACCGTGCTCTTGTATTCCATGGCTGTGTAGCCGCGCTTCATGGCCATCAGGATGCGGTCACTGCCGTGCTGCACCGGCAGATGCAAATGGCTCACAAGCTTGGGGATGCGCCCATAGGCTTCGATCAGGCGTGGCGTGAACTCGTTGGGGTGGCTGGTGGTGTAGCGGATGCGCTCGATGCCGGGGATGTCGGCCACGTACTCAAGCAGCAGGGCGAAATCGGCGATCTCTGTCGTATCGCCCATCGTGCCACGGTAGGCGTTCACGTTCTGCCCCAACAGCGTGACTTCCTTGACGCCCTGGTCCGCAAGGCCGGCCACTTCGACCAGCACGTCTTCGAACGGGCGCGAAACTTCTTCGCCGCGCGTATAGGGCACGACGCAGTAGCTGCAGTACTTGGAGCAGCCTTCCATGATGCTGACGAAGGCCGAGGCGCCGTCCACGCGCGCGGGCGGCAGGTGGTCGAACTTTTCGATCTCGGGAAAGCTGATGTCCACCTGCGGGCGGTCCAGCCGTTCGCGCTGGTTCAGCAATTCGGGCAGGCGGTGCAGCGTCTGCGGACCGAACACCACGTCGACATACGGTGCGCGCGCGATGATGGCCGCGCCTTCCTGGCTTGCCACGCAGCCGCCGACACCGATCTTGACGCCCTTTTTCTTCAAGTGCTTGATGCGGCCGAGATCGGAGAACACTTTTTCCTGCGCTTTCTCGCGCACCGAGCAGGTGTTGAAAAGGATCAGGTCGGCCTCGTCCACATTGGTGGTCGGCTCGTAGCCTTGGGCGGCGTTCAGCACGTCGGCCATCTTGTCCGAGTCGTACTCGTTCATCTGGCAGCCGAAGGTTTTGATGAATACTTTTTTGGCGGTCATGCGGGACCTCGTCGAGAGAGAAAGCAAAGGGGGGTGAAGTGCGCACCGTGTGCGCGACCGGACAGCGCTTATTGCTGCGGATACTTGGGCAGCTGATTGAACGGCGTCTTGCCGTCGTCGCGCTTGGGCTGGTTTTCTTCCGAACCGAACTTGAAGTTGAACACGGTCTCCAGGCCCGCGCGCTTTTCCTGCGCTTCGGCCTCGGTCAGTATCCAGATCTCATGCACCATGCCTTGCGGGTCTCGCACATAGTTGACCAGCACACGCTGGCCGGACAGAGAAGAGGGTGTGACAAAGGTGTTGGTCGCGCCGCGGATCCGTGCGCCGGGCGACAGGCGCTCGGGGTTGCCGTTCAGCAGAATCTCCGGCGCCGTTGCGACAACCAGGATGGCCCGGCGTGCCGCCGCAGGGAATAGCCGTATTCCCTGGGCGGTGGCCTCGGAAGGGAAGGCAAGCCCCGCTCCAATCGACAGGACGGGCAAGGCGCTTGTGGCTATCAAAGCCATACCGAGACAGTTGGCGAGACGGTTTTTCAGGCAGCGGTTCATGGTGTATATCCAGAGGCTGTGGGAAGGGGCATCAAGCGGCCCCAAGTAAAAAGGCACTGTGCTGGACAGTGCCTTTCTTGTCAATGCGACATGTTGTTTTGGTGGCGCTTCACGGATTCGAACCGCGGACCTGTGGATTATGATTCCATCGCTCTAACCGACTGAGCTAAAGCGCCATGGTGCCTTTTTTTCATCGGCACCGAGCCAAAGATTATAGCCCAGACTTTGAGCGGCAGTTTTGCATGCTCCTCGGCGACCAGGCGCATGAATGCACGGTTTCATGCAAGGCTTCGCATCCACAGCAATGCGGCAATGCAGGCTGGTACGGCGCTGGCGCTTGGCAGGGGTCAAGTTTTTCGACCCGGTTTAACCCCGAGTCCTTCCAGGCCGCGTAGAAGGTAGTGTGAAAATCTGTTCATGCCCGAGCGAGACCCGCGCGAAATGCCCGACGACCAATTGATGCTGGCCTATGCCGCAGGCGACGCCGCCGCATTCGATGTGCTCTACAACCGGCACGAGGGCGCGCTGTTTCGCTTCGTGCGGCGCCTGCTGGGCCACGCGCTCGCCGCGCAGGCCGACGAGGTGTTCCAGGACACCTGGATGCGCATCGTTGCGGCGCGCGAGAGCTTTGCACCGCAAGGCGCGGCCTGGAAGACCTGGGCTTTCACGATTGCGCACAACGCCGCGATGGACCGCCTGCGCACCAGCGGCCGCGAGATCGGCGTGGAATTGCGCGACGACGAAGAGGACCCGCTGTCCTGGTTGCAAGCCGCCGCCGGACTCTTTCATCCCTCGAGCGAGGACGTTGCCTTCTGGCGTGCCGCAGGCCAGCAACTGCTGCATTGCCTGGACGAATTGCCCGACGCCCAGCGTGCGGCCTTTCTCTTGCACCACGAAGACGGTGCGAGCGTGGAAGACCTGGCGCAGCGGCTGGGCCTGGGCTTTGAAACTGCCAAGAGCCGTTTGCGCTATGCACTGCAGAAGTTGCGCGGCTGCATGCAGCGCTACCTGGTGGTGCTGGAGCAGCCGTCATGACGGAACTGCGCGACGTACGCTTTCAGCAGGCGCTGGAACACGCGCCGGACGCCCATCTTGGGCCTGATGCGCGGACGCGGCAGGCCATCGTGACCATGGCGGCCGCTGCGGTGAAACCCCGGTCAGCCTCAGCGCCTGGATCCGCATGGTGGCGCCGCTTGCTGCCGGGCCCGGGGCCAGGCCGCATGCCGTGGAATGCCGCATTTGCCACGGTGCTGCTCGCCGGCTTCGTCACCCTGCTGTGGCATGACCAGCCGGTGCCGGATGCGCAACCGGACGAGGCGCCGGCAACGAAGGCATCGCAGCACGAGCGAGCAGCAGCACCGGTGCAGGCGCCGCAGTCTTTCCCGCAATCCGAACCCCCGCCGACGTCTCCGAAGTCAGCGCCAGCGGTCGCGCAAGCACCCATCGTTGCGCCGCTCCCGGCTGCGAGACAGGCACCGCAGGCCGCAGTGACGCCAGAGCGCAAACCAGCGACTGTTCGCGAAGGCGAGGCTGCCATTGCGATGCCCGCGCCGCGTGCGGCCAGACAGATGGATCAAGACGTCTCGGAGGCCAGTACCGAGGCTCCAGCACAAGCCGCGGCGCCCGCAGCGGCGCCCGCGCCTTTCCCGGCCCCGCCATCACGACCCGCGGCCGCGACCGAGCAGACCGCGCGTGCAGACGCGGCGCCCCTTGCGCCGCCGCGTGCAGGCTTGGCAGCCGGTGGTGCACTCGGCCGCGCGGTGCCGTTTGCTTCGGCTGATTCCCCTGCGCTTGAGGGCTGGAACGGGTTGCGCATCACGCAAGGCGGTGAGACCCGTCGCCTGGCGCGCGCCGATGCAAGCGCACTCGCCGCCCAGGTGCGCCGCCTGGCGCCGACAGCAGGCGGTGAATCCTTGGCT
>DATILI010000026.1:0-41064 GCA_035476635.1 Burkholderiaceae bacterium | reverse complement strand
GTTGCGGTTCTTGGCCGCTTGCACGGCTTCAGCGCGAACTTCCTGCACGCTGCGCACGGAGGTGAATTGCTGGGCATTGTGCTCGGCGTAGTCGGCTTCACCGGCGTAAGCACCGAAAGAGGTCAGGGCGGCAAGAGCGGTAACGGCGAAGAGTTTAGAAGCGTTCATGATGGATTCCTTTCAAATTAATAAGACATTTCCGGGCAGGTCGGGAGCCATCTTTGTCCCGTCTTGTCCAGCCTCGGTGAGTCGTCTTTTTGGTTTCGGCTCATCGATGGGTTGAACTGTAGACCCCCATCGACCAAAGAAAAACTACTCAGTCGTGAATTGACCATTTCAGTTTTGGAAACAATAATCCCGCCTGCAACTTTTTGTTTCAAACATGGACCGATTACTGTCGATGCGGGTGTTCCAGCGTGTCGCCGACGAAGGCGGTTTTGCCGCGGCCGCACGCGCGCTGGAGATGTCTCCGGCCGTGGTGACGCGCCTGGTCAGCGACCTGGAGCAGCACCTGGGCGCCCGGCTGATGCAGCGCACCACGCGCAAGCTGGCGTTGACGGAGGCCGGCGAGGCCTATCTGCTGCGGGTGCGCAATATCCTGCACGAGGTCGAGGATGCCGAAGCCGCCGCGACGGCCAGCACCCGGGAGCCACAAGGCACGATCCATGTGCTGGCAACGCCGGTGCTGGCCTCGTATTTCCTCGCGCCGCAGATCGCCAGGTGGCGCCAAAGATTTCCCAAGGTGGCGCTGGAACTGGTGACCGATCCGTTTCCCCAGCACCGGGTCGAGGAATTCGACGTGACCTTCATGGTGGTGGAGGAGGGCTATGACGCGAGCGTGGTGGCACGACCGCTGGCCACGGCCGACTGGATTGTTTGCGCCGCGCCGAGCTACTTGAAGCGTACTGGCACGCCGCGCCAGCCCGAGGATTTGCAGCGGCACGACTACCTGAGATTTCCCTGGCAGCAAAGCGGCGGGCAAAGCGCACGTCGGGTGCGCCTGGTGCCGCGCGAAGGTAGTGGCGCGGCAGTGGAAGTGGACATGCCGGTCGTGCTGCAATCGATCAGTTTCGATGTGCTGTACCGGGCAACGCTGGATGGCGCCGGCATCGCCGTGCTTTCCAAGCTGCTGGTGGCGCCGCATCTGGCCAGCGGCTCGCTGGTGCATTTGCTGCCCGATTGGCTGTTTGGCCGCTACACGATCTATGTCGCCTTGCCGACGCGCAAGCTGATGCCGGCCCGCACGCGCGTCTTTCTCGAGTTTTTGAGCGAGATCATCTCGGAAGCACCAGCGCTGAGCGCTCCCCTGAGGTGATCGTCTATTCAAATCCGCTCTGGCGCCAGGCCTCGAACACCGTGACCGCCACAGCATTGGACAGGTTGAGGCTGCGCTGGCCCGCGCGCATCGGCAGCTTCAAGCACTGCTGCGGCTCGAACGCTTCGCGCAGGGCGGGCGCGAGGCCTCGGGTTTCAGAACCGAACACGAGCCAGTCGCCTGGGTTGAAGGCGACATCATGGACTCGCCGTGTGCCGCGCGTAGTCAGCGCGAACATGCGCTTGGCATCGGGCTGCTCGGCCGCGAGGAATGCCTGCCAATTCGCGTGGCGGCGCAGCTGCGCGTACTCGTGGTAGTCCAGGCCGGCACGCCGCATGTGCTTGTCGTCCATGGAAAAGCCCAGCGGCTCGATCAGATGAAGTGTGCAGCCGGTATTGGCGGCCAGCCGGATGACGTTGCCGGTGTTGGGCGGTATTTCCGGTTCGACCAGAACGATGTGAAACATATGCCTTCTATTGTGCTGCGGCTGCTGGCGTGAAGCCGGCTTCGTCCGTGCGCGCCACCACCATCGCCGTGATGTGCGCGGCACCGGCCTGGCGCAAGGCAACGGCCGCAGAAAATAGCGAGGCGCCACTGGTCATGACGTCATCGACCAGCACAATCCGCAGGCCCCTCAGTTCAATGGCGCGCAGTGGGTCCACGGCGAACGCGCCCGCCACATTGCGCAGGCGCTCGGCGCGCACAAGTTCGCTTTGCGGCAAGGTATGCCGAATACGCAGCAGCAGCCGCGCGTCGGTTTTGCGCGCCGACAGGCAGCGCGCCAGTTCCAGTGCCTGGTTGAAGCCGCGCTCCTTGAGGCGTTGCGCCGATAGCGGCACCGGCACGACACGATCCGCTGCCTCCAGCGCGGGCTCGACCCATGGCGTACTGCGCAGCAAGGTGGCCAGGGTGCCGGCCCAACCCGGAGATTGGCGGAATTTGAATCGGCCGATGCAGTCGCTCCAGGGGTAGCCATAGGAAACGGCGGCGAGGCAGCGGTCCAGCGGCGGTGCGGCCTTCACGCAGGCGCCGCATTGCGCGAGCCCTTGCGGCACCGGCAGGGCGCAGGTGGCGCAACGCGAGCAAGGCTGCGCAAAGCGGGTCACGCAGGCTTCGCACACGGTGCGCGCCGGCCATGCGTGGCAGATGGCGCATTGACTGGGGATGGCGCTGTTTATCCTTGCAATCAAGTGGCGGAGCATCGGGTCAATATACTCGCCGCAAATTCTTTGCCAGCCATGCCCCAAGAACACCCGCCCACCATCGATCCGCCTGCGGCCGCGCGCTGGGAGCGCTGTGCGCCCGCTGTCTCACCATGGCTGCACGAGGAAGTGGCGCGGCGCATGGAGGAGCGGCTGCAGTGGATCAAGCTCCGGCCGGCGGCCTGGGCCCACTGGGGTGCTGTGCGGGGCGGTGTGCAGGCGCATGCGCTGCTCGCCAATCGCTATCCCGGCGCCGCATCTTTTGTCGTCGAGGCGCGTGCCGATCTGGCAAAGCAGGCCGTGGAGGCGCTTGCCAAGCCTTGGTGGAGCCCGCAGCGCTGGAGGTCTGCACCCACTCGCTTCGAAGAGCCGCCGGCGCAGGGCGTGCAGATGCTCTGGGCCAATATGGCATTGCACATGGCCGCTGACCCGCTGGCGCTGATCGCGCGTTGGCATGAGGCGCTCGCCGTCGGGGGTTTCCTGATGTTTTCGTGCCTGGGCCCGGACACGGCCCAGCAGTTGCGGCGCATGTACCAGGCGCTCGGCTGGCCGAGCCCGGGGCATGCCTTCACCGACATGCACGATTGGGGTGACATGCTGGTCCAAGCCGGGTTCGCCGAGCCTGTGATGGACATGGAGCGCATCACGCTGACGTATGAGACGCCGGCGCAGCTGCTGAAAGAACTGCGCGAGCTGGGCTGCAATCTTCATCCGCAGCGCTTTGCAGCACTGCGCGGGCGCGGCTGGCGCCAGCGGCTTGAGCAGGCGCTGGCGCAGCACCTGGCCGATCCGGCCGAAGCCAACCGGCTGCCGCTGACCTTCGAGATCATCTACGGGCATGCGTTCAAGCCCGCGCCCAAGATGCGCTTGAGCGCCGAGAGTGCGGTCTCACTTCGCGACATGCGGGCCATGCTGCACACTGGCAAACGCGAGCGCGAGTGAGCCCGCGCGGTGGTCGGGCATCGGTGCTTTGCAGGGCGGTCAGGGGGTAAACCCGGGCTACAATCAGGGGTTACCGAATTTCTTGGGCAGGTCTCCACCCAGTCGGGCACGCCCGCGATCCACACCAAAGCGGATCGCAGGCGCGCCGGTTTTTTGTGAGCATTACCCGTGTCGAACCTTGTGTACCGTTTTGCCACCGTTTCGGGCCAGAGCGTTCATTGGTTTCTGAAACGCAATTGCTCCATTACACCGGCCCAGCTCGGCTGGCTTTACCTGTCGCTGTGCGTGGTGTCGCTGGGGATCGGAAGCTTTTTCTGGGTCCGGGGCGCCACCTTGGTCATGCCATTCGCCTGGGGCGAGCTGATCGTGGTGGGCATCGCGTTCCTGGCGTACGCGCGGCACGCAACCGATGGCGAAAAGATTTCGCTGCAGGGTGCGCAGCTGGTGGTGGAGCTGGAAAACGCGGGGCGGCTGGAACGCGCGGAATTCAACCGCGAGTGGGTTCGTGTCGAACCCACGGCGGGTGACCGCTCGCTGATCGAGGTGTCGGGACGCGGGCGAACGGTGCAAGTGGGGCGCTATGTGCGCCCCGAATTGCGTCCGGCGCTGGCGCGCGAGATTCGAATGGCCTTGCGCGGCGCTTGAGGGCTGCGGTGCCGGGGTCGAGAGCGGCGGAATGATTGGTTAAATTGAGGCAACGAAGTAAGTGAACACGATGAAGAGCATTACCAACAAGTTGGCTTCACTGCTGTCCAAGGCAGGAATTTGGGCGGGAGCGTGGGCTGGCACAGCCGCATTCAATCTCGCCCATGCGGTCAACGATCTTCCCGGCGGTCCTGCGGTGCGCCAGCTCAACCTGCATCCGCCGGTGACGCGAATCGCCGAGGAGCAGCACTGGCTGCACTGGTTCATGATGATCCTTTGCACGGTGATTTTCATCGCCGTGTTCGCCGTGATGTTCTATTCCATCTGGAAGCACCGCAAGTCGGTGGGCCACAAGGCCGCGAACTTCCATGAGTCCGTGACGGTGGAAATCATCTGGACCATCGTGCCCTTCGTCATCGTGATCCTGATGGCGCTACCGGCCACCAAGGTGCTGGTGGCATCCAAGGACACCACCAATGCCGACCTCACCATCAAGACCGTGGGCTACCAGTGGAAGTGGGGCTACGAGTACATCAAGGGTGAAGGCGAAGGTATCAACTTCATCTCCACGCTGGACTCCACCCACCGTGAAATGTCCGACAACGGCGCCAAGGGCACGATTCCGGACAACTACCTGCTCAAGGTGGACAACCCCATGGTGGTGCCGGTCAACAAGAAGATCCGCATCATCACCACCGCCAACGACGTGATTCACGCGTTCATGGTGCCGTCTTTCGGCATCAAGCAGGATGCGATTCCGGGCTTCGTGCGCGATACCTGGTTCCGAGCCGAGAAAACCGGTGATTTCTATGGCCAGTGCGCGGAGTTGTGCGGCAAGGAACATGCCTATATGCCGATCCACGTGAAGGTGGTGTCCGCTGAAGAATATTCGAAGTGGGTCGAAGGCGAGAAGAAGAAAGCGGCCGCCAAGCTGGACGATCCGACCAAGGTCTGGACGCTGGACGAGATCGTCAAGCGCGGCGAGAAGGTCTATGCCTCCAACTGCGCCGCCTGCCACCAGGCCAACGGCAAGGGCGCTGGCCCGATCAAGCCGCTGGACGGCGCCGGCGTGGTGCTCGACGCCGACAAGAACAAGGAAATCCTGATCGTACTCAACGGCCAGAACAAGGGCGCGATGCCGGCCTGGAAGCAGCTCAGCGACACCGACCTCGCTGCCGTGATCAGCTACACCAAGAACAACTGGTCCAACAAGACCGGTCAGCTCGTTCAGCCGGCTGAAGTGCTGGCCCAGCGCGGCAAGTAAGCCACGCGTCCCAGGAATCAGAAGGAAACCCAAGATGAGCGCAGTTATCGACAACCATGGCGACAATCACGGACACGGTGCCGGCGACCACGCGCACGACGATCACCATGACCATGCTCCCAGCGGCTGGCGCCGTTGGGTGTTTGCCACCAACCACAAGGACATCGGTACGCTGTACCTGCTGTTCTCGTTCTTCATGCTGATGTTTGGCGGCGTATTGGCGTTGCTGATCCGCGCCGAGCTGTTCCAGCCGGGCCTGCAACTGGTCAACCCCGAGCTGTTCAACCAGCTCACCACCATGCACGGCCTGATCATGGTGTTCGGCGCCATCATGCCGGCCTTCGTGGGCTTCGCGAACTGGATGATCCCGATGCAGATCGGCGCGGCCGACATGGCATTCGCGCGCATGAACAACTTCAGCTTCTGGCTGTTGATCCCCGCCGGCCTGATGCTGGTTGGCTCGTTCTTCATGCCGGGCGGCGCCCCCGCCGCGGGCTGGACGCTCTACGCGCCGTTGACCTTGCAGATGGGCCCGTCCATGGACGCCGGCATTTTCGCGATGCACATCCTGGGCGCCTCGTCCATCATGGGCTCGATCAACATCATCGTGACCATCCTCAACATGCGTGCCCCGGGCATGACGTTGATGAAGATGCCGATGTTCTGCTGGACCTGGCTGATCACCGCCTACCTGCTGATCGCCGTGATGCCCGTGCTCGCCGGCGCCATCACCATGACGCTGACGGACCGCCACTTCGGGACCAGCTTCTTCAACCCCGCCGGCGGCGGCGACCCGGTGATGTACCAGCACATCTTCTGGTTCTTCGGCCACCCCGAGGTTTACATCATGATCTTGCCGGCCTTCGGCATCGTCAGCCAGATCGTGCCGGCCTTCGCGCGCAAGAAGCTGTTCGGCTATGCCTCGATGGTGTACGCCACCTCATCGATCGCGATTCTGTCGTTCATCGTCTGGGCGCACCACATGTTCACCACCGGCATGCCGGTGACCGGCCAGCTGTTCTTCATGTACGCGACCATGCTGATCGCGGTGCCCACGGCCGTGAAGATCTTCAACTGGATCGCCACCATGTGGCAAGGCTCGATGACGTTTGAAACCCCGATGCTGTTCGCCGTGGGCTTCATCTTCGTGTTCACCATGGGTGGCTTCACCGGGCTGATCCTGGCCATGGCGCCGATCGACACCCAGCTGCAAGACACCTACTACGTTGTGGCGCATTTCCACTACGTGCTGGTTGCCGGCTCGCTGTATGCCCTGTTCGCCGGCTACTACTACTGGGCGCCCAAATGGACCGGCGTCATGTACGACGAATCGCGCGGCAAGATCCATTTCTGGTGGTCGCTTATCGCGTTCAACGTGACCTTCTTCCCGATGCACTTCCTGGGCCTGGCCGGCATGCCGCGTCGTTACGCCGACTACCCGATGCAGTTCGCCGACTTCAACGCCATCGCAAGCGTGGGCGCCTTCGCCTTCGGCCTGGCGCAGGTGTACTTCTTCTTCTTCATCGTGCTGCCTGCAATGCGCGGCAAGGGTGAAAAGGCTCCGCAAAAGCCGTGGGAAGCAGCCGAAGGCCTGGAGTGGGAAGTGCCGTCGCCGGCGCCGTTCCACACCTTCGAAAACCCGCCCAAGCTGAATGCCGCGGCAACCAAGGTGATCGGCTGAAAGCCGTTTCCGAAGCGTTGAACGCCATGACACCCGCACAGAAGAAGAACAACTTGCGTACCGCGCTGATCCTGGCGTCGGTGGCAGCTGTGTTTTTCATCGGCTTCGTTGCCAAGATGGTTTTGCTGAGCAGCAGGTGAGCGGCGAGCCGGCATGAGCATTCGTACCGAAAACCTGAGAATGGTGAGCAAGCTGGCCGTGATCGCGGTCGGCATGTTCGCCTTCGGGTACGCGTTGATCCCGATCTACAAGCACATTTGCGAGTTGACCGGCATCAACATCCTTTCGCTCAGCGAGCGGCAGGTACCCGGCAACGGGGCGGCGGGCAAGGATGTGAAGCTGCCGGTGAACTCGCAGATTGACACCAGCCGCACCATCACGGTGGAGTTCGATGCCAATGCGCGCGGCCCGTGGGATTTCAAGCCGGCCCAGCGCTCGGTGCAGGTCCACCCGGGCGCGTTGACGACGGTGATGTACGAGTTCCAGAACGTGCAGAACCGGCGCATGGCGGCGCAAGCGATCCCGAGCTACGCACCGCACCAGGCGGCGGCGTACTTCAACAAGCTCGAGTGCTTCTGTTTCAACCAGTACCTGCTCGAACCCGGTGAAAAGAAACAATGGCCGGTGTCGTTTGTGATCGATCCCAAGTTGTCGAAAGACGTCGCGACGATCACGTTGTCGTACACCTTCTTCGAGGTTGGCGGAAAAACGCCGCCGGCACCCGCGTCCACACCTTCGGCCGATGCGAAGCCCCATGCGACAGTGGAGACTGGCACATGAGTGCGCAGGCTGGAAGTCCCAGGGGTTCGTTCTGGCGCACCGTCAAGACGGTCGCCTGGTCGTTCATCGGCATCCGCAAAAATAGCGAATACAAAGAAGATCTGGCCAAGGTCAATCCATTTCACGTCATCGTCGTTGGCATCCTGGGTGCTGCGCTGTTCGTCGTGGGATTGATTTTGCTGGTCAACTGGGTCGTGGCGAAATAGAAGTATCAAGAGAAGATTTGAGAGTCAGGAGCTGAAATGTCATCCACGCATAGCGGAACACCGTATTACTTTGTGCCTCAGCCTTCGCGCCATCCGGCGATGGCTTCGTTGGGCTTGTTCTTTGTGATCCTGGGCGCGGGCCAGTGGATCAATGGCGCGGACTGGGGCAAGTACTCGGTGCTGTTCGGCCTGCTCTGGTGGGCAGGCGTGCTTTACCAATGGTTCAGTGACTCCATTCGTGAAAGCGAAGGCGGCCTGTATGGCCACAAGGTCGACCTGTCGTTCCGCTGGAGCATGAGTTGGTTCATCTTTTCCGAGGTGATGTTCTTTGGTGCTTTCTTCACCGCCTTGTGGTGGACGCGTGCGCACTCGGTGCCGGCTTTGGGCGGTCTGGACAACGCGCTGCTCTGGCCCGACTTCAAGGCGGTGTGGCCCAGCGTGGCCGCCGGCGCAACGGCCTCGCCGGCCAACATCATCGAACCGTTCCAGACCATGGGTCCGTTCTGGCTACCCACCATCAATACGGCCTTGCTGCTGACTTCGGGCGTGACGCTCACGATTGCGCACCACGCATTGCGCGCGAATCATCGCGGCCAAACCATCGCCTGGATGTGGATCACGGTGCTGCTGGGCATCACCTTCCTGGGTGTGCAGGGCTATGAGTATGCGCATGCCTACAGTGACCTGAACCTCAAGCTCACCTCCGGCGTCTATGGCTCCACCTTCTTCATGCTGACGGGCTTTCACGGCTTCCACGTCTTCGTGGGCATGTTGATGCTGCTGTTCATCACCCTGCGCTTGCAAAAGGGCCACTTCACCGCCGACAAACACTTCGGCTTCGAAGGCGCGGCATGGTATTGGCACTTTGTGGACGTGGTGTGGCTGGGCCTGTATACGCTGGTTTACTGGATGTAAGCTGCAGGCGAGGCGCCTTGAAAAAATGCCGCGGATGCGGCATTTTTTTATTTCCCGGCCGGGATGCCGGTAGGCTGGATATAGCCCAGTTTCCAAGCGATCAGGATGCAGACGAACAACAGAATCGAGAAACCGACGCGCAGTGCCAGCGCGCGGGCCATGTTGCCTCGTTTGGCTTTGTCGTCGGAAGCGCTGCCGCCTTTCAGCATGAAATACAGGGCTGAGCCCAGGCTGGCGAGAATGGCAATGAACGCAAACAGGACGAGGACTTTCATGCCTCGCATTATCCCGTGAGCACGCGCAGGCGATTCTGGTTGCTGTCCATCGCCGCCTTGCTGGGCCTGGCAGTGACCTTGTCGCTCGGCCGCTGGCAATTGTCGCGTGCAGCGCAAAAAGAGGCGCTGCAAACCGCCATCGAAGCGCAGAAATCCAAGCCAGCCCTGGATGGTGCGGGCTTGGTCAGCGCGCCGCTGCCGTCCAGCCTTGTGCACCGCCCCGCCGTACTGCAAGGGCAGTGGCTGCCGGAGCACACCGTCTTCCTGGACAACCGCCAGATGAACGGCAAGCCAGGTTTCTTTGTGCTCACGCCGCTGCGCCTGGCGGGCAGCGATCGCGTGCTGGTCGTGCAGCGTGGCTGGGTGCCGCGCAATTTCACCGACCGTGCGGCCTTGCCGCGGATCGAAACCGCCAAAGGAGACGTGCGAGTCGAGGGCCGTATCGCCCCGCCCCCGTCCAAGCTTTACGCGTTCGATGCTGTGGAGACCGGGCCCATCCGGCAAAATCTCGACTTGGCTGGTTTCGCGGCGCAGACACATCTGCCTCTATTCGGCGTTTCAATGTTGCAGGCGGGGCCTTCGGGCGACGAACTGCAGCGCGACTGGCCCGAGGCCAATCTCGGTGTGGCAAAGCACTACGGCTATGCATTTCAATGGTTTGGCCTCAGTGGCCTGATCGCGGTTCTTTATGTCTGGTTTCAAATTGTCCGACCCTACAACCTCCAACGCAGGCGCAACAACCATGGCGCGTGACGATCAGCCCCTGGGTTTGACGGTGCATTCCATGCCCACCGTGCAAGAGGCTGTCGGGGTTGGCGCCGAACGCACCGTGCGCGGGCGCTGGAAGATGTTCGCCGTGCTGCTCATCTGCGCCGCCCCGGTGATCGCTTCGTACTTCACTTACTACGTGATCCGCCCCGAGGGCCGGCGCAACTTCGGCGAACTGATCGAGCCGCAACGCAGCATGCCAGATTTGTCCGGCACCAGCCTGGACGGCAAGGCCGGCTCCCTGCGCGCGCTCCAGGGCCAGTGGTTGCTCGTGAGCGTGGCCCCGGCCGCGTGCGATGAAGCGTGCCAGGCAAACCTGTACCTGCAGCGGCAGATGCGCGAGAGCCTGGGCAAGGACAAGGACCGCCTTGACTGGGTCTGGCTGGTGACCGACACGGCTTCCGTGCCCCAGGTGCTGCTGCCTGCGCTGAAGGAGTCCACCGTGCTGCGGGTGAACGGACAAGCACTTGCGCAATGGCTGGTGCCCGCCCGCGGCCAGACGCTTGCCGCGCACCTCTACGTGGTCGACCCCCAGGGCAATTGGATGATGCGGTTTCCGCCGAACCTCGATGCCGCCGGTGCAGCCAAGGCCAAACGCGACCTGGAGCGCCTGCTGCGCGCCTCTGCCTCGTGGGACAAGGCCGGCCGCTAGACTCATTCATGGACGCCCAGCCGCTCTACGACCTGGAACCCGCACTGCGCCTGATGCTGATGGGCGTGGCGATCGCGCTCGGGCCGCTGGCCTGGGTGTGGCTGCGCAACAAGGACGCCGCACCGGCGCGGCGCCTGCAGGCACTCACCGTGTTGACCTTGTTCCTGACCTTCGATCTGGTGCTGTTCGGCGCCTTCACGCGGTTGACCGATTCGGGGCTGGGCTGCCCCGACTGGCCGGGCTGCTATGGCAATGCCAGCCCCTTGGGAGCCGTGGCCGAAATCACCGCCGCCCAAAGCGCGATGCCCACCGGGCCGGTGACCCACGGCAAGGCCTGGATCGAGATGGTCCACCGCTACCTCGCCACCGGCGTGGGTGTGCTGATCCTCACGCTGGCTGTGGCGAGCGCGCTCCTGCGCAGGCGCCAGCCGGGCAAGCTGCCCTTTTCCCTGTGGTGGCCACTGCTGACCCTGCTGTGGGTTTGTGTGCAGGGTGCCTTCGGCGCCTTGACCGTGACCATGAAGCTGTTCCCCGCCATCGTCACGCTGCACTTGCTGGGCGGCCTGGTGTTGCTGGCATTGCTGTGCGTGCAGGCGGTGCGCTATGGCCAGGCCACGGGCGCGGCGCCAGCGACGCCCCTGGCCCCGGCGACACGTTCCTGGCTCTGGCTGGGGTTCGCCTTGGTCGTGCTGCAGGTCGCCCTGGGCGGCTGGGTCAGCACCAACTATGCGGTGCTGGCCTGCTCCGAATTTCCGGCCTGCCAGGGCAGCTGGTGGCCGGCCATGGATTTTGTGCAGGGCTTCCAGCTCTGGCGCCCGTTGGGCCTGCTGCAAGACGGCACGCACATCAGCTTTGCTGCGTTGACGGCAATCCACTACGCGCACCGCCTGATGGCGGGTATCGTGTTCGTCGTGCTGGGCCTGCTGGCCTGGCGCTTGTCGCGCACAACGGCCTTGCGTGCGCAGGCGGGCTGGATCGGCGGCCTGCTCCTGTGGCAATTTGCCACGGGTCTCAGCAATGTGGTGCTGGGCTGGCCGATCGTCGCCGCCGTGTCGCACACCGGTGGCGCCGCCGCCTTGGTCGTGGCGCTGACCTGGGCGCTTGGCAGCACCCGCAGCGGCGCCCGCGCGGCGACCCCTTCCTTGCTTGAAAAATCGAATGCCCCCAGGCAGATTGCATGAGTACCAGTATTCCCGCCGTGTCCCGGGCTTCCCGCTTCAGCCAGTTCTACGCGTTGACCAAACCGCGCGTGGTGCAGCTCATCGTGTTCTGCGCGCTCATCGGCATGGTGCTCGCCGTGCCCGGCCTGCCGTCGCTCGAGGATCTTCGTTTGAGCGCAATTGCGTGCCTGGGCATCTGGCTGGTGGCCGGCGCTGCGGCCGCCTTCAATTGCCTGGTGGAAAAAGGCATTGACGCGAAGATGAAACGCACCGCCTGGCGGCCTACCGCCAAGGGCGAGCTCAGCGACTGGCAGGCACTGCTCTTTTCCGCGGTGCTCTGCGCCGTCGGCTCATGGGTGCTGTACGCCTGGGTGAATCCGCTGACGATGTGGCTGACCTTCGCCACCTTCATCGGCTATGCGGTGGTCTACACCGTGATCCTGAAGCCGCTCACGCCGCAGAACATCGTCATCGGTGGCGCGTCCGGTGCAATGCCGCCGGTGCTGGGCTGGGCGGCAATGACGGGCGACGTAGGGCCCGAAGCGCTGATCCTGTTTCTCATCATCTTCCTGTGGACGCCCCCGCACTTCTGGGCGCTGGCGCTGTACCGCGTGGAAGACTATCGAAAATCCGGCCTGCCGATGCTGCCGGTCACCCATGGCAACGAGTTCACCCGCTTGCAGGTGTTCCTCTACACCCTGGTGCTGTTTGCTGCCTGCCTCATGCCGTTTGCCTACGGCATGAGTTCGTGGATCTACCTGGCGGCGGCCATTGTCTTGAGCTTCGGCTTCAGCCTGTATGGATTTCGGCTCTGGCGCGACTATTCGGATGCGCTTGCGCGCAAGACGTTTCGGTTCTCCCTGATCCACTTGAGCGCCTTGTTCGCCGCGCTGCTGGTAGACCACTATTTGCTGTGAGACCTCATGAATAAACGAAGTGCCATCCAATTCTTTGCTTCCAGCACGCTGCTGGCATGCACCGGGGGCCTGATTGCCGCCTGCTCCGAGAAGAAGCCGCAGTTTGCCGCCATCGACATCACGGGGGCCGACTACGCCAAGGACTTCCAGCTGACCGACCACAATGGTCAGCCGCGCAGCATGCAAGACTTCAAAGGCAAGGTCGTCGTGCTCTTTTTCGGCTACACCCAGTGTCCCGATGTGTGCCCCACCTCGATGGCCGAACTGGCCCAGGTCAAGAAGCAGCTCGGCACCGAGGGCGCGAAGGTGCAGGGCGTGTTCGTCACGGTCGATCCGGAGCGCGACACGGCGGACGTGCTCAAGGCCTACATGGCCAATTTCGACCCCAGTTTCCTCGCACTGCGCGGCACGCAAGAGCAACTCGCGGCCATGGCCAAGGACTACAAGGTCTACTACAAGAAAGTCGACGGCAAGACGCCCACCAGCTATACCATGGACCACTCCGCCGCCAGCTACGTCTACGACCCGCAAGGCCGCTTGCGCCTGTACACGCGCTACGGCAGCGGCGCGCAGGCCATGGCATCGGATATCCAGTTGCTGCTGAAGCAAGGGTAAGACCGGTGGAGCATCTGTTGCGTCGCACAGGTGCTGCGCGCATCGCGCTGATTCCGGCCGAGGTGCTGGAGGCCCTGAATGACGGGCTGGTTCCCACCGTCAACCTCAACGAATTCCTGGCTCTCGACCTGGCACGCCTGACGCGCAATGTGGCGCACCATATCGGCCTGGATGCCGACGCCGAGCGCATTGACGATACTTTGGCGATGCTCGGCGCGTTCAAGCCGCTGAAGCGGCACGAACATGTGGCACGCGCCTTGTACGACCTGACGGCGCAACATGCCGCGCGCGACGCCGTGGCGCATGCGCTGGCCACGCACGCGAGCGACGTGGCGCGCAGCTGGGCGGTGCAATGGCTGCAGTTCTGCGACTTGCCTCTGTCAGCCAAGCTGGCGTCGGTGCGCCGCTTTGCCGCCGACGCGCATTTCGGCGTGCGTGAAATCGCCTGGATGTCGGTACGCGGCGACGTGATTGGCGCGCTGGACGAAGCCCTCGCGCTACTTGCGCCCTGGGTGCGCGACACCGATGAAAACATCCGCCGCTTCGCCAGCGAACTGACCCGGCCGCGCGGCGTCTGGTGCGCGCAGATCGAGGCCCTCAAGGCCGAGCCCTGGCGGGCGCTGGCGTTGCTGGAGCCACTCAAGGCCGACCCGAGCCGCTACGTGCAGAACTCGGTGGCCAACTGGCTCAACGATGCCAGCAAATCGCAGCCGCAGTGGGTGGAGGAAGTGTGTACGCGCTGGGGCGCCGAATCGAGCGCCGCCGCGACCACCTACATCGTGCGGCGGGCCCAGCGGAGCCTGTCACTTCTTACTCCGCCTTGATTCCCCGCATCACGATCACGCCACCCAGCAGGTTGGTGTCGGCCTTGATGCGGTTGGCCAAGCCTTCGGATGAAGTGCCAGCGACTTGCCAGCCCTGCTGGAACAGCTTGGCGCGCATTTCCGGTGTGCGGACGATCTCGCTGATCAGGGTCGAAAGCTTGGCCACGATGGGCTTGGGCATCGATGCCGGCGCAGCAGCGGCGGTCCAGATTTCGAGCTGGAAGTTCTGGATGCCGCCTTCGGCCAGGCTCGGCAGTTCAGGTGCCAGCGGGCTGCGGCCGGACGAAGTAACGCCGATCGCCTTGAGCTTGCCAGCGCGCACCTGGGCCGCTGCCAGGCCCGGCGGCAACAGGGAGAGCTGGATCTGTCCGCCGATCATGGCGGTGATCACCTGCGGGTTGCCGGGGTAGGGCACATGCACCGGGTTGATGTTGGACTTGGTCTTGAGCAACTCCATGCCCAAATGGCCGACCGTGCCAATGCCGGGCGTGCCGTAGCTCCATTTGTCGCCGGCATTGCGCGCGGCCACGAAGAAGTCCTGCGCGGTGTTGCCTTGGGCATTGGCCGGGGCCGCCAGCACCAGCGGTGCGGTGCCGATCAGGCTGATCGGTGCCAGGTCCTTGACCGGGTCGTAAGGCGTCTTGGGGTTGAGGATCTTGGCAATGGTCATGTTGCCGTTGATCATCACGCCAATGGTGTGTTCGTCGGTTGCCTTGGCCACCATGTCGGCAGCGATATTGCCGCCGGCACCGGGCTTGTTGTCCACGATGACCGGCTGGCCCAAGGCCTTGGACAGCGGCTCGGCGATGGCACGCGCCACCAGGTCGGGCGTGGAGCCCCCGGGGAAGCCAACCAGGATCTTGACGGGCTTGGTTGGCCACGCCGCAGCGGCCTTGGTTGGCGTTTTCTGGGCGCTTGCCCAGGTGGTCGTCAGGGCGGCGACGGCCAGGACGAGGGTGGCACGGCGAAAACTTGAGCGAGGCATGACTCGAATCCTTGTATTGAAACGGAGGGCGGGAGCGCAGACCCTTCACCTGTCAAGGCGGGGCGGCCGGGAACGAGAAAGATGTTAACCCGACAAAATGAAGCGCCGGCCGCAGCTTGGTTGGCTGCGCCGGCGTTTGAGGGTGGGTTCCGACGATCGGTAGCGGATCAGGCGTAGACGGCCAGTGCCTTCTTCATCTTCTTCATGGCTGCGGCTTCGATCTGGCGGATGCGCTCTGCGCTCACACCGTAATCGGCCGCCAGTTCGTGCAAGGTCATGCCGCCCGAACCGTCGTCGTTGACCTTGAGCCAGCGCTCTTCCACGATGCGGCGGCTGCGTTCGTCCAGCGCTTTGAGCGCGGTCGAAATTCCGTCGCTGGCCAGGTAGTCGCGTTGGCGCGATTCAATCAAGGCGGTCGGCTCATGCGACGCATCGGCCAGATAGGCGATCGGCCCATAGGCGTCCTCGCCATCATCGGTCGGGCCCGGATCCAGCATGATGTCGCCGCCGGACAGGCGCGTTTCCATCTCGATCACGTCTTCGCGCTTGACGTTGAGCTCACGCGCCATGACTTCGATCTCGCGCTCGTTCAGCGTGTCGCGGTGCGTTGCAGCGTCTTGCGCCGCCGCGTCGGCCTTGAAGCCCTGTTTCATGGAGCGCAGGTTGAAGAAAAGCTTGCGCTGGGCCTTGGTGGTCGCCACCTTGACCATGCGCCAGTTCTTCAGGATGTACTCATGGATTTCGGCCTTGATCCAGTGCAAGGCATAGCTCACCAGGCGCACGCCCTGGTCCGGGTCGAAACGCTTCACGGCCTTCATCAGGCCCACGTTGCCTTCCTGGATCAGGTCGCCATGCGGCAGCCCGTAGCCCAGGTACTGGCGAGAAACTGAAACCACCAGCCGCAGGTGCGACAACACCAGCTTTCCGGCAGCTTCCAAGTCGTTGTCTTCCTTGAATTTTCTGGCAAACGCCTGCTCTTCCTCAAGCGTCAGCATGGGAAGGCGATTGGCTGCCGAAATATAGGCATCCAGGTTGCCAAGCGGCGGCACCAAGCTCCAAGGGTTTGCGGGGGCCAGTGCGGTGGTCATGGCTCCAGATTGAACAGTCATTCCAGAACTCCTTTTCTCAAGACGTCATATTAGCACTCTGTTGGAGGGAGTGCTAAATCCGAAGTTCAATCGCGGCGATAGCGCTTTCCCACAGAGGTAATACCCGATTAACCATAAAAAATCTAGGGTTTACCCTGATCAATGCCAGCCCTTCAGAACGTGCTTGTCCGTAGACTGCCTTCGCATGCGGATTTTGCTGTTCCTGGTAGTAACCCTGATTTTTTACGGTTCTTTCTTTCCGTTTACCTACGTTCCCCATGTGCCGACCCGCGGCGATCTGGTGCACCTTTTCCTGGTATGGCCGGCGCGGGTTTCAGCAGTGGATGCCGCGGGCAATCTGCTGCTGTTTGTGCCGCTGGGCCTGTGCATACCGGCCGGTTCGCCCGCGCGCTGGAGGTGGAGTTTGTGGCTGGCAGGCGGCATCGCGTTCGCCTGGGGCTTGCAATACCTGCAGTTCTGGTTTCCTTCCCGCGATCCCACGGCTTCCGATGCGTGGTTCAACACGGCCGGCATCCTGCTCGGCATCGCGTTGGCGGCCAGGGCCCGGTTTTTCGTCCGCGCCCACGTGCAATCCCTGGCGTTGGCGTCGCCGCTTTGGCCCGTGGCATCGGTCTTGATGCTGTTGTGGCTGGCCTATCGCTGGTTTCCGCTGGTGCCGACCCTGGATGTTGACAATCTTCGTCATGCACTCAGGCCACTACTGTTGCGCCCCAGGTGGGAAGGCGGGCGCGTCTTGCACGACACGGCGGCATGGCTGTTCTGGTTCCTGCTGCTGCGGCATTCGCCGTGGCATGGGATTTCTTCTCGCGTCGCGGGCGCGTTTGCCGTGGCGGTACTGCTGATCGAGCCCATCTTCTGGCAGAGCGTCGTCAGCCTGTCGAACGTCGTGGGACTGCTGCTGGCCCTGGTGCTGCGGCCTTGGTTTACGCGCGATCCGGCGGCTGCGCGGCGCGTCCTTGTGATGCTGCTGGCCAGCATCGTGGTGTCGGGGTTGACGCCATGGCCGCGCGCCGGTCCGCCGCAGCCCTTCATGTGGATGCCGTTTGCGGGATTGTTGAACGGCAACATGCTGGGCAACACGGCAGCACTGATTGAGAAGTGCTATCTGTACGGCGGGGTGGTTCTGCTGCTTGGCCAGATCGGTTTGCGCCTGCCGGTTGCCGGCTTGCTGCTGGCCAGCGGTCTCTGGGGCATCGAGTGGCTGCAGCGCTGGAGCCCGGGCCGCACGCCCGAGATGACCGATCCGCTGCTGGCACTGCTGCTGGGGATGATTTTTCAGACGGCCTTGGCGGCGAAGTTTGCAGCGCCTGGCGCCGGCAGTGACGTGACCCGCGAAAGCTGAGGACAATGGTGGGCGCCTCTGCGATCTACCTTGAATTGAAAGCTGCTCCATGCCTGCTACCGCCGCCGCTGTCCCTGCTACCACCGAGCCTCGCCTGACCTCGCTCTCGCACGGCGGCGGCTGCGGCTGCAAGATCGCGCCCGGCGTGTTGTCTGAAATCCTCAAGAGCACTAGCGGCATGCCGGTGCCGCCACAGTTGCTCGTGGGGATCGAGACGGCTGATGACGCAGCCGTCTACCAGCTCAACGACACGCAGGCGCTGGTCGCGACGACGGACTTCTTCATGCCTATCGTTGATGATCCGTTCGAGTTCGGCCGCATCGCCGCCACCAACGCGATATCCGACGTCTACGCCATGGGCGGCCAGCCGATCATGGCGCTGGCGCTGGTCGGCATGCCGGTGAATGTGTTGTCCACGGCCACCATCGGCAAGATTCTTGCCGGAGGCGAATCGGTGTGCCGCGCGGCGGGCATTCCGATCGCCGGTGGCCACACCATCGATTCAGTCGAGCCGATCTACGGGCTGGTGGCGCTCGGCCTGGTGCATCCCAAACGGGTGAAGCGCAATGCCGACGCGCGGCCTGGTGACCGATTGGTGCTGGGCAAGCCGCTCGGCGTGGGCGTGCTTTCAGCCGCGCTCAAGAAGGACCGCCTGGACGCGGCCGGTTATGCCGCCATGATCGCCAGCACCACCCAGCTCAACACTCCCGGGCCGGAGCTCGCGGCGCTGCCAGGCGTGCATGCGCTGACGGACATCACCGGCTTTGGTCTCGCGGGCCACACGCTGGAGCTGGCGCGCGGCTCGGCTTGCTCGGTACGGCTCGATTGGGCGCGCGTTCCCTTGCTCGAGGGCGTATATGGCTTGGCGGCGCAGGGCCTCATCACCGGGGCATCCGGGCGCAACTGGACGGGCTACGGCCAGCAGGTGGTGCTGCCTTCCGAATTTGGCACCGCGGACCAGGCCCTGCTGAGCGATCCGCAGACCAGCGGTGGTCTGCTGGTGGCTTGCAGTGCCGACGCGGTGGACGAAGTGCTGGCGGTCTTTCGCCGCCACGGCTTTGCGGCGGCGGCCGAGATCGGCGAGGTGGGGGCGCGCAAGACGGATGTCGGGGCGGTGCGGCTGATCGTCCGCTGAACGCCAAAGGGAAGCCCGATCGGTTGGCTTCAGGACGTCAGGTCGATTTGCTGCACGGTGCCTGCATTGCCGTTTTCCGCAAGGTAAGCGCCGGTGGCGCGCACGGTCCCCAGGCTTTGGTTGTTCGCGTTGCGCAGTTCGAACGGCGTTTCGGCGTGCGTCAACGATATCGCGCCAACCCCGCGATCTGCCAGCGAGGCCAGCGCGCCCGGGCCTTCGCCCTCCGGCGTCCAGATGCGCAGTTGCCCAAAGACCGGGTCGCGTTCGTCGATCCAGCCATTGCCGTCGTGGTCGTGCTGCGCCAACTCGCTGAAGCCATCGCCGGTGGCCGGTCCGAACAGTTCGCGGCCCGAGTCGACGCGCCGGTTGCCGTTCAAGTCCAGCGCCAGGAAGCCGCGATTGCCGGCCAGGAGAGGGACTTGCTCGCGTGCGCCGTCGCTATCCAGATCGAAGTCAAAGCGCTGGCTTTGCAGCTGAGCAGCGGTGCCGGCGAAGTTGACGACCAGCGGGTCTTTTTGCACCGCGTCACCCAGCCGCATCGAAACCTTGGTTTCTTCGCGATAGCTGCGTTGCATCAGCAAGCGGATCTCGAATCGGATCTCCTGGCCGTCGGCCGTGCGTACGAGTCCCTGCGCCTGAAACGAGGTCTGCTCGGTTTCCTCGTAGACCTCGTGGTGGTCGAATTCCAAACCGAAACCGGCACGCTGCGGCGCATTGGTTGCGGTGGCGGCGTTCGGGTCTTTGATCCCGGTGGCTGGCGCCGGTGTCGGTGCAGACAAATGCGATGACAAGCGCCTGACCTCCTGCCCGGTCAGCATTTCGATCACCGCACGGATCAGCAGCATCTTCGGATCGTTCTCGACTGCTTTGGCCGCTTCCTCGATGGCCTGGACCGTGGCGGACTGCTCTGTCTCGGCACTGGCGATGGCCGCGGGCGAAATCGAGACGCGCCCTTGTCGTTCAAAGTCTGGCCGGCGATCGCCGACCCACATGTTCAGCGTGGTTAGCTTGGCGTGGTGGCGCGTGGCGACATGCGAGGTGCTGAACTGGATAGCAGATGCGTCAACTCTCATGGTGCCACCTCGCGTGCCGAAGGACGATCTATCTCTATCGGCAAAAGAGGCGCGGACTTGAGTTGTCCCGTCTGATCAGTTGAGGACAGAGAAAAATTGCTTCGCAATTCCTGGTCTGTCCCGCAAGTTCTCAGGAGAGCAGCGCCTGCGCGAACTCGCGCGCATTGAAGGTCTCCAGATCTTCCAGCTTTTCGCCGACGCCGATGAAGTAGACCGGCACCGGCCGTTCCATGCTGATGGCGGCCAGCACGCCGCCCTTGGCCGTGCCGTCCAGCTTGGTGACGATCAGGCCTGTGAGTTGCAGCGCGTCGTCAAAGCTCTTGACCTGCGCCAGGGCGTTCTGGCCAGTATTGCCATCGATCACGAGCAGAACTTCGTGCGGCGCGGTTGCATCGGCCTTTTGCACTACGCGCTTGATCTTCTTGAGCTCTTCCATCAGGTGCAACTGCGTGGGCAGGCGCCCGGCCGTATCCACCAGCACCACATCCTTGCCGCGCGCCTTGCCCGCACTGACGGCGTCAAAACTCACGGCGGCGGGGTCGCCGCCTTCCTGGCTGATGATTTCCACGGTGTTGCGATCGGCCCAGATGCCCAATTGCTCGCGCGCCGCGGCGCGAAAGGTATCGGCCGCTGCCAGCAGCACCGTGGCGCCTTCGGCACTCAGATGCCGCGTGAGCTTGCCGATCGAGGTGGTCTTGCCCGCGCCGTTGACGCCGGCCACCATGATGACCGTCGGTTGCTGCTGGCCGATCACCAAAGCCTTTTCAAGCGGCTTGAGCATGCGGGTCAGCGATTCGATCAGCGCATTCTTCACCGCCACGGGATGTGTGACGCCGCTGTCCTTGACGCGCTGCCTGACTTCGCCCAGCAGTTGCTCCGTGGCCTTCACTCCGGTATCGGCCATCAGCAGCGCGGCTTCGAGCTCTTCGTAGAGCGACTCTGTGATCTGCGTTCCGGTGAATACCGTGGAAATGCTCGAACCCGTCTTGCGCAGGCCGGCCTTGAGCTTGTCGAGCCAGCGTTCGCGCTCGGCGGGGGCGGCAGGGGCCGTGGCCGCTGGAATTTCGATCGGCTTGACCAGCGCGCTGCCGATCAGGCTGCCGGCAGGCGCAGGCGCAGGCGCAGGCGCCGAGGTGGGCAGCGAGATGGGCGGCAGGGGCGCTGAAATTTCGGGTGCCGCGGGGGGAGTAGGTGTTTTTTTCCTGAAAAAGCTGAACATTGGGTGCGTTCTTAGAATCACACGATTCTATGAAACGACTCATACCCCTGTTTTTTCTGTTGGCCGGCCTGGCCACAAACGCCCAAACTCCTCCACCGACGTCCTCCCAAACCCTTCCCAAAGTCGAGCAATTCACGCTTTCCAACGGGCTGACGGTCATCGTCAAGCCTGACCGCCGTGCGCCAACCGCAGTCCACATGCTTTGGGTGCGCGTGGGCGCGATGGACGAAGTCGATGGCACCACGGGCGTGGCCCATGCGCTGGAGCACATGATGTTCAAGGGCACGCCAACGCTCAAGCCCGGCGATTTCTCGCGCCGCGTGGCGGCGCTGGGCGGGCGCGAAAACGCCTTCACCGCGCGCGACTACACCGGCTACTACCAGCAAATCCCGGCGAACCGGCTGGAAGATGTGATGCGGCTGGAGGCCGATCGTTTCGCGCGCAACCAGTGGCCCGACGAAGAGTTCGCCCGCGAGATCGAGGTGGTGAAGGAAGAGCGCCGCCTGCGCACCGAAGACAACCCGCGCGCGCTGATGAACGAGGCGATGAGTGCCGCGATCTTTGTCGCTTCGCCCTACCGGCGCCCGATTGTCGGCTGGATGAGCGACCTGGATGCGATGACCCCCGCGGACGTGCGCGAGTTCTACCAGCGCTGGTACACCCCGGCGAATGCGGCCGTCGTGGTGGCAGGCGACGTGGACGTGGCCCAGGTACGGCGCCTGGCTGAAAAACACTATGGTGGCATCCCCCCGCGTGCCGTGCCCGCGCGCAAGCCACGCACGGAGCCGGAGCAAGCAGGCTTGCGGCGCATGGATTTCAAGGCGCCGGCAGAGCAGGCCTATGTGTCCCTGGCATTCAAGGTACCCCAGCTCACCGGCCTGGCGCCAGCAAACGGCGGCCAGCCTGCGATCAGCGAACAGGCCGACAGCGACGCGCTGGCATTGACCGTGTTGTCCGCCGTGCTCGACGGCTACAGCGGCGCGCGGCTGGACCGTGCGCTGACGCAAGGCACGGACCGCGTTGCCGACAGCGCGGGCGCCTACAACGGCCTCTGGGGGCGCGGCCCGCAGCTGTTCGTCCTGGATGGTGTGCCGGCGCAGGGCAAGACGGCCGAGCAGGTCGAGGCCGCGCTGCGCGAACAAGTGGCGCGCATCGCGCGCGAAGGCGTCACCGAAACCGAACTCAATCGCGTGAAGACGCAGTGGGTAGCCAGCGAGGTTTACAAGCTGGACTCGGTCTTCAACCAGGCGCGCGAGCTGGGCAACTACTGGGCCCAGGGCTTGCCGCTGGATGCGGGCGAGCGCTTGATCCAACGCTTGCGCGGCGTCAGCGCGGAGCAAGTGAAGGCGGTGGCCGCGAAATACTTTGGCGACGACAAGCTCACGGTGGCGGTGCTCCGGCCCCAGCCGCCGGAGCCCGGACGCAAGCCACGCACGCCGCCGCCGGGCTCCAGGCATTGAGCGCGGGAATCAACCATGACAATGAAAAATACGACCTCCCGAATCCTTGCGGCCATCTCCTTGGTGCTGTTGGGCACGTGCCATGCAATGGCCGGCATCCCCATCCAACGTTGGACCCAGGCCAACGGCGCGCAGGTTTACCTGGTGGAAAGCCCGGTGATTCCGATGGTCGACGTGCAAATCGACTTTGACGCCGGAGGTCGGCGCGACCCGGCGGAAAAAGCCGGCCTGGCCAGCGTCATGGCCGGGCAGTTCTCCAAGGGCGTCCAGGCGCGCGGCACGGAGCCTGCGCTGGATGAAAACGCCCTGAGCGAGGCCTGGGCCGACCTGGGGGCGTCGTTTGGCGCCAGCGCCGGCGCTGATCGGCTGAGCTTCTCCTTGCGCTCACTGAGCTACCCCGATTTGCTGCCCAAGGTCGGCGCCCTGGCCGCGCGGCAGCTGGGCGCACCCGCGTTTCCTGAAAACGTATGGGAGCGCGATCGCCAGCGCATTGGCGCTTCGCTGAAAGAAGCCAACACCCGGCCCGCCACGATCGCCGGGCGCGCCTACGCGGGGGCCGTCTATGGCGACCATCCCTATGGCTTCGAAATGACCGAGGCAAGCATCGCGCGCATCGGCACGGTCGACATGAAGACGCTGTATGCGCGGCTCATGGCGCCATGCCACGCCAAGGTCAGCATCGTCGGTGCGCTCAACCGTTCGCAAGCCGACGCGTTGGTGACGCAGCTGTTTTCGCAATTGCCCGCGCGTACCTGCGCCGTGCTGCCGACCGTGCCGGAAGTGCACGCACTGGCGCAGGCGCAAGAGCGGCGCATCCCGTTCGATTCGGCCCAGGCCCATGTCTTCATCGGCCAGCCGGGCTTCAAGCGCACCGACCCCGACTTCTTTGCCTTGACGGTCGGCAACTACATCCTGGGCGGCGGCGGATTTGTCTCGCGCCTGTCGACCGAAGTGCGCGAAAAGCGAGGCCTGAGCTACAGCGTGTACAGCTATTTTTCGCCGGGCTTGCATGCGGGCGCATTTACGCTGGGCCTGCAGACCCGGCCCGACCAGGCGCAGCAGGCCGTGCAGGTCTCGCGCGAAGTGCTGGCCCGGTTCGTGGCCGAGGGGCCAACCGAGGCCGAGCTCAAGGCCGCCAAGGACAACCTGGTTGGTGGCTTCGCGCTGCGCATCGACAGCAACCGCAAGCTGCTGGACAACGTCGCGAACATCGCCTGGAACGGCCTGGCATTGGACTACCTGGATACCTGGGCCCAGCAGGTGGAGAAGGTGACCGTGGAGCAGGTCAAGGCGGCATTTTCGCGCAAACTGCAGCCGGAAAAAATGGTGACAGTGGTGGTTGGAGGCGTGTCTTGAACAAGCCCAAGGCCGGCGGCGGGCCAGCGAACCAGGTGCGCATTGTCGGCGGCCAATGGAAGCGCACGCTGTTGCCGGTGGCCGACCGGCCAGGCCTGCGCCCGACGCCGGACCGCGTGCGCGAGACCCTGTTCAACTGGCTGGGGCAGGACTTGGGCGGCTGGCGCTGTGTCGATGCCTTTGCTGGCACCGGCGCATTGGGGTTCGAGGCGGCTTCGCGCGGCGCCCGCGATGTGCTGTTGCTGGAGCAGGACGCGGCCCTGGTGGCCCAGCTCAAGGCGATCCAGGGCAAGCTGCAGGCTGCCTCCGTGCGCGTGGAGCGCGGCGATGCCATCGCTGCGCTGCGGCGCCTGCCGCCCGACAGCGCGGATGCAATATTCCTGGACCCTCCCTTTGACAGCGGCCTGTTCGAGGCCGCCCTGAAAGCAGCGGCCGCCGCTGTGGCTGCCGGGGGCTTTGTCTACCTGGAAGCGCCGCGCGCCTGGGACTCCGAAGCGCTGGCGCCGCTCGGCCTGGAAGTCCGTCGCTACCTCAAGGCCGGCGCGGTTCATGCGCACCTGCTGGTGCGGGCGGCATAATGCGCTGAAAAACCGGGACTGCCGTGGTCCTGGACCGTTTGAGGAGAAGAAGCCATGGGCCACGACGTGCTTGCCGTCTATCCCGGTACTTTTGACCCCATGACCCTGGGCCACGAAGACGTGGTTCGCCGGGCCACGCAACTATTTGACCGGGTGATCGTCGCCGTGGCGGCGGGGCACCACAAAAAAGCGCTGTTCACGTTGCAGGAGCGCATCGAGATGGCGCGGGAAGTGGTCAAGGATTACCCGCAGGTCACAGTTGAAAGCTTCTCGGGCCTGCTGCGCGACTTTGTCGTGGAGCGCGGCGGCAAGGCCATGGTGCGGGGCTTGCGCGCGGTGACCGACTTCGACTACGAGTTTCAGTTGGCCGGCATGAACCGCAGCCTGATGCCGAACGTGGAAACCGTGTTCCTCACTCCCAGCGACAAGTACCAGTTCATCTCCAGCACCTTTGTGCGCGAGATTGCCCTGCTGGGCGGAGAAGTCGACAAGTTCGTTTCGCCCGGAGTGCAGCTGCGCCTGGCCGAAAAGGTGCGCAGCCTCGGCCGCGAGTGAGTGTCCGCGGGACTAGAGCTTCGCCAGCCAGGCGAGCAGGGCGGCATTGACGAGCGCTGGCTTTTCCATCGTCAGCATGTGGCCGCATTGCGGCACCCAGACGAGTTCGGCGTTCGGAATCAATTGCGCAATTTCGCGCGAACATTCGGGTGGCGTGAGCTGGTCCGCGTCGCCGCACATCACGAGCGTGGGGCAGCGCACCTGGGCCAGGTGCCGCCGCGCATCGGGCCGGCTCATGATGGCGCGGTTCTGGCGAATGAGTTGCTCGGCACCGGCGCGCAAGACAAACGAAAGATAGCTGTCCACCAGCGCCGCGTCCGCGGCCTGGCGGGGGTGAAAGGCCAGGGCTACATTGGCCCGGATGATTTCCTCCACGCCGCCTTCACGGAAGAACACGGCAATCGCGCCTTCCCGCAGGGCCCGCATTTCGGCCGTCTCGGGCCGGGCATTGGTGCCGAGCAGGGCCAGGCCGCGGATGCGCTGCGGCGCCTGGCGCACGGCTTCCATCGCGATGATGCCGCCCATGGACGCACCGCAAAGGATGAGCTCTCCTTCATGCTCGCGCAGCAGCGCCGCGGCCATTTCCGGGATAGCGCCATGGCGGGCATGCACATCGGTCACGTGCGCTTGCAAGCCGGCCGGCAGTGCCGCGAGTTGCGGCTGCCACATCACGGTGTCGCCGGCGAGGCCGGGCAAGAGAATCAATTGACGCATCAGTGCATGAACATCGTGGCGTGTTCGAGGTCTTCGTGCGTCTGTCCCGATTCCAGCGCATTGACGCATTTGCGCCAGATCAGGTCCGGCTCGGCCAGCTGAAAGCCGTAAAAGCCATTGAAGCCGTTGGTCTTGTCGCGCACGGCCATCGCCTTCACCTTGGAGACTTCCGTCTTGCCCAGATGAACCGTGGCCTCACCCCAGATGTTCAGCGGCAAGGGAATGGGCGAGTACGCCTGAAAACCGGCGTTCGAGAGCTCGATCACCTGGAACGGGTAGGACCCGTGCTCCGCCATGTTCTCCGCCCCGGCCACGATAAGGTTGCCCGGGCAGCGCATGGAATAGCGCCGGTGCTTGCGCATCGGGTGCTGGTCGGCTTCGGAGGCCGGTATCTCGGGCAGCACGTCGTTGTATTCGGGAAGGTTGTAGATCGAATGCAGCAGCACCTTCTTGCGGTCGTCCAGGTTCTGGAAGCATTGGGTCTGCTGGTTGAAGAAATGGTCCAGCAATGCCGGTGTCATCACCGGATCGTTGGTGACGAAGTAGCGGCGGTTTGGAATCACGATGTTTGGCAAGGTGATCTGCGTGAAATAGGCGAACAGGTTCTTGCGCGCGGCCTTGGCATCGTAGGCTTGCTTGAAGACCTGGGGCGCCCCATAGAGGTCCAGAGACGCGCCCACGGCCGGCGCGCCATTGGCGAAATCGTAGTTGTCGACCGAGCTTTCCGTGAGCCGCTGGAAAAACAGCAGCGACTCATACATCTCGATGCGGTTCGGGTTGACTGCAATCACCAGGTGGCGGGTGTCGAAGAAGGTGGTGCAGTACTCGTACATGAACTTCATCAGCGGAAACAGGATGGCGCCCCCTGTCTTGCGGAACTTCGGATGCACGGCCAGTGCCGAGACTTCGGCGATGTTCCCCTTCTGTGCGCGCACTTCGGTCAAGTCGAATACCGCTTGCAAAGGGAATCCAAACACGCTTTCGCGGATCAGGGACATGGTGCCCACCACCTCACCGTCGTAGACCGCGCAAAGCGTGGTGGTCGTCGGCAGGGCGTGGTAGATCGTGACGCGCATGCCGGACGGGTCCGGCTTCATGAAGCCGCTGGTGACATAGGCGTCATGCAGCAGCCTGAAGCAGGCGGTCAGCTCTTCGGTGGTTTCTGCGATCTTCAGCACCAGGCGCTTGTCGGGCGCCGGGTCGCAATCGACGAACGAGCGGTAGATGGCGAAACGGGTACTGCGCGGGAACGAAGAAAAGGCCCTTCGCAAAAGCTGGTGCCACAGCTTTCTGACTCCCCGTACGAGTGGATTTTTCATGGGTTGGTATTTTCACCCAACCCTGCGAAGCGGATCAATTCGTGAGACTGGCGGGAACGGTGTCCAGGGCGCTGAGGTCTGTGTACTCTTCAGCGTTCGAGAAAAAGGAGTTGCGCAGCCTGGCTGCGATACCGAGCGTGCCATCGCGCTTGGTATCGATCCGGACTACTTCACCCTCGCACACCAATTGCAGCTTTTCCCCGCCCATGGTGACCTCGATGGTCAGGCTGACATGCGACCCGGGTGCCGTCAAGGCGGCATCGGTTTCAAAATAGACCCCTGTGGCGCTGATGTTGCGAGTGAGGCCCTTGACGCCATCAAGTTCCACTGGCATCTCGGCATTGAATCTATCCGACGTGCGCATGTATTTGGGTTGCGCAGCTGCGGTTCGCCTCTTGGTACCCTGCATTTATCTGCCCTCGTATACGCGATACTCGATTTTGCACCCAAATGAGGCGCGATGCGTCACATTTTTAGGAGCAAGCACTCCAATGCCCGCTTGGTCGGCGTTCTTCGTTTCCTCCTGGCAACGCCCAGGCCAAAGACACACGCTAAGATCGGTCCCGATTCAACGGAATGCATGAGAGTGGGGCTATGAAAATACTGCTTACGGGCGCTGCGGGCTTTATCGGCATGACCACGGCCCTGCGGCTGCTGGCGCGCGGCGACGAGGTAGTGGGGCTGGACAACCTCAACGACTACTACGACGTGACACTGAAGGAAAGCCGCCTGGAGCGCTTGCAGCCGCACGCGGGCTTTCGGTTCGTCAAGCTGGATGTGGCCGACCGGCCTGGCATGGAACAGCTCTTTGAGCGGGAAAAGTTCGACCGGGTAATCCACCTGGCCGCGCAGGCCGGCGTGCGCTATTCGCTGAAAAACCCGCACGCCTATGTCGACGCCAATCTGGTCGGCTTCATGAACGTCCTGGAGGGTTGCCGCCACAGCAAGGTGCAGCACCTGGTGTATGCGTCCAGCTCCAGCGTCTACGGCGGCAATACCAAGATGCCGTTCTCCGAGCACGACAGCGTGGACCATCCCGTGAGCCTGTACGCGGCCACCAAGAAGGCCAACGAGCTGATGGCGCACACCTACAGCCACCTGTACGGCCTGCCGACCACCGGCCTGCGCTTTTTCACGGTGTACGGACCCTGGGGCCGGCCGGACATGGCGCTGTTCCTGTTCACCAAGGCGATCCTGGAAGGGCGCGCTATCGACGTCTTCAACCACGGCAAGATGCAGCGCGACTTCACTTTCGTCGAGGACATCGTCGAGGGCGTCATTCGCGTGCTGGACCGAACCGCCGCTGCGAACCCCGCCTATGTGGCCAGCCAGCCCGACCCGGCCACCAGCAATGCGCCGTACCGGGTCTTCAACATCGGCAACAACAATCCGGTGCCCCTGCTTGATTTCATTGCCGCCATCGAGGATGCATTAGGCCAAAAAGCCGAAAAGCGCCTGCTGCCACTGCAGGATGGCGATGTGCCCGAAACCTACGCAAATACCGACGCATTGGGCGAGTGGGTCGGCTTTGTGCCGGCCACCGGCATTCGCGACGGCATTGGCCGCTTTGTGGAGTGGTACCGCGCGTACTACCGCGTCTGATGCGCCATGGGCGGTGCCTGTCTAGGCCCCGCTGGGCAGCAGGCTCTTGATGAGCCCCTTGGCGCCGGCCTCGCAAAGGTCGAGCACGCGCTCAAATCCGTCGGCGTTGCCGTAATAGGGGTCGGGAATTTCCGCCTGTTCCGCGTTCTCGGCAAACTCCAGGAACAGCCGGAGCTTGGTCACGTGGGCCGGTGGGCACATGCGCTGCAGAGACGCAAGATTGCCGCGGTCCATGGCCAGGATCAGGTCGAAGCGCTGAAAGTCCTGCTCGGTGATCCGGCGCGACCGGATGCTGCCCGGCGCATAGCCTCGGCGCGTGAGCGCAGCCGCGGCGCGCGGGTCCGGCCGCTCGCCGGTGTGGTGCGCATGCGTGCCCGCCGATGCGAACTCCAGGCCGCCGATCGTGGAAGAACGCTGGGAATGCGCCGCCTGGCTGGCCAAGTGCTGCGCGACCGCCTGCGCCATCGGGGAGCGGCAGATGTTGCCCATGCAGACCATCAATACTGTCGTCATAACTTCTGAATCGCGGCTATAAAAAAATCTTCGGGGGCGCCATTGCTTGCTCGGCGATTTGCTATGGAACCGGGAGCCCGTCGGATATTGGTTAGACTGGCGCCCGCTTCAAGCGAAATCAAGGCGTTGCCGTTGCATCCGGCCGGCACGCGCATTGTTCAACGTGAGAACTTGCACTGTCCGAAAGTGGCTATGTCCCGACTTGGAAAACTACTAGAGTATGCATCTTCCGCAAACCGGCTCACCGGCAAATCCTACCTTCGCCAGTGGTCCGAAATGGTCAAGTTGGCCACCGGCAGCCGGCGGCTGGGCTTGGAAGAATATTACGAGCTTGAGGTATTCGACGACAAAAGCTACCCCGGCGCGCTAAAGAGCGACTGCGTTGGCTGGCGCGCCAGCGCGCAGATCGACCAGGCACTGAATCGCAATTATTGGCGCGCCACGGCAAACGACAAGGTCCTGAACTACGCCCTGCTGCAGCAGTACGGTCTGCCGGCACCCGAGACAGTGGCAACCTTCTCGCCCGAAAAGCGCCGCGTGGGGCACGAGCGCTCCCTTGCAACGCAGGCCGAACTGGAAGAGTTTCTGGCCAATGGCCTGGTGTATCCGGTCTTCATCAAGCCGATCCATGGAAGCTACGGGCGCGGCACCTTTTTGCTGACGGCGTATGACGCAGCAACACGCCAGTTCACCGACATCCATGGACACCAGGTCGCGATGCGTGAACTCGTCGAGGCCTGCATGACCCGGCAGTACTCGGGCATGCTGTTCCAGAAGCCGCTGCAGCCTCACCCCCAGGTGCGCGCCCTGATCGGACCCACCACCAGCTGTGTGCGGGTCATCGTTGCGGTGGCGCCCACCGGCCCCCGGATCCACCTGACCTTTTGGAAGGTAGCGCGCGCGCACAACATCACCGACAACTTCCACATGGGCGCCACCGGCAACCTGCTGGCGGCAATCAACAAAGAGACGGGTGTGGTCGAGCGCGTGGTGACAGGCCTGTGGCCGGGTGGCAAGGAAGTTACGCAGCATCCGGACACGCAGCAAACCCTGCTTGGCCAGGCCTTGCCTGATTGGCAGCAGGCCATGGACTTGTGCCTGTCCGCCGCCTCGCACTTTCCGGGCTTGAAGCTGCAGCACTGGGACGTAGCGTTTTGCGCAGAGGGTCCGGTCTTGATGGAATTGAATACGGAGGCCGACTTGGGCGTGCCACAGCTGCTGGGCCGCAGGCCTTTTATCGACCAGACCATCAAGAGCATGATGATCAACGCATGACAATCACCAATGACAGCCACTTCAATCGTCTTGCGGGCCGCTTCGGCCAGTACCGTGAGTGGGCTGCGGTTGTACAGCAGCAGACCGGCAAGACCTGGTTGACCCAGCTCAAGGAAATCCGGGCATTGCGGCAGTTGGGCGGCCAGTGCGGAGTATCGGATTACTACTGGTACAAGCTGTATGACCCGAGTTACCAAAAAGGGCGCGGAGCCGCGGATTTCCTGGGCTGGAGCCTGCAGGAAAACTTCAGCATGGCGCTCAACCCGAGATATGCGGTGCTGCCGGCTTGGGACAAGTTCGTTTTTACCCAGATGGCCAGTGCTGCCGGGCTGCCCGTGGCACCCATCAAGGCCGCCTTTCATCCGTCCAGGCAGATCTCGCCGGACTTGGGCATTCACCTCAAGACCAGGGAGGCGGTCGGGCGCTTTCTGCGAGACCCTTCCATCTATCCGTTGTTCGGCAAGCCGGCGTTTTCCCAGCAAGGGTTTGGCTCCGCCTATCTTGCCGGCTACGATCCAGCCACGGATACCCTGAATCAGCTGAATGGCGGCGATTTAAAGGTCGACGATTTCCTGAAGCGCCTGGACCAATCCGTTGATTCGAGGTATCACAAGCCCGAGTGTGGTTACCTGTTCCAGGAGGGCTTCACTCTGGCGCCGGAGATCCAGGCACTGACGCAGTGGTCAGCCCTGTGCGGCGTGCGCGTGATGTGCCTGAACGATGTTGGCGGGGTCAAGATCCTGCGGTCGTTCTGGAAGATCGCGGTGCCGCCGAACCAGGTGGACAACTTCAGCATGGGGCGTTATGGCAACCTGCTGGCCGACGTGGATCCCGTGACCGGTGAGGTCGACAGAATGCTTGGCGCGTTCTGGCCCAAGGCCAGCGTGCTCGAGCGGCACCCGGGCTCCGGGCAAATGATCAGCGGGTTTCGCTTGCCCGGATGGAGCGAGGTCCTGCAAGCGTGCCAGATAGGCGGCGCCGCGTTCCCGTTGATGAAGATCCAGCACTGGGACTTCGCGTTGACCGACAAGGGGCCGATTATTCTTGAGCTCAATGACATCGCTTCCACGCAGGCCGCGCAGATCCATGGGAATGGCTTGCTGACGGAAACGGCGAGGGAGTTCTTGAAGCGGCATGCGAACGCAAAAACCCATCCATGGGTAAGTGCGCTCTAGAAATTCTTCCTCGACTCTGGCGACTACAGAGCCGCGCTCGAGACCGTCTTCTTGGTTGAGCCAAAAGCCAGTTCAAGTGCGCGCTTCTCTGCGGCGTCGATGCTCTGGCCCATGATCTCGCGGGCGCCTTGGGGGAAGGGCGCCAACACATACTCTGCGCGGTTCGCGATCTCTTCGGCCGGTTTCACGCCGATCTTCACTCGGCGAAACTCATCTGTCTGAAATGCCTCCAGGACGGATACGACGCCGCGATGACCCGCTGCGCCACCTCTCAGGCGCGTTCGCACGGCACCCATCGGCATATCCAGGTCGTCATAAAGAAGGACGCATTGCGCGGAGCTGAATGCAAACGTGTCTGCGAGTTGCTTCAGCCCGGCGCCGGTGTGATTCATTGGCTGCTGCACCTTTACCAGGCACACCGCCTTTCCTGCTGAGGTTGTGCCGCGCGCCATCCAGGCGTTCGCGTGCGATTCCCAGCGCAAGCCCATTGATGCGGCAATACGGTCCGCTGCCGCATAGCCCACGTTATGGGGTGTATCCACGAATTTGGGCTCGGGATTGCCAAGGCCCACAATGACTTGCTCTTCCGGCTGAATGGGGCGCTGACCTGGCGGGAGAACCGCAAGCTCGTTGCCTATTGCAGGATCGTTTGATCGCGATCCCTGTGGGCGGGATGGCTTCGTCCGATCTGGGCAATCGTTGCAAAACGAATCGCGCAGGCAATCGTTGCGCCAGCAGGCGATGTCATTGCTCCTGGCCATAACGATGCGCAGCAGATGATCTTGCTTGTTGGTTCCTTTGAGCAAGACCAGATCGCCCTCGCGTGTTGCCGAGTTGATGTACTGCGCCGCTTCGAAGACATGCGTGAATACACGTAGCGCATCCTCGAAGCCCGGCCTGCGTGTCTTTAGAACATGAGAGGCCCATGGGCCGACGAAGACGGTGATGTCCGCGATTTCTTGCGCCCGCCGGGCGATGCGTGCATATTTTTCCGGTGCGCCCACGCCGGCGCCAAAATCCGAAAGAGTGCCGACGACGATGATCTTCCGCTTGGCCCGCGCTGTGCTCATGAATTGGAGGCAAGCATCAACAGTCCAAAGGGGAGCCTTGAAGTCGTCCCGGATGAAGGTCACACCGTCCTTGGTTGAGACGGGCTGCATCCGGCCAGCAAAGGGCGCAATGCTGGCAATGCCATCTGCACATTCTCGAAGACTCAGGCCCGCAGCGATTCCTCCAGCCACTGCTCCCAGCAGGGGCGTTGCCAAGTGGGGACCGCATAGTTGCGACTGAACCAGAACTTGTTCATCGCCATACGCGACAGTCAATGCCAATCGATCCGGCCAGATTGCACTCACTTCTGTGGCGCGAATATCCGCTTCTGCGGAAGTCCCGTAGGTCAGTACTTTACCGGCGCATTTACTTGCCATGGCGCGGACGAGCGCATCATCTGCATTGAGGACGGCCGTACCGGTCTTGGGAAGGCAAGCAACGAGCTTTCCCTTTTCCTGAGCGATGGCTTCGCGCGATGCGTAGGAGCTTAAGTGATCGTCCCCGATGACGGTAACGATGCAAACGGTCGGTTGGAGCAGTTTGAGCGGCAAGTCCAACGAGCCCGCGCGCGCAGCGCCTATCTCGGTAACGCAAAAATCATGCTGAGGCCGCGTGCGCAAGACCAACCTCGCGACCTCTGCCGGCACATTGAGCGACTCGGGGGTACCTATCGTCTTGCCCTTGGCGGAGAGCACCCCCAGGAGAAGCTCTTTTGCCGTGGTCTTGCCAGCGCTGCCGGTAATGCCGATGAATGCTGTTTTGCGCAGCAAGGGCCGCCAACACCGGGCCGCCATGACTTTGGGGAGGTCGACAACTTGATCTCCGAGCAGCCTTCGAAGGCGCCAATCCAAGCCCTGATGCAATTTGATGAAGACTTTTTGTAATGCAATATTCATGTGCGAGTGGTTTGGCTTGCGAACTATGCTCCTTTTATCAGGAGTGGATGCACGTCAGCAAAAAAAACCGGCCACGATCCGTGGCCGGTTTTTGAGAAAGACCTGAGTAAACAGCTTGCGTATCAGAGGGTCTTGCGACGCATCACGGCGCCCAGTGCAAACAGGGCGGCGGCAAACAATGCAAGGCTCTCTGGCTCAGGAATCAGGGTGGCCGTGATATTGAACTCGAAGTTGATCGGTGTCTGTGCATTTTCAATCGTTTGCAGGCCGTAGCATCCATTTGCCACGCCAGCTGCAGCGCACTGCGCGTCGCTGAGGAAATGCAGGAATCCGCCAGTGTCAAAGATGTTGACGGTGTAGTGATAGCCGAGCAGATCGAACCCTTGGGTCAGGTCAGGCAGCGCAATCACGAAGATATCGTCGCAGACGCTTGCGGATGGCGGCGCACAGGAGCCGGAGATATTCGGCGTTTCGATGAAATTGACATCGAAGTTCAGTGGCGGCGGGGCAATCGGGATGCCAAAAATTGGAATCGCCGAGGTGAGCAACAGCGAAGTCGTCAGGCTCGTGCTTCTCAGCGCGGCAAAACTGCCGTCGATCGTGTGGTTGAAGTGCGTAACGGTTGCGCCGGCTTCAGAGGCGCCATTGGTTTGAATCGAACCAGCCGTTGGAGAGTTGGTAATCGCCAACGCGCTGCGGTCAAGAGTCGGGTCTCCCGTAAACACCAGGTGGCTTCCCGCTGCGGCGCCCCAACTGATGAGGGAGGTCGTATTGGTTTGCGCACCACCACCCCCAGAGAACACGGTATTGGCCGTGATCCAGTCAGTGGCGACGTTGTAAGTCCAATCCGTAATGAGGGTTGCTGCGCCAGCAGTGGAGGCACCCAAGAGCGCTCCGGCCAGTGCGACTGCATTCAAAAGCTTCTTCATGGTTAGCTCTCCTAAAAGATTGCTAGAAAAACTTCGGCAGAAGCGTTCAAGCAGAGAGCGTGCCAATGTGCTAAGCCATTGATTTCTATGAAAGATGTATTTTCGGCGAAAAGGCGCTGTAAATAAACGCGACACTTTTCACGCGATAGGCTGAAACTGGCTCCACAAAAGCAAACCGGCTGCCTCTAAAAAAAACTGCTTACCACCGGCAAGCAGTTTTTGAGTGGGGGATTCGTTCCCCCGACAGAATCGATTGACCCGGATTCAGACCGAGCGGCGGCGCGCCACTGCGCTCAAGCCAACCAGTGCAACCGCGAGCAAGGCCAGGCTGCTCGGCTCAGGGAGTTCCCTGGCGTTGATGAAGAACGCGAACTGCGCCGGCGTGAATGTCTTTTCCTGGGTGGTGAAGCCCAGGCAACCTGCTGCGGCACCTGCTGCAGCGCACTCCTGCGGGGTAAGCGTATGAAAGCTGCCCGGAGGTTGCAGCGTCGTTGGGTTGACGTCGAAGATGTTCACGGAATAGTGGAACCCGTCGTAGTCAAAACCTTGTGTCAACTCGCCAGCATCCAGCACGAAAATGTCGTCACAAGTGCTCACAGACCCAGGCAGGCAGCCACCTTGGATGTTGGGCGTTTCCTTGAACTTGATCGTAAAGCCCAAGGACGGAAGAACAAAGCCAGGCGCGGCCGGATTCAGTGGATTCAGCGCCAAGGTGGCTTGAAACGTGGCGGTCGACAAGAACGCACGCGAACCATCCAGTGTGTTGTTGTAGTGCGTGACAACAGTTGCCAAGCCATATGCGGGGGGCGGGCCAGGGAACGTGTTGGTTGCCACAACGCCAATAGCCGGCGTATTGCTGATCACCAGGGCGCTGCTTGCCGCCGCCGGGGTCAGATTGGCATTGTTATATGCACCACCGCCGCCCCAGATGATTTCGCTGGCGTTCTGGGATGTCGTCCCGGTGCCGGCGCTAAACGTGGCAGCCGTCCATGCGGTGCTGACGTTGTAGCCCCAGTCTGTTACGAGGGTGCCGGCACCCGCTGCGGATGCACCCAAAAGCGCCCCGGCGACTGCAACTGAATTCAAAAGCATCTTCATGGTCAACCCGTCCCTTGTTGATGAAAAAATCTAACGAGTACCTTAACGCAGGGAGCGTGCCATCTTTCTAAGTCGTTGATTTTTAAGGAAAACGCACTCTTGATGGGGTAGTTATGTAAGCAAGTTCGACACTTTTTGCGACACTTTTTACGGCTTCTAATACATTTTCAGCGGTAGCGACCCGGTGCCAGGATGTTGTGGGGATCCAGGTCCTTGCGCAGCCGGGCATGGAAGGCGTGCGAGTCGGGTTGCAGTTTGCCCAGGGTTTCCATGGTGCTGATGCCCACGCGATACGGCAGCCAGCCGTTGGCGCGGCCACTTTCCAGCAACTCGCGGTAGCAGCTGGCGGCGCTGGCCACGGCCTCCGGCAGATGCCGCTCGAATACCAGCGGAACGGTACTGTCGAATAATTTGTCACTGATCGAGGTGAAGGTGATCAGCGGTTCCAGGCGATGCTTGGGGGTGATTTCCTTGACCATGTTCACGTAGGCACGCACGCCGGCCGGCCGCATGGGTACAAGCGGGGCGTACCAGATCAGACCGCAGCCGTCGCGCGAAGGGTCGCGCAAGGGGCCCTTGGGCGGGTTGGGGTTGCGCCAGTAGGCCAGCGGCAGCGCCGTTTCGTTGGGGCGGCCGGCTACCAGTTCCAGTGATTTGGCCAGCGTGGCAGCGGTGCTGGCCAGTCGTTTGCCGCCGGCGCCGGGTATCCAGCCCGCGGCTTTGGCCAGGGTGCGTGCACTATTTGGGGTGACGAAGAGCAGGCGGCTGGCAACGCCTGCCAGCAGACTCCTGATTTCCTTTTGCGCGGCCGCCACCATGCGGCGGGTGCCGTAGAGCGTACCGAAGCCGGTCCACGGCAAGATCTGGTACTGGCGCCCGAGCGACTGGATGACCGAGGCGGGAATCACGCCAGCCGGGCTGAGCTGGGCGTGCGGATAGGGCGCGGACATGGCCAGCACCCGGTGTTGGTTCATCAGGTTGATGGCGCCCACGGTGCCCGGCAGCCGCCCGAGGATGCTGCGGATGCGTTCGACCGCGGGCTCCAGCAGGGCGTCGTCCTTCAGGCTGAAGAGGCAGACCTTCACGCATTCGGGGCGGCGCGCCAGGACGATGGTCATGCGCGTCACCACGCCAAACCCGCTTTGGGTGAAAAGGCCGGTGGAGTAGGCGCCGATCCCCCATTTGAAGAGCCGGGCCAGGTCTTCGCCGCCGGCCTCGCGCAGGGCTGTCTTATAGGTACTGCCGTCGGCCAGCACCGCCTCCAGGTCGGTCACGGCGCCGAAATGGTCGGTTTGCGGTGTGACGCCGTAGCCACGCTCCAAGGCGTTGCCCAGCAGGCTGCAAGTGGGGCCGGCGCCGGTCACGGGGACGAGAAAAGCGTGGTTTCCCTGGTCCAGGAAGTCGGCGAGCATGCCTTGCGTCACGCCTGGCTCGAGCGTGATGGCGCCCAGTTCGGCGTCAAAGTACAGGATCTTGTTGAGGCCGGACAGGTCGATGATCACGCAATCGTCCTGCGCCGGAAGGGAGGTTCCGTAGCCCCAGTTGCGCCCGGTGCTGATCGGATAGACCGGCACGCGATGGCGGGTGGCGATGCGCATCAGCTCGGGCACCGTGGCGCTGTCGGTGACGCGCAAGGCGGCGGGGATTCTTCTCTCGTTGCCGCTGGCGTCGTTGCCGTAAGCGTGTTGCACCGCATCACCCAACATCACCTGGCCAGCGCCCAGGAGCGCTTGCCATTCGCGAATTGCCGCCTCTATTTCCATGACCTGCTCCTGCTGCCGGAGCATTCTAGGACGCGTGCCTGTCGGGGCCATGGCGGCCCATCTGTGTTGCGCGAGGGTGTCGGATGGCGCCAACGGCCCGGTGTTTTTTTGGCGTCAAAAGAGGGAAATGCGTTATATTCCCCGGCAAAGTAGCTGTCTTTGCCAGCTCATTAAGGGGATTTGCTTTGAGAGTCAGTTCTGTCTTTTTCCGGCTGGCTGCCCGTTGGGCTGGGCTCGGCTTTTTCATCGCAATTCTGGCCGCATGCGCCGGCTCTTCGAAGTATCCGCCGGCCCCCACGGCCGCGGCCGCCGCTGACTACAACTACATCGTCGGCCCGGGCGACACGCTGAATATCATCGTGTGGCGCAATCCTGAATTGTCCTTGTCTGTGCCGGTGCGGCCGGACGGCAAGATGGCCACGCCGCTGGTCGATGAACTGGTGGTGCAAGGCAAGAACTCCACCGAAATTGCACGCGACATCGAGAAGTCGCTGGCCAAGTTCGTACGCGATCCGGTTGTCACCGTGATCGTCACCGCCTTCGTCGGTCCCTACAGTGAGCAGATTCGCGTGGTGGGCGAGGCGGCCAAGCCCCAAGCACTGCCATACAAGCAGAAGATGACTTTGCTCGACGTGATGATTGCTGTGGGCGGGTTGACCGACTTTGCCGACGGGAATGGTGCCTCCATTCTGCGTGCGTCCGAGGGCGGCAAGCAATATTCCGTGCGCCTGAAGGACCTCATCAAGCGCGGCGACATCTCGGGCAATGTGGAGATGAAGCCTGGTGACATCCTCATCATCCCGCAAGGCTGGTTCTAAAGCGCCGCTTCGTTTTGTGTGCCCGGCAGCTCGCATCAAGGTGATGCAGGCCGGGATATTTGCTTTTGACAACAGAGACGCTACAAGATGGATGAGCTGATCGGCCAACTTTCCGCCATTGCGAAAGGCATGTGGAAGCACCGCTGGCTTGGCTTGATGGTCGCCTGGGCGGTGGCCATTGTGGGTGCCGCCGTGCTGTTTCGCATGCCCGACCGGTATGAGGCCACGGCGCGGATCTATGTCGATACGCAGTCGATCCTCAAGCCCTTGATGTCCGGCCTGGCGGTGCAGCCCAATGTCGAGCAGCAGGTGGTGATGCTGAGCCGCACGCTGATCAGCCGGCCCAACGTGGAAAAGGTCATCCGCATGGCCGATCTCGATCTGAACAGCGATTCCAAGGCTTCCAAGGAAGCGTTGATCGAGCGGCTGACCAAGACGCTGGAGATCAAGAGCACGGCCCGCGACAACCTCTACTCGCTTTCATTTCGCGATCAGGATCCGGAAAAGGCCAAGCGCGTCATCCAGTCACTGGTATCGATCTTCGTGGAGGCCAGTCTTGGTGATTCGCGCAAGGATTCCGATACCGCCAAGCGCTTCCTGAACGACCAGATCAAGACTTACGAGGCCAAGCTCGAGGAAGCCGAGACGCGACTGAAGGAATTCAAGCTGCGCAACATCGAACTGCAAACCGGCGATGGCAAGGATGGTGTGTCGCGCCTGGCGGACCTGAGCGGCCAACTGGAGCGTGCGCGGCTGGAATTGCGCGAGGCTGAAAATGCGCGCGATGCGGCCAAGCGCCAGCTCGATGCCGAGAAGACGCAAACGGCCAGCCTTTCCACGCGCAGCCTGCTGCAGGAATCGGCCACCACGATTGCGACGCCCGAGATCGATTCGCGCATCGAAGCGCAAAAGCGCAACCTCGATGGCTTGCTGCAGCGGTTTACCGATCAGCACCCTGACGTTCTCGGCGCGCGCCGCCTTGTCAAGGAGCTGGAAGACCAGAAACGCAAGGAAGTCGCAGAGTTGCGCAAAGCCGCGATGGCCAACCCGGCGAGCATGGTGAACAACAACAGCCTGGCCTACCAGGAACTCAATCGCATGCTGGCCACCGCCGAGGTGCAAGTGGCGGCTTTGCGTGCCCGCGTGGGCGAGTACACCACACGCTACAACCGCGGCCGTGAACTGATGAAGACGGCGCCGCAGACCGAGGCGGAGTACACCCAGCTGAATCGCGACTACGCCATTCACAAGAAGAATTACGAAGATCTCGTGGCCCGGCGCGAATCGGCCTCGTTGTCCGGCGACATGGAGTCGGCGACCGGTGTCGCGGACTTCCGCCTGATCGACCCGCCCCGGTCATCGACAACGCCGGTGGCGCCGAACCGCTTGCTGCTGTTGCCGCTGGTATTGCTGATTGCCTTGGCCGGTGGCGCTTTCACCACCTTCGCGGCCAGCCAGTTGCGGCCGGTGTTTCATGATTCGCGCTCGCTGCGCCATGTGGTCGACCTGCCCTTGCTGGGCGTCGTCACCCTGGTGTTGAGCGAGACAGCCAGGCGCAAGAGGCGCAACGACATGCGGCGTTTCGCCCTGGCGTCCAGCGGGTTGGTGGGCTTTTTCGTGGTGGGTATGGTTGTTTTGTCGCTGCTTAGCAGACAGGTAGGGTAAGCCGAATGAGCAGCTTGATCGAACAGGCCACACAGCGACTGGAGCAGTTGCGCAAGGCGGGGGCGGCCATGCCCGACGACTTGTTGTCTGCCACCCCGGTGGCACCGGCCGCCGTGCTGGAAAAGGCGCCCTCCGAGGAGACTCGCCAAGCCGTGGAAATTGCCGCACGCAAGGCCGCGGAGGCGCCCGCGCCGGCGTCCAGGCGCGTGGAACTCGACCTGGATGCGCTGGCCGCTGCCGGCATCGTCAGCCCCAACGCGCCACGCTCGCATATCGCAGACCAATACCGCGTCATCAAGCGGCCGCTGATCAGCAATGCCATGGGCCGGGGTGCCTCGACCATCGCCAATGGCAACCTGATCATGGTGACCAGCGCGGTGTCCGGCGAGGGCAAGAGCTTTACCGCGATCAACCTGGCGATGAGCATTGCCACCGAGCTGGACAACACGGTCATGCTGGTGGATGCCGATGTGGCGCGCCCTTCGGTGCTGCGCGCCCTGGGCTTGCCTGCGAGCCAGGGGTTACTGGATGTCCTGGTCGGCGATTCGACCGACTTGTCCAGCGTGCTGCTCAAGACCAATATCGACAAGCTGACCATCCTGCCCAGCGGCACGCAACATGCGCGCGCCACGGAGTTGCTGGCCAGCGATGCCATGGCCAAGTTGCTGGACGACATGGCCAGCCGCTACTCCGACCGCATCATCATTTTCGATTCACCGCCGCTGTTGCTCACCACCGAGTCGCGCGTGCTGGCAACCCATATGGGCCAGATCGTGATGGTGGTGCAGGCGGACAAGACCCTGCAATCCGAAGTGCAGCATGCGCTGTCGACAATCGAGGCCTGCCCCGTGAAGCTGATGGTGCTGAACCAGGCTACCGGGAACGCAAAGGGCTCGTACGGCTATGGTTACGGCTATGGCTATGGCTACGGTCAGAACGCCGCCTGAGCCATGTCGGAACGAATGATGCCGAGCAACCGGATTTTCCAACCAGTCCCCAGCCGATTCGGCACCGCATTCGCGTTCGCACCCGCATTCCCACTTGCACCCGCACTTGCGGGCCTGCTGGCGGCAGGCATCTTCAGTGGCGCGCATGCGCAAGTAACGCAGCCGACGGCAGCGCCAGCGCAGGACACTTCGGCGGCGGCCGTGGCGGCACCGAAGGCTACCGGGCGCCGGGCGCTCTTCATCGAGCCGCGTGTTTCCGTCACGGAAACCATGACGGACAACGCGCTGTTGAATAACACCGACAAGCGCGCAGACTCGATCACGCAA
>DATILI010000025.1:0-5190 GCA_035476635.1 Burkholderiaceae bacterium | reverse complement strand
ATCAAGCTTGTCAATCCGATTGCCTACCTCAACACCACCACCGCTGACAGCGCGCCGTACTGGTACGTTCGGCACGGCATGATCGACCGTGACACGGCGTTCGCCATGCAGACCTTGCTGTACTACGCGATCAAGAAGGATGCCTCGGTGAAAGACGTCGACTTCAAGTTTCCGTACCTCGTACCCCATAGCGGCAACTACGACGTCCAGGAAGCGTTCGCCTGGATCAAGGCCAGGCTGGCTGCCGCCACCTGAGGGTTCTCAAAATCGCAGGCTTGGGCCACTCGGCAACTTCTTCATGCATGTCTTGAACTGTTCGCATTGCAGCCAGCCTTGCAGCCATCGCTGGCTTGCGTGCAAGGCTTGCGCATCGAACCAGTTGGGATCAACTGAACGAAACTGCCGGACGAACGGAAATATGGCGAGATCGGCCGCACAGGGGCTGTCCCCGCCCAAATAGGGTTCGATCGCCAATCGCTCCTCAAGCGGCTGTAACAGGCAAATCACGGCCTGGTCACGGTGAGAAGCCGGTGCGGATTCTCCAAGACGCTCCGGGTATTTGTAGAGGTCAAGATGCTGCTTGAATGGACCATCATTGAGCGCTATCAAGGCCTGGCAGCTGTGGGTATCTGCTCTGCGCCACCAACCCCCTTGATCTCGCCCCTCAAATGCCCAACGCATGATGTCCAGGCTCTCCTCGATGACCAAGCCGTCCTGCAACACCAGAACCGGCACAGTTCCTTTCGGAGAAGCTGCCAGCATCTCGGCGGGCTTCTCCCTCAGGACGATTTCGTATGCATCGAATTCAATCGCTGCTTGAAGCAGCGCCATCCGAGCGCGCATGGCATAGGGACATCGCCGGTAGGTATAGAGCAGTGGGCGTTTCATAGCGGCAGTATGGCGTGACGACGCTGGCCCTTGCCACCGCGGAATCCCAGGGCATGGATTTATCCGCGCTCGCCCAGCTGGTCGACTACGGCGCCAACGCCAAGATGGACAGCCTGGTCGTGGTTCGCAACGGGCACATCGTGGTGGAGGCCTACTGCGCCCCATTTCGCCGGGACATGGTGCACCGGCTCAACTCGTCCACCAAGGCCGTGGTCGGCGCACTGGCAGGCATCGCGATTGCACACGGCCGATATGGCGAAGATTGGCGTGCCGTACCTGCAAGGCGGCCAATGGAACGGCCGGCAGGTGGTCCCGCGCAGCTGGGTGGAGCGCGTGTTCAAGCCCAAGGTGGATATGGACTTCCCCGGCTACCGCTACGCGGACTATTGGTGGTCCATCCCTGGCCGCAAGGCCTATTTCGCGTCCGGATTCAACCGCCAGGTCATCATGGTGCTGCCCGAGCTTGGCGTGGTGGCGGCGCTAACGGGGCGCGACCACTACCCGTTCAACGACTTGATCAACCACCTGGAGCGCGCAGCCCGCGCCAGCCGCGGTGCGCGGCCAGCTCCAACGCGGTAAATGGCGCTTGCAGGACAACGGCATTGGCATCCAGGAGTTGTCGCTTGACTTCACTTCTGGGCAACCCGTTTATCAAGTCAAGCTGCGCTTGCGCGAGTTCAGCGGCGAGATCGGCTTGAACGGCAGCTACGGCGCCGGCCTCGATGCGGGCACGCCGGTGTTCACGCGGGGGGGCTGGAAAGATCCGACCACGCTTCAATTGGAGCAGCACTGGCCCGAGGAAGGTGGCCAGTTGTTCTACGAGATCCGTTTCGATGGCCAGGACATCGAGTTCACGCACACCAACATGTTCGGCGCCCGGGGTGTCGTGCGCGGGCGAAAAATCGAATGACGAGTCCGCGATGACAAGTCTCAAGGCCGCTTCTTGCGCTTGAACTCCCACCAAGGCAGGATTCTGCGCAGCGACAGCACGTCGCCGCTGTCGGCCGGCGCATAGCCGGCCAGGGCGCCCAGCTGCTGCTGCCACTCGACGGACCGAAGCACCTGCAGCAAGGCCTGCGTTGCCGGCTGCGTCAGCGCCGACTTCAGGCATACCAGGTGGTAGCGCTCATGCAGCAGGGGCACGAAATCAAGGCCACGGGCACGCGCCGCCGACTCCAGGCCCAGGCCCGCGTCGGCACTGCCCGCGGCCACGGCCTGGGCTACCGCCGCATGCGAGGGCTCGATGCGGTTGTAGCCGTCGATGTCGGCTGCGCCCAGCTGCGCCTGGGCCAGCAGTTCGTCCAGCACCACGCGCGTGCCGGTGCCGATGCCGCGGTTCACGTAGCGTGCCTTGGCGCGCTTCAAGTCGGCCAGCGCGGCCAGTTGCAGCGGATTGCCGCGCGCCACGATCAGGCCCTGGCTGCGCCGCGCAAAGCCGATGATCTTGTGCAGCCCGGGCTGCAGCAGCGGCTGGTAGGTGCGTTGGGCCAGCGTGCCGGCGGCGGGCTGCTCCAGCGTGTGGAAGCCGGCCATGGTGCAGCGGCCTTCGTTCAGCGCGCCGATGGCGTCCACGCTGCCGCAAAAGTGGATGTCCAGGTGCAGGCGCGCGCGCGCGGCCGCATGCTCGCGCAGCGTGGCCAGGGCATCGTCATGGCTGGCGTAGAAGCTCAGCACATGGGCGGTGTCGTCAAAGGCCACGGCAAAGACGCGCTCCAGGTCTGCGTGCAAGGCCGCGATCTGGGCGCTAAGCCTGGCCTGGGCCTGGCGCTCGGCCCACAACAGCTTGTCGCCAAACGGCGAGAGGCGCGCGGGCTGGCCCTTGTCCCAGACGATGAGGTTGTGGCCCAGCGCCTGCTCCCAGCGCTTGAGCTCGCCCCAGACGTGGCGATAGGAAAGGTCGAGGGCGCGTGCGGCCGATGAGATCGAGCCGTGCCGCTGCACCGCGTGCAGCAGGTCCATCAGCGGATTGCGGATCAGCGCATCCGGGCTGCGACGGGCGCCCAGGGAATAGGAAAGTTCGACTTCATGCACGGCGCTCGGAGTATGCCGCATGGGGCGACGCGCGAGCAGGTTTCGCCGCCGGGCCGCTCCCAAGGCGAAACGCGGCCCCCTCGGGGGGCACGGAGCTACACGCAGTGAGCGACCGTGGGGGCTAACTAACGGCGGTTGGGATTGGCCGGCGGGCGCCCGGCCAGGTGGCGGAACATGATGCGGCCCTTGCTCAGATCGTAGGGCGAGAGTTCCAGCGAGACCTTGTCGCCCGCGATGATGCGGATGTGGTGCTTGCGCATCTTGCCGCCGGTGTAGGCCACCAGTTCGTGGCCGTTGTCCAGCGTGACGCGAAAACGCGAGTCGGGCAGTACCTCGGTCACGGCGCCGTGCATTTCAATCAGTTCTTCCTTGGCCATGGGGCACCTCCGGGTATGCAAAACAAAATGACCGCGGCGTGCTCGTGGCTGGCAGGCGCCGCAGGTGGTGGTCGATCCGGTTTTCAGAAGAGATTCTGAGATTGGACTGCGCTTGAGAACCAAGCCAGGCGGCACATGCCTTCGCCGCGAACAAGCACAGGCAAAGGCAGGAATCGAGGTGTACCGAGTGTAACTGCTGCGCCCGCGCGGCGCCCCGCGCTGCGCGCAAGCCATTGCCGCCGCGGCGTGGCGATGCTACGCTCGACCCTTTTTTATCCGATGGCACCCACGCTTTCACGGCTCATCTTTGCCGGCACGATCTTCCTGAGCGCTGCGCTGCTGTTCCTGGTGCAGCCGCTGATTGCCAAGCAGATACTGCCCTGGTTCGGCGGCTCGGCAGCAGTCTGGTCGACCTGCATGGTGTTCTTCCAGGTGCTGCTGCTGGCGGGCTATGCCTATTCGGACTGGGTCTCGCGCAATCTCGCGCCGCGCGCGCAAGTGCTGCTGCATACGGGCCTGCTGGCTTCGAGCCTGCTGTTCTTGCCGATCGTGGCCTCGTCCTACTGGAAGCCCGATGGCAGCGAAGACCCGACCTTGTGGATCCTCGGCTTGCTGGCCGCGACCATCGGATTGCCGTATTTCCTGCTTTCCACCACCGGGCCGCTGGTGCAATCCTGGGTGGCGCGCAGCCTGTTGAGCGCGCAGGTCTATCGCTACTTCTCCTTGTCCAACCTGGCCTCGCTGGTGGCGCTGGTGAGCTACCCGTTCGTGGTCGAGCCGCATGCGCGCCTGCTGGACCAGGCCAAGGTGTGGTCGGCGGCCTATGCGGCGTTCGTGGTCCTGTGCTCGGCAAGCGCCTACTACTTCCTGCGGCATGCGCAGGCACAACCCGAGGCGCAAAAGGTGCAGGAAGTGGCCGGCCCCAAACCCGCGCGCAGCGACTATCTGCTGTGGCTGGCGCTCTCTGCGCTGGGCTCGTGGCTGCTGCTGGCGATTACCAACCACATCACGCAGAACGTGGCGGCCATCCCGTTTCTCTGGCTGCTGCCGCTGACGATCTATCTTTTCACCTTCGTGCTGTGCTTCGAGAGCGACCGCTGGTACCGCCGCCGCCTGTGGCTTGCGCCGGCCACGGCCTTGCTGCTGCTGTGCGCCTACGGCCTGCAGGACAGCCTGATCGGCCTGAATATCCGGGTGGCGATCCCGGTCTATGCCCTGGGCTTGTTTGTCCTGTGCATGTTCCTGCACGGCGAACTCGCGCAACGCAGGCCCGGGCCGCGCTACCTGACACGCTACTACCTGATGCTGTCGCTGGGCGGCGCCATCGGCGGCATCCTGGTCGGCCTGGTGGCCCCGCGGGTGCTGCCGGCCTACTACGAACTCGGCATCGGCCTGGTTCTGACGGCGCTGCTCGCCGGCGTGGTGCTGGCGCAGCGCCGCTGGATGCTGTTCGGTGCCCTGGCCAGCGCCTGTGCCTGCGCCTGGTTTCTCTGGGCGCAGGTCGAAGACGATGTTGCCGGCACGCGGCGCCTGGAGCGCAACTTCTATGGCACCTTGCTCACCACCGACGTGAAGCGCGAAGACCCGCGCGACAGCGTGCGCCAGCTCTACCATGGTTCGGTCAAGCACGGCGAGCAGTACCTTGCGGCCGAACGCCGCATGGAACCGACCACCTACTATGGCCCGACGGCGGGAGTTGGGCTGGCCATCGCCCAAGTACAGGCGCAAGTACAGGCGCAAGTACAGCCCCAGGCGCCAGGCGAGGGCCAGCGCATCGGCCTGATCGGCCTGGGCGCGGGCGTGTTGGCCGCCTACGGACGCCCTGGCGACAGCTACCGCTTCTACGAGATCAACCCGGCCGTGCTGCAGATTGCGCAGGCCGAATTCAGCTTCA
>DATILI010000024.1:0-5305 GCA_035476635.1 Burkholderiaceae bacterium | reverse complement strand
GCTGGCTTGACGCAGCGCAGCGTGCGGAGCTGGCGCCATGGCGCGCCGAAGGGATCATCAACGCCAGGGGATTGCAGGTCGGCCGGCGTGCGTGCGGCTTCCGCTTGCATCCGCCGACATGATCAGCTTGCAGGATTGGTTTGACACGCCGGCGTTCTACGCCGTTCTTGTGCTGGCCTTGCTCTGCCTTCCACTTCTTTTTCGGCACCTGCGCGGCAGGCCCAAAGACGAGCCGCGCGCCAAGCGGCGCAATTTCTGGCACCGGCGCTGAACCGGCCTCAGCCTGACACCAGCGCCTTGAGTTCGCGCTCAAGCATGGCCGGGTCGCCCAGATGGAATTCGATCAGGCGGCGCAGATGGGTCACGCTGTCGATGTCGATGCCGCGACACAATAGACCGAGCTTGGTTCCTTCCACGTGCGCCACTTCGGTGGACATGGTGATGCTGACACCGGTCTCGGCCAGCGCCACGCTCAAGCCGCACAGCGTGCCGGCGACAAGCGCGGCGCCCGCCGGCACGCGAACCAGGGCGCCTTTGAACGACAGGTCGATCACCTTGACATCGAATCGCTCATGCGCCGTCGCCAATTGGGCCGGTGCATCGAAACCAACACGCGCGAAGTGGCGACGTTCACTGCTCATGGCAAAACTCCTTTGAGCGGGCTCAAGCCGGTCCCACTGAATTTGATGCTACTCCAATTCCGCTCGCGCCAGCAGCTGCACATTGCCGCCCGCCGCCGTTGTGTTGATGGTCAGCGTCTGCTCGGCGCAGAAGCGCAGAAGGTAATGCGGCCCGCCGGCCTTGGGGCCGGTGCCCGACAGGCCCTCGCCGCCGAAGGGCTGCACGCCCACCACGGCGCCGATCATGTTGCGGTTGACGTAGATGTTCCCCACGTGCGCATGCGCGGCGAGCGCCTGCGCGCGGCTGTCGATACGGGTCTGAATGCCCAGGGTGAGGCCGTAGCCAAGGGCGTTGATCTGGTCGATCACGGCCTGCGGGTCGCTTAGAGGCCCGGAGCCCCAGCGCACGACGTGCAGCACTGGGCCGAAGATTTCTTGCCCGACGCCGGTGATGGCATCGAGTTCGAAGGCCTGCGGCGCGATCCAGTTGCCGGTTTGCACGGTGGGCCGCGCCGGCACGATCAGGGGCTTGGCCTCGGCATCCAGGCGGCGCAGATGGCGCGCGATGCTGTCGCGGGCTTCGCTGTCGATCACCGGGCCGACATCGGTCGCCAGGTCGGCCGGGTCGCCCACCACGAGTTCATGCGCCGCGCCCCGGATCATCTCGATGACGCCATCCGCAATGGCCTCGTGCACGCACAACAGCCGCAGAGCAGAGCAGCGCTGGCCGGCCGAGCGGAAAGCGCTTTGCACCACGGCATCGGCCACCTGCTCGGGCAGCGCAGTGGAATCCACCAGCATGGCATTGATGCCACCCGTCTCGGCAATCAGCGGCACGATAGCGCCGTCTTTGGCTGCGAGCGCGCGCTGGATGATCTTCGCCACCTGGGTTGATCCGGTGAAGACCACGCCGGCGATGCCAGGCTGCGCCACCAGGGCCGCGCCCACCGTCTCACCGGGACCGTGCAGCAACTGCAGTGCGGCTTCGGGCACGCCGGCTGCGTGCAGCAGCCGCACCGCTTCAAGCGCGACGCCGGGTGTCTGCTCGGCCGGCTTGGCCAGCACCGTGTTGCCGGTGGCCAGTGCGGCGGCGACCTGGCCGGTGAAGATGGCCAGCGGAAAGTTCCAGGGGCTGATGCAGACCCAAACGCCGCGCGCCGTCAGGCGCAGCTCGTTGCTCTCGCCAGTCGGTCCGGGCAGGACGACGGGCGCCATCACCCGCTGCGCTTCATTCGCGTAGTAGCGCAGAAAGTCCACCGCCTCGCGCACCTCGGACACGGCGTCGCCCCAGGTCTTGAACGCCTCCTTGACCAGCAGCGCACAGAACTTCGGGCTCTGCCGCTCCAGCGCATCAGCCGCGCGGCGCAGCCTGGCCGCGCGTTCCGCTACTGGGGTCCTGCTCCATGCCGTATAGCTTCCAGCGCTGCTCGCAAACACCTCCGCCGCGGACTTCACGTCAAACTCGGCCATTTTCGGCATGCTGGTTGCTGGCAACGCATCCAGCAACGCCGCGCGCATCGTGGCCACCGTCAAGTCCACCCCCTGGCTGTTCTTTCTCGCTTCGCCGTAGAGCATCGGCGGCAATGGCAAGGAGGGTTCGGGCTCAAGCCGCAAGGGCGAAATCAGCAGCTCGTCCATGCCTACCGATTCGTCTGCAAGCTGGTGCACGAACGAGGAGTTGGCACCGTTCTCCAGAAGCCGGCGCACGAGATAGGCCAGCAGGTCGCGGTGCTGGCCCACGGGCGCGTAGACGCGGCAGCGGATCAAGGGGTTCTTCAGCACCTCGCGGTAGATACCTTCGCCCATGCCGTGCAGGCGCTGCAATTCGAAGGAAGAACCATCTCCGGCGCCGGGCCGCCCCAAGCCGGAGTGCGCCCCCTCGGGGGGTCGGGGCGAAGCACCTTGGGGGCCAATACTGCGCGCAGCCATCTGCAGAATTGCCGCAATCGTCCCGGCGTTGTGCGTGGCGAATTGCGGATAGATCGCATCGGGGGCGTCCAGCAGCGCGCGCGCGCAGGCCAGATAGGACACGTCGGTATGGTGCTTGTGGGTGAACACCGGGTAGTGCGGCAGGCCCAGCTCCTGCGTGCGCTTGATCTCCGCGTCCCAGTAGGCGCCCTTCACCAGCCGGCACATCAGGCGCAGCTTGTGTTTGCGGGCGGTGGTGGTGATGTGGGCGATGAGTTCCAGCGCGCGGGTCTGGTAGGCCTGCATGGCCAGGCCGAAGCCCTTCCATTGCGGATAGTGCTGCCCCACTTGCGCCGCCAACGCATCGAACACGTCGAGCGAAAGCTCCAGCCGGTCCACCTCTTCGGCGTCGATCGTCAGGTTGATATTGGCGCGCGCCGCCTGCTCGCACAGGCCCCAGACGCGCGGCACGAGTTCGGCCATGACGCGTGCATGCTGCGCGTCCTCATAGCGTGGATGCAAGGCGCTGAGCTTGATGGAGATGCCATCGTTCTGCTCGGTCGGCCGCGTTGCCTGGGCGCTTTCAGCGATGGATTGGATGGCGTGCTGGTAGCTTGCGAGATAGCGCAGTGCGTCTTCCGCGGTCCTGGCGCCCTCGCCCAGCATGTCATACGAAAAACACAAACTCCCGTGCTTGCGGCGTGAGGCATCGGCCTCGCCCATGGCTTCACGGATGGTCTGGCCCAGCACGAACTGGCGGCCCAGCAACTGCACCGCGCGCAAAGTGGCAGCCACAACGGTGCGCGAACCCAGGCGCGCCATGATGCCCGGGTGCGACGCGGCTTCACCCGGCAGCAGGTGCTTGGACAAGGAGATGGCGGCAGAAGACAGTCGCGCCAATGCGGAGTCGCCGGCGCCATCGAAGTTTGCCCGGCCCAGTTGGTCGGCCGTGAGCGCGATCGCGGTTTCGGCATCAGGTACACGCAGCAACGCCTCGGCCAGGCGCATCAGCGCCAGGCCTTCGGCACTGGAAATCGGATACTCCTTGAGCAGGCTTTCCATCGCCCAGAACGGCGGCGGGTGGCGACGCACCTGGTGCACCCATGGCTGCGCGGCGTGCGCCGCGGCGGCCCAGTCCAGCGCGCCTTCAAGCGACTGCAAGCGGTGGGAAACGATGTCGGCTTCGGGCCGGTAGGGGTTGGGCAGGTGCTGGATGCGGGGCATGGCGGGCTTCGCGGAAGTTGATAGTGAATACCGCCATGTTGGATTGAAATTGGATGAATTTCACGCTAAATTCAGCCACATATTTTGAGTAAATCACTATCCATGAGCGAATCGACCGCCGACATTGACCGTATCGACCTGAAGATCCTGGATGTTCTGCAGCAGGATGGACGCATCTCCAACCTGAAGCTTGCCGAGGCCGTTTCGCTCTCGCCCACGGCCGTGCTGGCGCGCGTGCAGCGGCTCACCCGCGACGGCTACATCCTCGGCTATGCGGCGCGGCTCAACCCCCAGAAGCTGGGCGCTGCAATGCTGGTGTTTGTGGAGGTGCTGCTGGACCGCACCACACCGAATGTGTTCGAGGCGTTCAAAGCCGCGGTCCAGGTGCACCCCGAGATCATGGAGTGCCACATGGTGGCTGGTGGCTTCGACTACTTGCTCAAGACCCGCATGGCCGACATGGGCGCCTACCGCCACTTCGCCGGTACGGTGCTGTGGCAACTGCCTGGCGTACGCGAAACGCGCACCTACGCCGTCATGGAAGAAGTGAAGGATTCCACGCGGCTGCGACTCCTGTGAGATGGATTTCGCGCGGGAGCGCCACACAATACGGGCTGTTCAAAGGCTTTCAAGGAGATGCCATGAAGCTGCTTTCGTACCTCGCCGCCGCCACGCTGACCCTTGCAACGGCGGCTGCCGGCGCCCAGACCCTCAAGCCCGGCCTGTGGGAAATCACCCAGAAAATGGGCAGCAACCCGCAGATGGATCAGGCCATGGCCCAGATGCAGCAGCAAATGGCCAGCATGCCGCCGGCACAGCGCAAGCAGATGGAAGAGATGATGGCCAAGCAAGGCGTGCAGATGGGCGGCGGCGGCCCCGGCGGGGCGAGCGTGAAGGTGTGCATGTCCAAGGAGATGGTCGAGCGCAATGACATTGCGGCGAACCAGGGCGACTGCAAGACCACGAGCCAGCAGCGCAGCGGCAACACCATGAAGATGGCCTATACCTGCACCAAGCCCCCTTCCAGCGGGGAAGGCGAGTTCACCTTCGTCAGCGCGGAGGCGTACCGCTCGAAGATGACAGTGAGCTCAATGGCTCAGGGAAAGCTCGAAAAAATGACGATCGAAGGATCGGGCAAATGGCTGGGCGCGGACTGCGGTGCCATCAAGCCGATGGAGCCGCCGAAGAAGTAGCAGGCAGAAGCTCAAGCCGCCTGGGCACGCGTCCCGAAAATGGCCGTGCCCACCCGCACCATCGTGGCGCCGGCATGGATGGCGGCTTCCAGATCGGCTGTCATGCCCATGGACAGCGTATCGAAATGCGCAAGACCGGGCAGGCCGGCCGCGGCGATCTGATCGAACAATGCCTTGGCCCGGCCATGCACCTGTTGCTGTGTTTCGACATCAGGCGCGGGCTCGGGAATCGTCATGAGGCCGCGCAAGCGCAGGCGCGGCAAGGCCGCCACCGCGCGCGCGAGGGCGGCGGCCTCGTGCGGCAACACGCCCGACTTGGTGGGGCCGCCATCGATGTTGACCTGAATGCACACATCAAGC
>DATILI010000023.1:0-17932 GCA_035476635.1 Burkholderiaceae bacterium | reverse complement strand
ACCATGCCGCGCTGCGAGATCGTCATCTTGGTCTGGGCTATGGCCCGGTCCCCGCGGTCACCTCCCACCTCGATCGCCGAGCCGCCGAGAAAGTGCAGGATGCTCACGCCCTTGGCCCAGCCTTCGCGCGTGACGCGGATGAATTCGGCGAACGGGCCCTGGAACCAGGTGGCCATCATCACGCCCTCGGGGTGCCACACGGTGGCAAAGCGTTCCCAGTCGCCGGCGTCGCGCCACACGGCCCAGCGCTCCACCATGCGGCGGATCAGCAGTTCGTCTTGCAGGGGTTCTGTCATTTCGTCTTCCTCTGTTCTTTCGTCATGTCGTCGATTCATGCTGGGCCACATAGTCCACCTGGTGCCGGTCCGTGCGCAGGTCGCCCAGCGCCTGGCGCACACGCAGGTGCTCGGGGTGCACCGCATAGGCATCCAGCGCCGCCTGCGACTCGAATTCGGAATACAGCACCACGTCGCAGGCATAGTCGACGCGGCTGTGGTCGATACCGACCTCCAGCCGCAGCAGGCCGGGAATGCGGCCGCGCAAGCTCTCGAATTCGCGCCTGAGCCGCTCGCTGTTGACGCCGCGCTCCTCGGGCGAAGCACCGCGCACGTTCCACATGACGATGTGCTTGATGATCAAGCGGACCCTTTGGGGTTGAGCACGAAGTCGAAGTCCAGCGTGGTGCTGCCGTCAGGATGCTTGACCCAATCGGCCACCAGCGACTGGCGCACGCCGAACACCGCGTCGGAATCCAGGTACGGGTCGCCGTCGCGGAACACGTGCGTCACCAGCGTTTCATAGCCCTCGGCCGTGATCATGAAATGCAGGTGCGCCGGCCGCCAGGGGTGGCGCCTGGTGGCGCGCAGCATGTCGCCCACCGGGCCGTCCACCGGAATCGGATAGGCCTCGGCCACGATGCTGCGGAAATGAAAGCGCCCATCGGGGCCGGACTGCAGCACGCCGCGCGCCTGGTGCTTTTCGAGCGCCTGGTATTGCACGTCGTAGTTGCCGTCGGCGTCGGCCTGCCAGACATCGATGCTGGCACCCGCCACCACTTCGCCAGCAGGCCCGCGCACGCTGCCGCGCACCAGGCAGGGCTCGCCCCTGGCACCGTTGGCCAGGTCGTCGCCATGCGCGTAGTGCGGCGCGCCCTCGACGTGGAACGGGCCGAATACGGTGGCCTCGGTGCAGCCGGCCGGCTTGTCGTTGTTCATGGCCACGGTCAGCATCGACAAGCCCAGCGTGTCGGACAGCAGGATGAACTCCTGCCGCTTGTCGTCGCACTTCTGGCCGGTCGCCGTGAGGAACTGGATGCCTTGCATCCACTCTTCCTCGGTCAGCCGCACTTCGCGCGCAAAGGCGTGCAGGTGCTGCACCAGGCTGGTCATGATCTCCTTCAGGCGCGCATCGGGCGTCTGGGCGAAGCGGGCCATCACCGCCTGCGTGATGTTGTCCTGCGTGAGGTTGCGCACGGTATCTCCTTCGGTCCTTGCTTGGAGTGCAATGTAGAAGGCTGCGTCAAAATGGGAAAGGCCGCGGCTGCAAATGACTTTTTCGCGCAATGGAAGAGCGGCACCGCCACAATGCGGTCGGGCGCGGCAAATGTAGCCATAGGAGACAGTAATTGGATCGCTGGACGGAAATCGAACTATTCGTGCAGGTGGCGGAAACCGGCAGCTTGAGCCGCGCCGCCGAGGCACTGGAGCTTTCCAATGCGGCTGCCAGCCGGCACCTCTCGGCCCTGGAAGACCGTCTGGGCGCGCGCCTGGTGGAGCGCAACACGCGCCGCCTTTACCTCACCGACACGGGCCAGGAGTTCTTCAGCCGGGCCAAGGCCATCCTGGCCGACCTGAAGGATGCCGAAGACACGGTCAACGCCGCGGCGCTGAACCCGACGGGCGTTCTGCGCATCACGGCCTCGCTGTCGTTTTCCATGCACCACATCGCGCCGCTGCTCAAGGAATACACCCGGCGCTACCCGAACGTGAGCGTGCACGTGGAGGCCGCCAACCGCTATTTCGACATCATCGACAACAACATCGACGTCGCCATCCGCACGCGCGAGTTCGAGCCGGACTCCAATGTCACCATCCGCCGCCTGGGCGAAACCCGGCGCATCCTGGCCGCCTCGCCGCGCTACTTCGCGCAGCACGGGTTTCCCAAGACGCTGGAAGACCTGCACAAGCACAAGCTGTTGATCTACACCTACGCCAACAATCCGAGCGAGCTGCGCTTCACGCACTTGTCGGCAGACCGGCAGACCGCCACGATCAACATCAAGGGCCTGCTCGAATCCAACGACGGCCAGGTGCTGCGCGCCGCCGCGCTCGACGGCATGGGGATCCTGGTGCAGCCCACCTACATCCTGTATGAAGACATCGTCGCCGGCCGCCTGGTTCCCGTACTCGACGACTGGGACCTGCCCCGCCTGACCATCAACCTCGCTTACCCGAGCCGCAAGCACCTGTCTGCCAAGGTGCGTACCTTCATCGACTTCATCGCCGAGCACTTCGCGAAGATGGATTACGAACGCAAGTGGACGGGGCGGTTTTTCTAACGGATCAGCTCTCGATGCGTTTTTGCATGAACACGCTGAGCGGGTCATCCGTGTATTTTCCAAAAGGGCCGCGCAGTTCGTAGCCGTAGCTTGCGTACAGGCCCAGCGCTTCGGGCTGGCGCGGCCCGGTTTCAAGCTTGAGCAGTTTGCAGCCAAGGGCGCTGGCCTCGGACTCCAGCAAGCCAAGAACGGCCTTTGCGACGCCCTGGCCTCGGCACCGGGGGTGCACGTACATGCGCTTGAGCTCACCGTACTCTGGCGCAACGACGATTGCGCCGCAGCCGACGGCCTGGCCCGTGGCATCCCGGGCGACAACGAACAGCACATTGGCTTGCTTGAGTGCTTCGAGACCGAGCAAGTGCCGGCTCTCCGGCGGATACAGCGTGTCCTGGTATGCGTCCAGCTCGGCAATGAGGTGGATGACTTCGGGCTGATCTGGTGATTCGAGTGCGATGCGCATGGGGTTGCTGCGAGGGTTTTGACGGTACAGACTAACCGAAATCCGACACCGGTTTGCCTCGCGAGCCGGCAAGCGCGCCGGAGCGACCCGTAGCAAAATGCAGCCGACCAATCTGAGGAGAATTCGATGAACCACCCTGACTCCAGCATCGCGGCCAAGCGCCGTGCCTTTCGCCAATTGCATGCGTCCGGATGCTTTGTCATTCCGAATCCATGGGACGTTGGCAGCGCACGCTACCTGCAAGGCCTGGGCTTCAAGGCGCTGGCCACGACGAGCTCGGGCGTCGCCTGGTCGCAAGGCCGTCCCGATGGCGCGTTTTCGCGGGAGATGGTCCTGGCGCATTTGCGCGACATCGTCCAGGCCACCGACCTCCCGGTGAACGCCGACTTCGAAAGTGGATTTGCATCCGACCCGCAAGGCGTTGCCGAGAGCGTGCGCCTGGCGGTCGAGACCGGTGTGGCCGGCTTGTCGATCGAAGATGCGACGGGCGATGCGGCGAATCCCATCCATGGCGTCGACACCGCAATCGCCAGGCTGCGCGCCGCGCGTGGCGCCATCGACCAGGCGGGCGGCGACACCTTGCTGATCGGGCGAGCGGAAAACTTCCTTCATGGCCGTCCCGACCTGGACGACACCATCGCCCGGCTCAAGGCCTATGCCGAGGCCGGGGCGGACTGCCTGTACGCACCGGGCATTGGCACCCATGAACAGATCGCGGCCGTGGTCGCCGCGGTCGCGCCCAAGCCCGTCAATCTGCTGATCGGCACCACCAGCAAACTCACGCTGCAGGAAGTTTCCGGGCTCGGCGTGCGGCGCATCAGCGTCGGCGGCGCGCTGGCGCGCTCGGCTTGGGGCGGCTTCCAACGCGCCGCCCGTGCCATTGCGGAGCAAGGCCGCTTCGACGGTTTTGCCGATGCCGCGTCGGGCGCCGAACTCAATGCGTTCTTCCGCGGCGACCAGGCCAAGCGATCGGCGTCGTGATCAGCGCGGGCGGCCGAAGAGCTGGGCCCAGTAGATGCCCGATTCGGAAGCCCGGTTCACCGCGAACGCGATGCCCATCTCGCTGTACTCGGGCCGCATGAGATTGGCGCAGTGGCCCGGGCTCTTGAGCCAGCCGGCCACGGCGGCCTGCGCCGTGCTCTGCCCGGCAGCGATGTTTTCGCCGATTGCGCGCCAGCGGTAGCCGGCGCGGCTCGCCCGGTCGGCCGGCTGGCTGCCGTCGCGGCCGGTGTGGTCGATGTAGCCGTGGCGCGCCATGTCGCGCGCATGGCCAAGCGCCGCGGCGCTCAAAGTCTCATTCAAGCGTACCGCCGGCGCCACCGCCATCAAACGCTCGCCGCACTGGCGCGGCTGCGCACGGGCCAGATTGACCAGCTGCAGCACCGTTTGCGCGACCTCCTGGGCATCATCCACCGCCGGCGGGGTGAACGGCGCGGCCAGCACGATCCAGGCACGGCGCCCGCTGCGGTAGCTGCCGACTTCGCCAAACTCGGGCCGCAACAGGTGCTGGCAGTAGCGCTGCGCAAGGAAGGCGGCCACTGCGCTGGCCTGCTCAGGGCCTTCCAGCGAGACTAGCGCTGATTGCTGGGCCTTGTAGCTGGCCTGCGCGAGCGCGTCGGTGAGGCTTGCGCCTGCGGCCGCGAATCGGGCTGCGCGTGCCAGCGCGGGACTCTCCTGCAACGCCTTGGCCACGCCAGGGCGGCCAGCGCACCCCTGGAACCGCGCCGCATTGAGCGCGGCAGTGAGAGCTGCACTCGGCTGTGCCGCAGCGGATGAAGCGGACAAGGCGAGCAAAAGAGGAAGAACCCAGGTCAACATGTGCGCGTGACAAGATTGGAACGAGTTCATTTTGGAACAAAGTGCGGGCGATGGAGATGGACAGGAAAACGTTGACTGTCTTCGAATTTGATATTAAAGTGATATCACTTTTATCGGAGGCCGCATGATCGACCCTAGCAACCCCACCCTTCGGATTGTCCGGAAGGAACACCCTTACCGCTCGATAAACGGATACGCGATGACCTTGGTCGCACTCCTGACCATCGGCTTCGGAATACTCGTCCTGGCGCGCCAGCTCGCGCCTGTGACCGTTGGCGTGGCGGTGCTGCTGGCTGGGATGGTGCTGTTGCCTGGCCTGTACATGCTCAAGCCCAACGAGGGCATCATCTTCACCTTGTTTGGCGAGTACCGGGGAACTGATCGCGCCGAAGGCCTGCGCTGGACCAACCCCTTGCAGACCGGCCAAAAGATCTCGCTGCGCGCACGCAACCTGAATACTCCGCCGCTCAAGGTGAACGACAAGCGCGGCAACCCCGTGGAGATCGGTGCGGCGGTGGTATGGCGGGTGCACGATACCGCCCAGGCTGTCTTCGAGATCGACGACTACACGAAATTCGTCAGCATCCAGGCCGAGGCGGCCATCCGCCACCTGGCAACCCTGTACGCCTACGACAGCGGCGAGGATCTGGAAGGCGATGAAACCACCTTGCGCGCAGGGCTTGATGTGGTCGCCAACGCACTGAAGGCCGAGCTCAACCAGCGCTTCTCCAGCGCGGGCGTGGAAGTGCTGGACGCCAAGCTCACCCACCTGGCCTATGCGCCGGAAATCGCGCAGGTGATGCTCCGGCGCCAGCAGGCCACGGCCATCGTGAGCGCGCGGCACCAGATCGTGGCTGGCGCCGTGGGCATGGTGGAGGCCGCGCTGAAGGGGCTATCGGACCGCAACCTCGTCGTGCTGGACGACGAACGCAAGGCGGCGATGGTGTCCAACCTGCTGGTGGTGCTGTGCTCCGACAACAACGCCCAGCCGGTCATCAACACCGGCACGCTTTACACCTAGAAGGCCGGCCCGCGAACCCTGATGGCAAGCCCAGGCAAAAAATCATTTCCGCTGCGCATCGACCCGGCGCTGTGGGCAGAGATCGAGCGATTGGCGGCGCAGGAGTTGCGCAGCGCCAATGCGCAGGTGGAGTTCATGCTGCGCGAAGGCTTGGCGAAGCGGGGGCGCTTGCCTGTCGACAAAGACGACGGCATCAAAACAGGGAATCGCAAATGAGCACACCTCTTCGGATCTTCTCGACCGGGCTGTTGGCCCTTTGCCTCTTCGTTGCGGCGCCCTTGCCGGCTTTGGCGGCCGACCCGGCCAGCGCGCCCTACCCTGGCGCCGACTGGCAGCTATCCACCCCGGAAGCCCAGGGCATGGACTCGGCTGCGTTGGCCGGCCTGTACGAGTACCTCGCCTCCGCAGGCTTCAATACCGACAGCGTGCTGGTCGTACGGCATGGGCGCATCGTCAGCGAAACCTATGTTCCACCATACCGCGCGGGGCTGCGCCATGATTTGCGATCGGTGACCAAAAGCGTTGTGTCGACCCTGGTTGGCGCGGCCATCCAGGAAGGCAAGCTGCAGGGCACGCAGCAGAAGGCGCTGGAATTCTTTCCCGACCGCGCGCCCAATAGCCCGGCCCAGGCCGCCCTGAGCGTTCAGAACCTGCTGGACATGGCGACCGGCATTGCGTGGCGCGAGTGGCCCTACAACGCCGATTCCGATGCGTACAAGCTTTGGGGCAGCGAGGATTGGGTACGGTTCATCCTTGAGCGCCCGGTCGCCGAGCCAGGCAGCCAATTCAAATACATCGCGGCCGCACCGCATTTGCTCTCCGCCATCCTGACGCGCGCGACGGGACAAAGCGCAGCCGAATATGGCCGGCGCAAGCTGTTTGCCACACTGGGCATCAGCGACTTTTCCTGGCACGCCGACCCGCAGGGAAATTCGGTGGGAGAAAGCTCTCTGCGCCTGAAGCCGCGCGACATGGCGAAGCTCGGCTACCTGCTGCTTCGCAATGGCCGCTGGGGAGACCAGCAAATGCTGCCGCCGGACTGGACCGATGCCGTCCTCAGCCAAGGCCTGCCCAACGGCCTTGGGTCGACCAGCGCGCCCCCTGCCTACAGCCGGCTTTGGTGGACCGACAGCTCGGTTCCGTATGCGGCTGCCGAAGGCCGGCATGGCCAGCACATCATCGTGCTGCCTCGGCATGATGTGGTTCTGGTCGTGACCAGCAAGGCCTGGGACAACAGCTACCGCGCACGCGCCCCGGAGATGGTCAAGCGCCATCTGTTGCCGGCGATCCGCGGCGATCAAGCGCTGCCCGAAGACCCTGCGGCGCAGCAACGCCTTGCCCGTGCCATTGCAGGCCTGGTCGCCAAAAGCCGCGGAATCGAATCAGCCCAAGCCTCACAAGCCGCACGGAGCCTGGCCGGCCGGCGGTTCACGCTGGCCACCAATCCCGGCGGATACCGGGAATTCGAACTCACTCTGGACGGTCCGCAGCCCGGCTACCTGCTGCTGCAGGCCGACAAGACATCGCTGTTCGGCGTCGCGCGGCGCGGCGGCCCCATAGCGCTAGACGGGCAGTACGCGTTCACCGGCCTCAGCGGCGCCAGCCGCTGGGCACGGCGGGGCCGCTGGGTTGATGAATCCACATTCCGCATCGAAACCCAGCAACTGGAAAGTGCCATCGTGGCCGAATGGACGCTGCACTTTCATGAAGGCAAGCTAGCAATCACCTACGCCGATGGCGACGGCGTGACGTTCAAGTTGCAGGGCACACCGCAAGAATGAAGCGCCTGCTGGCTGCCGCTACTCCGACAAGCTGTTCGCGGGTATCTCGGCCGCCACCTGGTTCTCGTGGGTCTGGTTGGCCAGCACGTACCGGCCACCGCCGGCCTGCTTGGCCTTGTACATCGCACCATCGGCAGCCATTCGCAGCTCATCGAAGGAACTTTGGCCGTCGCCCAAGGCGATCCCGATGGACAGGCCCAGATGGCGCTCCTCTCGCTTGAGCGTCATGGGCGGTGCAATGGCTTCCAGGCACTTGGCCGCCACGGCGCACGCCGCGGCGATGGCGTTCGCATGGGGCATCTCCAGGTCCTCGATGACCACCATGAATTCGTCACCGCCGATGCGCGCGAACGTATCCGCCTCGCGCACGATGGCGCCTATGCGCCGCGCGACCTCGATCAATGCGGCGTCGCCCGCTTCATGGCCCAGGCTGTCGTTGATGGGTTTGAACCCGTCGAGATCCAGATACAGGATGCCGACCAGCTTGCCGTTGCGGTCGGCGCGGGCGAGCGCCTTGCCCAGTCTGTCCGCAACCACCGCGCGATTGGGCAGGCCGGTCAAGACATCCTGGTGCGCCATCTGCAACAAGGCCGCCTGACTCGACTGCAGTTTGGCCAGCAGGCGATTGAAGGCCGCCGTCAGATGCCCGACCTCATCGGCACGCACCACCGGTAACAGCGCCAACGGCAGCTCGCCGCGCGTCATGCGGTCGGCATGGTCGGCGGCGCGAAACAGGGGGCGAAACACCGCGATCAAGGCCACTGCGGCCAGCAACAGGAAGACGACCATGACCACCGCACCGCTGGTCTGGATGTAGCGCTGCGTCCGCGAGACCGTGGCCAGGGCTTCCGCCGTGGGGATGCGCGCAACGACGAACCAGCCGGTGCTCGGCACCGAGGCCATGGCCGAGATTTCCTCGACGCCGAACGCATTGACGGTCACGCCGCTTCCCCGGTACCCCGCCATGGCGCGGTCATGCAGCAGATTGGCACCCTCTGGCGGGGTCGGCTTGAGCACCATCTCGGGCTTGGTGGACGCCACGAACAGTTTGTCGCGCGGGGAGATCAGCAGGAAACCGCCAGTGACCCCGATCCGGCTTTGCTGGGGCAGGTGCAGAAAGTCCGGCGCGGCCAGCGTGGTGATGCCGGCGAGCACGCCGCGAACCTGGCCCGAGGCGTCCTTGATCGGCACCGCCATCGGCAGCACGCCTTTTTTTGCCACGCGGCCCATCACGGGGCGGCCGATCGCCAACTCGCCGGCGCGCGCGGCGCGGACATAGTCGCGGTCGGCGTAGCTCATGCCGATGCGCTCCGGCCGCGGCGGGTAGTCGGCAATGACCAACCCGTCGGGCGTGGTGACGAACAGCGACTCGGAAAAAAGCGGCTGCAGCTGGTAGCGCTCTCCCAGCCATCGCTGCAAGGCGACGGGACGATCCAGCAGGTCCAGCGGGAAGGTGGTCGCCATCTCGCCGAGCATCACCTGCCGCTGGACGATCCTGCTGTCCACATCGCGGGCGACATAGCCGGCCAGCGACTCCTGCTGCGCCGCCACGACCTTGGTCAGGTCCTCGCGAAGAAAGTCGGTCAGAAGAAAGTATCGGACCACCGCATCCAGCAATACAAGCGCAACGCCCAGCAGGATCAGACGCGTGAAGATGCTGTTGGAGATGTTACGAAATGTCATTGGCAAGATGATAGCTTCCCGCCCCAGCCCAGCTACTTCGGCGCCGGCCGATACCAGGCTTTGTTCTCGAACGGCACGCCGAACTCGAACTTCTCGCCCACGCGCGGCGTGACGATCTGCACGCCTTGCCGGCTCGCGGCGGCCACGGCGCGGATCACGGGCTCAGCCCATTCGTGATAGGCCAGGTTGAAAGTGCCCCAGTGCACTGGCAGCAAGGTGGTCGCGCCCAGGTCACGATGCGCCTGGATGGCCGACTCCGGGTTCATGTGGATGTCCAGCCAGGTTTCGCCATAGGCGCCGACCTTGATCAAAGCCAGGCCCGGCGCGCCCAGGCGTTCGCGGATCTGCTTGAAGTGGCCGGCATAGCCGGTGTCGCCGCTGTAGTAGGCCGAATGGCTTGGGCCCTTGAGCATCCAGGATGTCCACAGCGTGCTGTTGTCCATGCTCTTGCGCCCGGAGTAGTGCCGCGCCGGTGCACAGTGAATCGCCACGCCTTTGATGCTTGCCTGCTCCCACCAGTCCATCTCGTGGATCTGGCCAGGCGGCACGCCCCAGCGCTGCAGGTGCGCGCCAATGCCAAGGCCCACATGGAAGTGGGTGCCGCCGCGCGCCAGGTGGCGGACGGTGTCCATGTCCAGGTGATCGAAATGGTCGTGCGAGATCACCACCGCGTCGATGTTCTTCCATTGCGCCAGTGCCAACGGCGCTGGATGCAGCCGCGCCGGGCCGGCGAACTGGAAGGGCGAGACACGCTGTGAGAACACAGGGTCGGTCAGGATGCGCACGCCGTCGATTTCGAGCAGCACGCTGGCGTGGCCCAGCCACCAGGCGCGCAACCCGGGCGCCGCGGGCCGACCCAGATCGTCGGCGGACATCTGCAGCACCGGCACCTCGAATGTGGGCTCGCGAACCTGATCGCCCAGGTAGGCCTGCAGTTCTCCGACCAGCGACAGCTGGCTCACATAGGGAGGCGTGTTCTCGAAGCGGCCGTCGTGAAACTGCTTGGATTGGCGCATGCGCTCCAGCCGCGCGCCTTCGGGGACACCGCCGAAGCTCTCCGCGCGAAAGACCAGCCAGACCCCCAGCGCGAGCAGGGCCGCCAGCGCCAGCACCACCAAGCCAACTTTCTTCAATCGTTTCATCAGGGAACGCCTCCTCAGTTTGCCTTGTCGCTTCCGGTTATTTGCGAGTATTTGGCATACATCCGCGTGATGTTGAAATAGATGTCGCTGGGCACACCCTGCGTATCAGTCACGCTCATGACGTCGTAGGTTTCGCCTCCGATGTGACGCAATGACTGACGCCCCAGCTTGAGCTTCTTTTGGGCAAGCCAGTCGTATTCTTCGTCAATGAACAAGACATGGACCGCGGTTTCCGCCGTGCGTCCGTCGCCGCTGTGCGCGATGACTTGCTGCACCCCGAATATGAGTCCACGCAATTCGGATTGTTTTTGCACGTTGCCCGTCCTGCCCATCAAATAGCTGTACCAGATCAACCAACGTGGCGTCGGGACTTCCTCGATGGGACGGATACGTTCGACCTCACCCAGCACTGCCAGCGCTTCGTGCAATTTTCCGTTCTTGTGCAGTTCGGCGGACCGCTTCATGAGTTCATCGAGCTGGTGGCGCAGCTCCAGATAGGGAAAAGCCGAATCGTTCAGAAAGCGGTTGCGCTTCTCGCTGGCCACGCGCATCCATTCAAGGCTCTTGGGTGGCATTTCCGCCACCGGAATCGGCTTGAATCGATCAATTCGCGCGTTCGCCTGGGCACGCGTGCGAGGGTCGATTTCGACGAACAGCTGCTGCGGCGGACTGCCCACCACCGGCCCCTGGTAAGTGAAAACCATGATCTCGCGAGTGCCATAGGTATTCGACTTGAAGTCCACCACACGCGCCAGTCGCGATCTCAACCACTCAACCGCTTCGCTGTGCATGACTACGCGCAATGGATCATCGGCTGAAGTCCCGGAGCCGATTCGCGCCCCGAGCAACGCCCTGTAAGCAGCGGCACGCTGGCGATGCTGCTGGCTCGCATCAGCCTGGCCAAGCTTGCCATAGAGCCACCCCGCAAGCATGTGCACATCGAAGCTGGGCAAGTCGAGCAGCGGGCTGTACTTTTGAAGTACCAGCAATCGCTCCAGCGCAGTTTCATATTTACCTTCGCGCTCAAGCTGCTCGCCATCACGGATCGCCGCCCTGATGTCGTCGGATAGCTGGGGAATGTCGATGCGCCTGGTATCAAAAAGCGCTTCACGCACGACCTGCAACTTCGCGATCGCCTCCTCCGAAACCGGCAGCGCTTGAGCCCGCGCAAAACTGCACACAACACAAAGCGCCAGCAAGACGATGATTCGATGCCATTTCATATTGCTTCCTCCACCTTCGGCGCAAGCGTAGCAGCAATAGTGGTTTTTCCGCCCTTGGTGAAACCGGCTTCCGGCCGGAAAAGAGCATACTGGCTACTTTCGTTGGGAAAATGGCGGCCATGGACGAAGTCAGTATCTTTCAGCACGATCAATATGAGTTGCGCTGCGGCGCCCGACCACTGCACGGTGGCAAGGAATTCGTTCCGACGCTGGTCGTATCCAAGCAGGTCTGGCCGACGCGGCCGCGGGAAATTGCGGTAGAACCCGGCAGTTTCCAGCGTGTCGAAGACGCCGTGCGCGCGGCCTACGACCAAGGTGTGCGCTGGATCCTGAACTATGGGTAGGCGATGAACCGCAGAGTGGATGCCCCGGCTTCGGTGCGGCTGCGCTACTCGGTTGACCTGGGCTACCAGATCCTCCAGGACGGCGCCGATTTCATCTTCAACATCCAGGCCGCGCGGACCGAGCAGCAACTGCTGGTTGCCGAGGGGCTGCACATCAGCCAACCCTTGGCTACGCAGAGCTACGAGGACGCCTCTACGCACGCCAGGTACTTGCGGCTGCGCGCCAACGCCGGCCCGCTGCACGTGCACTATGAGGCGATCATCGATATTGCGCACCACCGCGCCGCGCCGCAGTCGGTCCCTGAAATCCCCATTCCCTTCCTGCCCGGCGAGGTATTGCCCTACCTCTACCCCAGCCGCTATTGCGAGTCGGACCGCCTGCACCGGTTTGCCGTGGCGCAGTTCGGCACGCTATGGCAGGGCTATCAGCGCGTGGCCGCCATTCGCGACTGGGTGCAGGCCCATGTAAGTTTTTGCTCGAACACGTCGGATTCGACCACGTCGGCCTGTGACACGCTGGTGACCAAGCAGGGCGTGTGCCGCGACTTCGCCCACCTGATGATTGCGCTGTGCCGCGCGGTCAACATCCCCGCGCGCTTTGCGTCAGGCATCGACTACGGCGCCGACCCGGCGTTGGGGCCGCAGGATTTTCATGCGTATGTCGAGGCGTATCTCGGCCACCGCTGGTATTTGTTCGACCCTTCGGGCACGGCGATTCCCATGGGTTTCATCCGCTTGGCAACGGGGCGCGACGCGGCCGACGCGGCGTTCGCCTCGATCTTCGGCAGCCTGGAGTCCCAGGCGCCGGTGCTGTTCATCGAGGCGGTGAACGGCGCGGACGGACACTGCGTGGTGCCGGTGCACGGCACGGATGCACTGTCCACCGACCCCGGCCCCTATGGCCTGCAACGGCCCGCCGGCACCTAAGAACTAGACCGGCCGCTTGCCCTCGAACGCATCCTGCAACAGTTGCCGGATCGCCGCGTGTTCCAGCGGCCGCGGGTTGGGGTACTGGTTCTGCAAGGCGATATCGCAGGCCTTGTCCAGGTCTTGCGCTTGCATGCCGATGTCCTTGAGCGCGACAGGCGCACCGTTGGCCTGGGCCAGATCGAACACCCCCTGCGCCGCACCCGCGGCGTTCAGCGCTCGGGCGATGCGTTGCATGGCTTGCGGGGCGGCCTGGGCGTTGTAGGCCAGCGCGTGCGGCAGCACGACGGTGTGGGTCTCGGCATGCGGCAGATTGAAACTGCCGCCCAGCGTGTGGCACAGCTTGTGGTGCAGCGCCATGCCGACGTTGCCAAGGACCGTGCCGCAAAGCCAGGCGCCATACAGGGCGTCGCTGCGCGCCTGCAGGTCATCCGGCTGGCTCTTGATGGCGGGCAGGGCGCGCGCGATGGCGGCGATGCCCTCCTCGGCCATCAAGTCCATGATGGGGTTGGCGTCGACGGCGTACAGGCCTTCGGCCGCATGGGCGATGGCGTTGATGCCACTGGTCACGCTCAAGGGCACCGGCAGGCTCAGCGAGAGTTCCGGGTCGTAGATCACCACCCGCGGCAGCACCCGCGCGTCCTTGCCGGTCTTCTTCAGGCCGGCTTCGGTGATGCCATAGATCGGCGTCATTTCGCTGCCGGCGTAGGTGGTGGGAATGGCCAGGATGGGCAGGCCCGAATCCAGCGCGATAGCCTTGCCCAGGCCGGTGGTCGAGCCGCCGCCAATGGCCACCGCGCAGTCGGCCCCCAGCTTGCGGGCCACTTCGCGCGCCTCGCGCGCGGTCTCGATCGGAACATGCATCACGGCGCGGTCGAACACGCCGGCAGCGCGGGCGCCGAGCAGGCCGGCCACACGCTCGGCCGATGCGCGCTGCTCGGGGGTGCAAAGCACCAGCGCTTTCTTCGCGCCAAGGCGTTCGATTTCTTCGGCCAGGCTGGAAAGGGAGCCCGCACCAAACACCACGCGGGCGGGATGGGCGTTGTAGACAAAAGGTTTCACAGTTCAGTCCCCAGGCCGGCGCTGCGCTCCACGGCCTTGATGATGGCGGCGTAGTCATCCTGCGCATCGCCTTGCGCCGCGGCGGTTTGCATCAGCTGAAAAGTCAACGCGGTCTGCGGCAGCGGTACGCGATTGGCGGCACCCGCGCCCAGAATCAGCCCCAGGTCCTTGAGCATTTGCTCGACGGTAAAGGTGGGCGTGAAGTCCCTCACGCTCAGCTGCGCGGCCTTGGCCTTGACGATGGGCGAAGCCACGGCGCTGGCAGTCAGCACCCGCCACATGTCCTGCCATTCAAGGCCGCCCTTGCGGCCCAGCGTCAGCGCCTCGGCCAGCATGGCGCTGGTCTGGGCGATCATCAGGTTGACCACCAGTTTCATCAGGCGCGCCTCTTCCGCCTCGCCCAGGTAGAAGCGGTTCGCGCCCAGCAGCGCCAGCAGCGGCTCCACCAGGTCGTACGCCGCGCGCGGGCCGGAAGCCATCACGGTGAGCGCCGCGGCCTCGGCCATCCGGTTGTTGCCCGAGACCGGGGCGCGCAGGTAGAGCACACCAGCGGCGCCCAGCGTTTGCGCGGCAACGGCCGATGCTTCGGGCGAGACGGTGCTGGTGTCCACATACACCGTGCCGGGTTGCGCGGCGCTTGCAAGCCGGCCCGCCACATTGAGCAGGGCCGCGTCGTTGGACAAGGACGAAAACACCACCTCGCTCGCGCCAATCGCCTGGTCCGCATCGTCGGCCACGGCAAGGCCTTGCGCGTGCCCAAGCATCTGCCGCTGCGCATCGGCGTCGAACACGCTCACCGCGTGGCCCGCCGCGTGCAAGTGCAAGGCCATGGGCAGGCCCATCTTGCCGATGCCGATGAAATGAACTCGCACGATGCTCACTGCACTTTCAGGTTGGCCGCCTTCGCCACGCGCGCCGCGGACTCCATCTCGGTCTTGATGAAGGCATTGAACGCCTCGGGCGTGAGCGGGAATGCCTCGGCGCCCAGCTTGACCATGCGTTCCTTGACGTCGGGGTTGGCGAGCGCCTTGTGCGCTTCCTCGTTCAACCGCTTGATCACCGCCGGCGGCGTACCGCTGTGCACGATCATCGCCACCCAGAAGATGTAGTCCGATCCGGGAACGCCCGCCTCCAGCGTCGTCGGCACCTGCGGCAGCGCCGGGGTGCGCTGCGGCGTGCTCACGGCCAGCGCCTGCAGCTTGCCGTCCTTGATCAGCGGCATGGCGGCCGATAGCGGCGCGAAGTACCAGTCGCTGCGCCCGCCGATGACGTCGGTCACCGCCTCGGGCGTGCCCTTGAATGGCACGTGCACCGCGTCGAAGCCGGCCTGCAGCTTGAATTTCTCGGCGTTCAGGTGGGTGGCGCTGCCCATGCCGGCCGACGCGTAGTTGAGTTGGCCGGGCTTGGCCTTGGCCGCGGCCACCACATCGGCCACGCTCTTCCAGCCGCGCTCGGGCGAGACCACCATCACGTTGGGCAGCGAAGCCAGCGGCGTAACGCCGGTCAGGTCCTTCAGCGTGTCGAACGGCAGGCTCGGGTAGATGGCGGGATTGACCGCGTGGCTGGAGGAGTGGATCAGCACCATGTAGCCATCAGGCTCGCCCTTGGCCACCTGGGCCGCCGCAATGGTGCCGCCGGCGCCGGGCTTGTTCTCGATGATGATGGGCTGGCCCAGGCCGCGCGCCATGGTGTCGCCCACGGTGCGTGCGATCACGTCGGTGCCGCTGCCCGCGGTGAACGGCACGATGAAGCGGATGGGCTTGTTCGGATAGCCTTGGGGCCAGGCGCTGGACGCCGACAGCGCCAGCAACAGTGCACCGGCTACGTGAAAGATGATTCCTTGCATGCTTGTCTCCTTCGGGCTTGAATTGCTTTTGGTTCGGATTCTCAGGGGCCACGGAGCCCCAATGCACCGGCAATCTTGCGACCCGATGCCTGCAGCTGGGCCAGCTTGGGCGCCAGCTCTACATGGAGCAGGCGGCCGCGCCGCTTTTTCCACCGGCCGGCCACCATGACGCTGTCGATGTTGGCAAGAGACGTCTGCATCACCACCGTGCTCACCGGGTCGTGCACCGGCTGCATGTTCAAGTCGTCGGCACGGATCAGCACCAGGTCGGCCTGCTTGCCCGCGGCCAGTGAACCGATGCGGTGCGCGCTTTTAAGCATCTTCGCGCCCTCGATGGTGACCCAGGCCAGCGCCTCGCGCGTGGTGATGGTCGAGGTCGGCGGAATGCTGCCATGCGCTTCGCGGTAGGCGACGTTGTCCAGGCTGCGCTGGATGCCCAGCGCAATGCGCGCCTGGCTGAGCATGTCGCCGCTCATCACGCTTTCAAGGTCCACCCCGAGGGAGGGCGCGCGGCCAAGGCGACGCAGTCGCCCGGTGATCGGGTGGCCGTGGCCCTGCGACATCTCGCTTTCGGCCGCGGCGGAAAAGCTCAAGCCCAGCTCGCAAAAGCGCTGCAGCTGCGCATCGCTCAGCGCGTGGCCGTGCACGATATTGACGTGGTCGCCCAGCAGCCCTGCGGCTTCCAGCCTTGCCCAGCCGTCCGGTGTGCGCGCCGGTCCGCCGCCCTGGTGCAGCGAGGCGATGAGGCCGAGTTCACGTGCCATGCGAAAGTCGTGCAGCGCGACTTCAAGCGTGGAATAGTGCGGCCCGAGCACGGCTGCCTGCACGCTGAGCAAGGGCTTGCCCTGGTGGCTTTTCAGCAGGCGCTCCACCTCGGCGCGTGGATGCGGCAGCTCCCAGAACGGTGCCTCGCCCGGCTTGGGATCGGGCTTGGGCGTGCCGTGGAAGAACGCGGCGCGGATGCCGGACTGGAGCAGGCCATCGATCGCCGCATCGTTGTGCGCCGGAGTGGGATTGTTGTGGCACCAGTCGGCCAGCGTGGTGGTGCCGCAATTGAGCTGGTTCAGCGCGCCGACCAATGTGGCGATGTGCAAATCTTCGGGTTCGAACACCGTGGCCAGGCCCGCGTGCATCTTCTGGAAATATTCGAGCAGCGTCCAGTTGGCGGCGAGGCCACGCAACGCGGTCTGCCAGGTGTGCATGTGCGCATTGACCAGGCCCGGAATGACGATGCAACCGCTGGCATCGACCAGCTGCGCATCGCCCGCATCGATGCGCGGCGCGATCTCGGTGAGCGTCTCGCCCGTCACCAGGATGTCGCCCTGCGGCAGGTCGCCCTGGGCGTCCATCGTGAGGACGGTGGCGCCGCGGATCAGGGTGCGCATCATTTCAGCTCTCTAGGCCGTCGCTCATCTTGACGTTCTCGGGCCTGAGTTCCAGGCCAGCGTCTTTCGCCGTCTCGACCAGCAGCACCGCGAAGTCGATGTCGTCGTAGCCCCGGCCCACCATGCGCGCCACCGACTCGCGCGTGGCCGCCGCCGCCGGCATGGCCACACCGTGCGCCTTGGCTGCGCCCAGGCCCAGGTCCATGTCTTTCAGCAGCAGCTTCGGCGTGAAGGTAACCTGGTCAAAAGTGAGGTTGGTCAGCATCGGCGTCTTGTACTTTGTGTACATCGAGCCCAGCACCGAGTCGTTGATGCTTTCCAGGAAGACGTGGCGCGGGATGCCGGCTTTCTCGGCCAGCACGGTGATCTCGCACAGGTTCTGGATGATCACGCCGAACATGGTGTTGTGCGCGATTTTCCAGATCCGGGCCAGCTCGCCCTCGCCCACCCACATCACCTTGCGCGCCATGGCCTGCAGGTAGGGCTCGACCTCGGCATACAGCGCCTTGGGACCCGAGGCCACGACCAGCAGCTTGCCGGCTTTGGCCACCTTGGCATTGCCCGAGACCGGCGCGCAAAGGTAGGCCACGCCCAGGGCTTCAAGCCGCGCGCGGATTTCGGCCGAACCCTCCTGCGAGATCGAGGAACTGTCGACCACCACGCGTGGCCTGGCCGCGCCCGCC
>DATILI010000022.1:0-4229 GCA_035476635.1 Burkholderiaceae bacterium | reverse complement strand
GGGGCGGCATCGGCCTCCCCTTGGGGAACCATCTTGACTTCAAACGCCCCGGTGGCTCTGGTTGTCATGCTTGAATCCTTTCCTTGTTCGTCAGCCAATTTCTTCCAATGCCACCGCCTGCAACGACACCCGCTTCGTGCCACCGGCGACAGCCTGCGACCCGACCTCCCTGAAACCATGTCGTTCATGAAAGCGCCGCGAAACCTCGTTCGGCGGATCGATGTCGAACTCGCAGGTGACGCGCATCGCGCGCGCCTGCCCGGCAAAGGCGAAGAGATCGGCATAAAAGCGCGGTCCCACGCCACGGCCCTGGTGTGTGGCAGAGACGACGACGCGGTCGACATACAAGAAGCGCTCGTAGTGCTCGGCGAACCACCGGTAGTTCGGACTGTCATAGGCGCTCCCTTCGCGAAATGCCAGCAAGAACGCGGCAACGGCGCCCGCCTCATCGACAGCCACGCGATGGTAGGCGGCCTGGCCATCGAGAAATGCCAGGCGCTCCAGTGTGAGTGGACTCAAGAAATGCACAGACTCCGCATTCAATTCCAGTATTCGCGGGAAGTCGGATGGGGTCGTGTCGCGTAGTTGCATGCTGAAAGTTTCAATGTTTGGCGGCAAGCCGTTTGGTGACCGATGCGCCGGTGATTTCCTTGAGCGCGTGCTTGCCTACCCATCGCGCGGCCGCATCGGGCGACGCCGCCAGCCGCCGCGCTACTGCCACTGCGGCTGCGTTGAGGGCTGGATTGCGTTTGCCCACCGCGCGCAAGGCCATGTTGATTGCCTTGGTAACGAAGTTGCGCTCATCCATTGCAGCCTGCTCGATGAGCGCCAGGCCATGGGCAAAGCGCTCGTCGCTGGCCGCTTTGTCGTGCGTGGAAAGCGCCCAAAGCAACGCAAAGGCCGCGCGCTTGGCGAACTCCTCGGTATTGCCGGCCCACTGATCGACTTTGGCCCAGGCGTGCGGCGTACGGTCAAAAAGCGCAAAGCACACCGTGTCGCAAATCGCCCAGTTGTCGAAATCCAGACACCATTGGTCCATCTGCTTTGGCGTGACAAGCGCCGGCTCGTCGACAAACGCCGCCAGCATGCGCGCCTCGTAGCAATCCGTGCGCCACAACTGTGCGGCCAGGTCGTGGCTGCGGCCCAGCTGCTTGGCCAGCATCCGGATGTCGCCTACCGATACGCCAAGCGCTTTGTCCGAGGGAATGGCAAAGCGCGCCATGCCCGTGCGCGTCGCTTCGCTGCCATGGCTTTGCAGCCATTGCAGTGCCTCCTTGGCGGTTCTTGCGCTTTGGCCTTGTGCAGCAGACTTGGGCATGGGCCCCAAGTCTGCCAGAACCCGGCCTACCGCTCCACGAACTCCAGCAATGGCTTTGGCGCTTCCTTGCCAAAAACCTGCGCCCACCCACCGCGTGTATCCATGTACTCGCGGATGCGCCGGATCTTTCCCTCGCGAACCTCATAGGCAAAGCAATAGTCGTTCACGTAATTCCGGCCATTCGGCAGCACGGCCGACAAGCGATGCTCGGCAACGACCAGATCGCCCTCCGAGATCATCGACCGGAATTCGTTCTTCACGCTTGAAAAGAGACGCGCAAAGTTGTACGCCATGAACTGGACGATCTCGCGGCGGCCAAGATCGTTGGCACCGCTCGGCGCGCCCGCATCATCCGGGCTTCCGAGTCCCAATGCGACCTGGGTCGCATTGCCTGCCGGCGCAACCCAGACAACATTTTCGTGCAGCAGGTCGGCGATGCGCGCCGGATCGCCGGCTGCATAAGCGGCGTACAGGGATTTGACGGTTTCTTTGGGGCTCACGGCACGGTCCTTCGTTGGCGTTGAGTGAAGCCCGATGCTAGCCACGGTGCCCGCGGCTGCTAGCCGGATTCGGACATGTTCATCCACAAGTTCATCCCCTATGCACCGACATCCTCTTCCACCCGTTCACTCGCCTGCTGCTGCAGCGCCCACATCTCGGCATAGCGGCCGCCCAAGGCGAGCAGCTCGGCGTGCGCGCCGCGTTCGATGATGCGGCCGGCGTCCATGACCAGGATTTCATGGGCGTCGACCACGGTGGACAGGCGGTGCGCGATGACCAGGGTGGTCTTGTTGTGGGCGGCGCTCTTGAGCTCGGACTGGATCGCGCGCTCGTTGGTCGAGTCCAGCGCCGAGGTGGCTTCGTCGAAGATCAGGATGGCCGGGTCCTTCAGCAAGGTGCGGGCAATCGCCACGCGCTGCTTCTCGCCGCCGGACAGCTTCAGACCGCGCTCGCCGACCATGGTGCCGTAGCCCTTGGGCGTGGCGCTGATGAAGCTGTGGATATGCGCCGCGCGCGCGGCCTCCTCGACCTCGGTCCGGCTGGATCCGGGACGGCCGTAGGCGATGTTGTATTCCACCGTGTCGTTGAACAGGACCGTGTCTTGCGGCACGATGCCGATGGCCTGGCGCACGCTGGCCTGGGTCACGTTGCGGATGTCCTGGCCGGCAATCGTGATGCGGCCCGTGGCCACCGTCGGGTCGCCCGGAATGCCGACGTCGTAGAAGCGAAACAGCAGCCGCGCCAGGGTCGACTTGCCCGAGCCCGAGGGTCCGACTACCGCCACCGTCTTGCCGGCCGGAATCTCGAAGCTGATGTGATGCAGGATGGGGCGCGCGGCCTCATAGGCAAAGTTCACGTTTTCGAAGCGCACCGTGGGCTGGTCGAGGCCCGTCAGAGCCAAGGCGCCCGGCGTATCGGCAATTTCGCGCTCACGCTCCATCAGCGCGAACATCTTGTCCAGGTCGGTCAGGCTCTGCTTGATCTCGCGGTACAGCACGCCCAGAAAATTCAAGGGGATGTAGAGCTGGATCATGAAGGCGTTGACCATCACCAGGTCGCCCAGGGTCATGCGGCCATCCACCACGCCGCGCGTTGCAAGCCACAGCATGCCGACCAGGCCGGTGGCAATGATCAGTTGCTGGCCGGTGTTGAGCAGGCTCAAGGTGGTCTGGCTCTTCAGCCGCGCCTGGGCCAGCCGCGCCAGGCTTTCGTCGTAGCGCCTGGCCTCGAAGCCTTCGTTGTTGAAGTACTTGACGGTTTCGTAGTTCAGCAGCGAGTCGATGGCGCGGGTGTGCGCCGCCGAGTCAAACTCGTTGGCCAGCTTGCGAAACTGCGTGCGCCACTCGGTCACCAGAATCGTGAACGTGATGTACAGCGCCAGCGCGGCCATGGTGATCCAGGCAAACCAGGCGTCGAACCGGAACCCCAGGATGCTCAACACCAGCACGACCTCGATCAGCGTGGGGACGATGCTGAACAGCGAATACGAGATCAGCGACTCGATGCCGCGCACGCCGCGCTCGATGTCGCGCGTCATGCCGCCGGTCTGCCGCTCCAGGTGAAAGCGCAGGCTCAGGGCGTGCAGGTGCTCGAAGGTTTCCAGCGCGATGCGCCGCGCCGCGCCCTGCGTGGCCTTGGCAAACACCAGTTCGCGCAACTCGGTGAACATCGAGGTCGACAGGCGCAGCAGGCCATAGGCCAGCAGCAGCGCCGCGGGCACGACCAGCACGGCGGTCGGGTCGCCGGGCTTGAGCGTCATGCTGTCGATGAGGTTTTTCAGCAGCACGGGCACGCCCACATTGGCCAGCTTGGCGCCAACCATGAACGCCAGCGCCGCCATCACACGCCACTTGTAGCGCCACAGGTAGGGAAAAAGCCGGCGCAGCGTGGCCCAATCGGACCCGGCTTGGGGCGCTGGGGCGGTAGCCGAGGCCACGGCGGGGGGAGAAGAACTGAGTTCGCCGCTGCGGCGCATGGAGGACAATCTGTGGAAGTTGACTTAAGAGATTGTGCCCATGTCTGCCAATTCAAGCTTGCCCCATCCGCATTTGCCCACCGACAAAGAGCTGGTTCTCAAGGTGATCCCCATGCCCGCCGACTGCAACGCCAACGGCGACATCTTCGGCGGCTGGGTCATGGCCCAGGTCGATCTGGCCGGCTCGGTCGTGCCGGCCCGCCACGTCGACGGCCGCATGGCCACGGTGGCGGTCAACCAGTTCATCTTCAAGCAGCCGGTGCGCGTGGGCGACATTCTTTCGTTCTTCGCCGAGGTCACGCGCATCGGCAATACCTCCATCACGGTGCAGGTCGAGGTCTACGCCGAGCGCTTCCGCTCACAGGGCCAGTACGTCAAGGTGACGGAAGCCTCGCTGACCTATGTGGCGATCGACGATATGGGCCGGCCCCGGCC
>DATILI010000021.1:0-9158 GCA_035476635.1 Burkholderiaceae bacterium | reverse complement strand
CATGCGCCACTTCCTGGGGATCGAGGCCTGGCTGAATTCTTCGCGCCTGCCTGCTGCGCAGCAACTGGATGCGCGCCAGGAGAACTGGTTCGACGCAACCGAGCGCTACCCGCGGCAACTTCACGAGATGGACAAAGCGACTTACCTCGCTGCCAAGCGGCGCGACCTCCGCAATTCGTCGGCGCCGGCACCGGCATCGGCATCAGCAAGCTAGCGGATCACAGCGCAAGGCATTCCTCGGCAAGTCCGGCGAAGATGGCACTGCCCACGGGAATGGTCGCATCGTTGAAGTCGTAGCCTGGATGGTGTAGAAAGCGGCCGTCCACCATGCCTTGCCCGAGCCGGAAATAGGCACCCGGCCGCGCCATGAGCATGAACGAAAAGTCCTCCGATCCCATGCTCGGCTCGAACTCGGTCATCACCTGTGCATCGCCCAGCAGGCGCCGCGCAACGCGGGCGAGCACGGCAGCCTCCTGGGGCGTGTTGATGGTCGGCGGGTACAGTTCTTCGTACACCACATCGGCTGCGCAGCCGAAGGCCTTGGCCACCGACTCCGCCGTCGCCAGCAGGCGCTCGCGCAGCACCGTCTGTGTCTCCTTCCTGAACCACTTCACCATCCCGTGCAGATCGGCGCTGCCGGGGATGATCGAGAGCGCATGCGGCGCACCGGACTGGAACGACTGGAAGCTGATGACCGCTGAATCGATCGGGTTGATGTTGCGGCTCACGATGGTGTGCACCGCGCCGACGATCTGCGCGGCCGCCAACAGCGGGTCCACGGCCTGGTGCGGATGTGCGCCGTGGCCGCCTTTGCCCGTGACCCGGATGGCGAACTTGTCGATTGCCGCCATCATCGGCCCGCTGTTGAAGGCGATGGTTCCCGCGGGCAGGGATGGCCAGTTGTGCAGGGCAAACACTTTGTCGGCAGGAAAGCGCTCGAACAGGCCGTCCTTGATCATCTCCCTGGCGCCGGCATAACCCTCCTCGCCGGGCTGGAAGTACAGGAATACGCGGCCGTTGAAGCGCCGCGTCTGCGCCAGGTACTTCGCCGCGCCGAGCAAGATGGCGCAGTGCCCGTCGTGCCCGCAGCCATGCATCTTGCCGGGAACGCACGATTTGTACGGCAGGGCGCCGAGCTCTTGCAATGGAAGCGCATCCATGTCGGCGCGCAGGCCAATGGACTTTCCGCTGTCGGTGCGTTGCCCCTCGATGACGCTGACCACCCCCGTGCGCCCCATGCCGCGGTGCACCGGCAAGCCCAGCGCGCTCAGGTAGGCGGCGATGCGGTCGCCGGTCCTGATCTCTTCGTAGCCGATCTCCGGGTGCTGGTGCAGGTCGCGTCGGATGGCGCTGAGTTCCTCCTGAAACTCGGTGATCGCAGCGATGGTGGTGGTATTGGTCAAGCCGTCTCCTCATTTCACCGTGATGAAGTTGAGATTCACCCGGTTGTCGATCTGCAGCGCCGCATCGACATTGCTGCGCATGCCCCAGGCCAGGCCTTGCTGGTACAGCGGAATGTGGCCTACATCCTGGCGGTGCAGGCTCAGCGCCTGCGTCACCAGCTGGGTCCTGCGCTGCGGGTTCATTTCCTTCAGGCTCTGGGCGATCAGGCGATCAACGGCCGGATTCGAATAGCGGCCCACGTTCCATTGCCCCGACTTTCCGTCACGCGTGGCCATCAATACATTCATGCTGTTGAAGGCATCCAGGTTCGAGGGCGTGTAGCCGAAAAAATTGAAATTGCTGTCGCCGGCGCCGACCTTGGTGAAGAACTGCGCCCCAGGCATCAGGTTCAGATTGACCTTGATTTCCACCCTTGCCAGCATGGCGGCAATTGCCACGCAGACCTGGTCGTCGTTCACATAGCGGTCGTTCGGGCAGTCCAGTGTGATCTCGAAGCCGTTCGGATAGCCGGCCTCGGCCAGCAGGCGCCGCGCTGCAGCCGGGTCATACGGGTAAGGGCGCGCGACCAGGGCCGGGTCCACCGAGTTCACGCCAGCGGCCACCAGGATGCCGGTGGGAACGACCGAGTTGCGCATGACGCGCGAGCGGATGGTTTCGACGTCGATCGCCTGGTAGAACGCCAGCCGCACGCGCCGGTCCTTCAGCGGATTCTGTCCTTTCACGCTGGCGTACTTCAGTTGTTCGCTGGCCTGGTCGAGCGAGAGGAACAGCACGCGAATCTCTGCACCCTGGCGCACCTTGTAGACCTGCGTGGCGTTGATGCGCGGAACATCCTGCAGTGGAACCGGGTAGGCGAAATCGAGTTCTCCCGAGAGCAGGGCGGCCACGCGTGTGGCGTCGGAGGCAATTCGCACCAGGGTCGCTTCGGTGATGTTGGTGCTGGGCTTGTCCCACCAGGCCGTGTTGGCCACCAGCACCGTGCGCACATCGGGTTCGCGTACCGCCAGCCGGAAAGGCCCCGTGCCGTTGGCATTGCGCGTGGCAAAGTTCTCCTGCTTTTGCCGCATGTCGCCGGGCTTGGCCGCGTTGTTTTTTTCGGCCCACGTCTTGGACAGGATGCGCAGCTCGGGCAACGACTGAAGCAGCGTGGCGTTGGGCGACTCGGTGAGGATGTCCACGGAATTGCCGGGCGCCAGCGTCACGTCGGCGATGGAGGCCGCGAACACCTTCATGTCGGACTCGGGCAGCATCGCGCGCTTGATCGAGAACACCACATCGTCGGCGGTGAAGGGCGTCCCATCGTGAAAGTGCACACCTTCGCGCAGCTTGAAGCGCCAGGTGGTCGGGCTCGGTTGGCTCCACGACACGGCGAGCGCCGGCTCCACGCGCATGTCACGGTCGCGCCGCACCAGGCCTTCATAGACATGGTTGAGGACGGTCAGCGTCATGCCGTGGTTGAAGGCATGCGGGTCCATGGTGGTGGCGTCGTCCTGGGCGGCCCACTTGAAGGGGACGGCCGCGGCGGCGCCGGCCAGCACGAACAACATAGATGCAAGGGCGCGCCGTAGGGCAGGGTGCATGTCGATCTCCTGGTTAAAAAATACGATACGGTCCGTATCGATAAATATAAAACGGTACGGAGCGTATGTCAAATCTGCGAAAATACGGCGATGAGAGCCCGTACTGCAACGCTTGTCCCTGCCCCAGTCGCTGAACCCATGGCATCGGATGATCCCGCGGAACCCGGGCGCGGGCGCCCGCGCAACCAGCAGACCCATGACGCCATCCTCGATGCGGCAAGAGCACTGCTGCGCGAGGATGGCTATGCGCGCTTCTCGATCGAGCGGGTCGCGGCCAACGCCGGGGCGTCAAAGACCTCGATCTACCGGCGCTGGCCGACCAAGGGTGCGCTGCTGATCGAGCTCTACATGGAGGGAATCCCGGAGGTGATCGCCGAAGACGCGCGCTCGCTGCGGCAAGAGCTCAAGCGCTACCTGCTCGCTACGGTACAGCGGCTGGAAGACACGGTGTGGCGCAGCATCCTGCGCTCACTGGTCGCCGAGGCCCAGTACGACCCCGACACTGCTTCCCTGCTGCGCGAGCGGGTGGTGGCGCCGCGCCGGGAATCCGGGCTGAAGCTGCTGCGCAGCGCGGAGCGTTCCGGTGAAATCCCCAAGGGCATCGACCATGAACTGATCCTGGATCTGCTCTTCGGCCCGCTGTGGTACCGGTTGCTGTTCGAGCACGCGCCCGTCGACCGGGACTTTGTCGAGCGGCTGCTCAAGCAGGTGGCGCCAATGCTGTTTCCGAGTGCGCCCAAGCCGGCGCGGCGATCCAATAGATACGGCTGAGGGCCCCAGCCTTCACGGGCTTTGACCAAACGCCTGCGCTTCATCGACAAGCCATTGCGCAAATCGCGCGACCTGGCTGCGGCTTGCAGTCGCGCTGTTGCGCAGCAGGTGGTAGGCATACGGACCTTTGAGCGCGTTGCCGGCCGCGACCACGAGCGCACCGGCCCGCATGCCATCGCCGGCCAGCACGTCCGAAGCCAGGGCCACGCCTTGGCCGGCGGTTGCCGCATCGAGCGTGAGGTAGGTGTGCGAGAAGCGCAGGCCTTGCCCCATGCGCGGCGATGCCTTGGCAATGCCATGCGTGCCGAACCAGCGTGGCCAGTCCATCTGCTCGGGGATGCGCGGCTCGTGCTCGTCGTGCAGCAGGGTAAGGCCCAAAAGCTGCTGGACCGACAGCGCGCCGCGCTGCGCCACCTGCGCCATGAAGGCGGGGCTGGCCAGCGCAAAAAAATGCTCGTCCAGCAGGTGCTCGGCTGCCATGCCGGGATAGGGGCCAGTGCCCAGGCGCACGGCGAGGTCCACCTGGTCGCGCGTGAAGTCCACCGGCGGCACCGAGGCCAGCAGCCTCACCTCGATGTCCGGGTGCGCCGCACGAAAACGCCCGAGGCGCGGCATCAGCCAGCGCGTGACGAATGAAGGCATGGCGGTCACCGTCACCTCACCGTCGTCGCGCCAGCGCCGCACATCGAGCGAGGCGCGTTCCAGATCTTCCAGGATGCCCTTGACCTGGCTGAAGTAGTGGCGGCCGGACTCGGTCAGCTCGACCGAGCGCGGCCGGCGTACGAACAGGTCCACGCCCAGCCATTCCTCGAGCAGCTTGACCTGGTGCCCGACGGCGCCCGCGGAAACGCACAGCTCTTCCCCTGCGCGCGCAAAACCGCCGTGGCGAGCGGCGGCTTCAAAGGCGCGAACGGAGAGCATCGGGGGCAGGTTACGGGCCATGGTTAGCCTTAAAGGTATTGAGTCTTACAGCGTAAATGATTCGGTTGTTCAATGGAGGCAATTTCCCTAATCTCTCGATTCTTTCGTTGCCAAAGGCTCAGCAGTATTGAGCCATTCAGAAACAGAGGTCAAGAGATGGATCTACGCATACACGGCCAGGCCAACCACCAGGTGTCGGCCGCTTTTCGCAAGGTGCTGGTGCCCTGGGCGGTGCAGGGCGGCCTCAACCCGCCGGTAGTCACGCGCGCGCAGGGTTGTTATTTTTTCGATGCGCAGGGCAAGCGATACCTCGACCTCACCAGCGGCTATGTCGCGGTGTCGCTGGGACACGGGCACCCGAAAGTGGTGCGCGCGATCCAGGAACAGGCCACTAGGCTGTGCTGGGTCGCGTCCAGCTACTTCAATGACGTGCGTGCCGAGTATGCGGAGTTGCTGTCCAGTATCTCGCCCTGGCCCGAAGGCCTGCGCGCGCACTTCACCTGCGGCGGCGCGGAGGCCAACGACGACGCGGTGAAGACCGCGCGCCTGGTCACGTGCCGACCCAAGGTACTGACGGCCTATCGCTCCTACCATGGCAGCACCATCGGCGCGAGTGGATTGACGGGCGTGGACCGCTGGCGCGATCCGTTTCCCAACCTGCCCGGCATCGTCAAGTTCTTCGCGCCTTATCCCTACCGCAGTCCGTTTTTCGCCGCCGACGCGGCCGAGGAGAGCCACCGCGCGCTGGACCATCTGGAGAAGGTCGTCTCGCATGAAGGTGCGCAGAATATCGCGGCCATCATGCTGGAGCCCATCACCGGCTCCAGCGGCCTCGTGGTGTACCCCGCCGGTTACCTGGAGGGTGTGCGCGCACTGTGCGACCGGCACGGCATCCTTCTCATCTTCGACGAGATCATGACCGGCTTCGGCCGCGCCGGTGCCGCTTTCGCCGCGACGCGGCTGCAGGTCATGCCGGATCTTCTGACTTTCGCCAAAGGTGCGAGTTCATCCTATACCCCGTTGGGCGGCATGCTGGTGCGCGAAAGCATCGCCAGGCATTTCGACACGGAATTATTCGATGTGGGCCACACGCACGCCGGTCATGTGCTGGCGGTAGCGGGCGGCCTGGCGGCGCTCAAGGTGTATCTCGAAGAAGGTCTTTTCGAACGCGCACTGGAGATCGAGTCCTGGCTCGGCACGGGGCTTGCGCAGTTGCAGGCGCGGCACCCCATCGTGGGCGACGTGCGCGGCATGGGCGCGCATTTCGGACTGGAGCTGGTGCGCGACCGCGGGAGTCGGGAACCGCTGGTGCAGTGGCACCACCCCGATGTTTCCAGCCCGATGAAGACTTTCTACAGCGAGCTCCTGGCACGCGGCGTGCACGCCTATGGGCGCTACAACATCGTGCTGGTCACGCCACCGCTGGTCATCGGCAAGGGCGAATGGGAGGAGGGCCTCGATGCTCTGGATGCCGCGCTGGGCGCCGTGGAGAACGCACTATGAGCACCATGAATACGCGCGCAACCGGGGACCATGCCATGCCCTATTCAGACATCAGCTACCGCGAAAGCGAAGGTATCGCCTACATTGCGATCAACAGGCCCGAGGTCTACAACGCCGTTCGCCCGCAGACGGTCGATGAACTTCTGCATGCGTTTGCGCGTGCCGGCTGGAATAGCAGCATCGGCGTCATCGTGCTCTCGGGTGCGGGAGACAAGGCCTTCTGCACCGGCGGAGACCAGTCGGGCCATGGCGCGGGCGACGCAGGCGGTTCTGGCGACGCAGTCGGCTATGGCGGCAGGGGCACGATCGGCCTGCCGGTGGATGAGTTGCAGAGTCTGATTCGCGATGTGCCCAAGCCCGTGATTGCCCGCGTTCAGGGCTTCGCCATCGGCGGCGGCAATGTGCTGGTCACGGTATGCGACCTCGCCATTGCAAGTAAAAACGCCGTGTTCGGCCAGGTCGGTCCCAAGTTCGGCTCGGTCGACCCGGGCTTCGGCACGGCCTATCTGGCGCGTGTGGTCGGCGAGAAGCGGGCGCGCGAGATCTGGTACTTGTGCCGCCGGTACTCGGCTGAGCAGGCGCTGCAGATGGGCCTTGTCAATGCTGTCGTCCCAGCGGAAGAACTCGATGCCGAGGTGGCGCGATGGTGTGGCGAGATCCTGGCGAAGAGTCCCACCGCGCTGGCCATCGCCAAACGCTCGTTCAATGCCGATTCGGAGAACATCCGCGCCATCGGTGCACTTGGATTCGAGGCGCTGGCCTTGTACTACGGAACCGCTGAATCGAAAGAGGGTGTTGACGCGTTCCTGCAAAAACGTGCGCCGCGCTTTCGTGGCCCGGACGATGGAGCTGCAGCGCAAAGCTGACAGTGCAACATGGAAATTCCCGATAAAACCATCTGGACGCCCGATGGCGAGACCCTGTCTGACGCCCTCCTCACGAAGCTCGGCGCACGCCTGGGTATTGCCGACTATGACGCGCTTTACAGGTTCTCCATCGAACAGCCGCAGGCCTACTGGGAAGAAGTCATCGGCCATTTGCAGTTTGACTGGGACCAGCCCTTCACGCAGTTTTGCGATGCAAGCGGCGACCCGCAGCTTCCGCAATGGTTCACCGGTGGCAGGCTGAACTGGACCAGCATGGTGATGAAGCTGGCCCAAGAGCCCGCCAGCAGCGGCCGCACGGCGATCATTGCGGAGGACGAAAGCGGCGAGGTCGAGACCTTGCGCTACGCCGAACTGGCCGCGCTGGTCTTGCGCCTGGCGGGCGGCTTGCGCGCGCAAGGCGTTCGCAGCGGCGGGCGGGTCGGCCTCATGCTGCCCATGGGCGTGGCGGCAGTGGCCAGCCTCCTCGCCATCGCCGCATTGGGCGCGATCTGCGTGCCCTTGTTCACCGGCTTCGCGCCCGAGGCGGTGGTCACGCGGCTGGCCTTGGCCGAGGCAGACCATCTTGTCGTGTCTGGCGGTTTTCATCGCCGTGGCAAGTTCGTGTCCAGCCGCGACCTGCTGGCAGAAGTAAAAACGCGCATGCCCGCCTTGCGGATTGTTGGCGACGTGCGCGATCTCGCCGCGCACGCGGCGCCGATTGCGCAAGTACAGACCATGGAGGCGAACGATCCGTTCATGATCGTGTTCACCTCCGGCACGACGGGGCAGCCCAAGGGGACGGTGCACACGCACGCCGGTTTTCCGCTGAAGATACTGCACGATTGCGCCTATCATTTCGAGCTTCGGCCAGGCGATGTCTGGCTCTGGCCCAGCGACATGGGCTGGATCGTCGGGCCGATCACCACCGTTGGCGCGCTGTGCCGTGGCGCGACGCTGGTCTGCTATGACGGCGCCCCCGACCATCCTACGGCTTCGCGCCTGGCGTCGCTGATCGACAGGCACGGGGTCACGCACTTCGGCGCATCGCCTACCTTGATCCGTAGCCTGGCGACGCACCCGGCCGCTGACGTCATGCCGGCCCGTTCCACGCTGAAGCTGCTGATGGTTGCCGGGGAAGTGATTGACCCCGGGCATTTCGAGTGGTTCGCACGTTGCTTTGGACGAACCGAAGCGCCCGTCATCAACTATTCGGGCGGAACGGAAGCCTCCGGTGCGATCCTGGCGAATGTGCCGGTTCGGCCGATCAAGGCCTCGGGTTTCAACAGCGCCTCGCCCGGGGTCGCAGCCTTTGCCGCCGACGCGAACGGCCAGCGCGTGCGCGGCGAAGTGGGCGAACTCACCATCGCCAACCCCTTCATCGGCATGACGCACGGCTTCTGGAACGACAAGCCCCGCTACCTGGAAACGTACTGGAGCGCAGTGCCGGGCGTCTGGACGCACGGCGACCTGGTTCAGGAAGATCGCGACGGGCACTTCTTCATCCTCGGCCGGTCGGATGACACGCTCAAGATCGCAGGCAAGCGCGTGGGCCCGGCGGAGGTGGAATCAGCCGTTCTGGCGTTGGCCGAAATCAAGGACGCCGCTGCGATCGGGCTGGCCGATGCGGCGAAGGGGCAGCGGTTGGTGATCTGCGTGGTTCCTTGCGCGGCCGCACCATTCTCCGCGCAGGCCGTCGCGCGGATGGAAGCCCTTGTCGCTTCGCATGTGCAGGCGGCATTGGGCAAGCCCTTTGCTCCAGCCAAGGTGTTTTGTGTTGCGGATCTTCCCCGGACACGCAATGGAAAGGTGATGCGCCGCGTGATCCGGCGCCTGCTCTCTGGCCAGGTGCCGGGCGATCTGTCCGCGCTGGACAACGCGGCCAGCATCGAGATCTTCGAGGCCTTGGGCGCCGGTTTGCGCGCTTGACTTCACGGCCTTGCGGGAAAATTCGCCGCAACCCCCTGGGGTGCGCTGATCTCGGCGCGGTAGCCGCGAAAGGAGTACAAGCGTGCCATGGCCACACCCCCAGTCGATCCCATCCGCCGCGATGTGCTGGCGCAAACGGCCAAGGGCGCACTGGCGTTGGCCGCATCGCCTGCTTTTGCAGCGGGTG
>DATILI010000020.1:0-3611 GCA_035476635.1 Burkholderiaceae bacterium | reverse complement strand
TGGAGAACCCGGACAGGAAGAAGCTGGGCCAGCACATCAAGTACGACCGGCATGTGTTCGCCAACCACGGCATCGAGGTGCAAGGCTACGCGCACGACACCATGCTGCAAAGCTACGTGCTGGAAGTGCACAAGCCGCACGGCCTGGCGAGCCTGGCCGAACGCCACCTGGGTCGCACCGGCATCGACTATGAAACCCTCACCGGCAAGGGCGCGCACCAGATTCCCTTCGCGCAGGTGTCGGTGGACAAGGCGGCCGAATATTCCTGCGAAGACTCCGACCAGACGCTGGACGTGCATCTGGCCCTGTGGCCCAGGCTGCAGGCCGACAGCAAGCTGAACTTCATCTACGACCTGGAGATGAAGAGCAGCGAAGCGCTGTACCGCGTGGAGCGCCATGGCGTCCTCATCGACGGCGCCACCCTGGCGAAACAGAGCGCCGAGCTGGGCCAGCGCATGATGCAGCTGGAAAAGGAAGCGCACGACCTGGCGGGCCAGCCGTTCAACCTGGGTTCGCCCAAGCAGATTGGCGAGATCCTGTTCACCAAGCTGGGCCTGCCCGTCACCAAGAAGACGCCCAGTGGCGTGCCGAGCACCGACGAAGAAGTGCTGGAAAAGCTGGCCGAGGACTACCCGCTGCCGGCCAAGCTGCTGGAGCACAGGGGCCTGTCCAAGCTCAAAGGCACCTACACCGACAAGCTGGCGCAGATGGCGCACCCGCGCACCGGTCGTGTCCACACGCACTACGCACAGGCCGTGGCGATCACGGGGCGGCTGTCGAGCAACGATCCGAACCTGCAGAACATCCCGGTGAAGACGGCCGAGGGCCGGCGTGTGCGCGAAGCCTTCATCGCGCCGCCAGGCCACTTCATCGCCAGCGCCGATTACAGCCAGATCGAGCTGCGCATCATGGCGCACCTGAGCGAGGACGAGGCGCTGCTGCGTGCCTTCCGCGACGGCATGGACGTGCACCGCGCGACGGCTGCCGAAGTGTTCGGCGTGGCGCCGGACCAGGTGACGAGCGAGCAGCGCCGTTATGCCAAGGTGATCAACTTCGGCCTGATCTACGGCATGAGCAGCTTTGGCCTGGCACGCAACCTGGGGATCGACAACGCGGCGGCCAAGAACTACATCCAGCGCTATTTCGAGCGCTACCCCGGTGTGAAGAACTACATGGACGAGACGCGCATGTCGGCCAAGAGCCGGGGCTATGTCGAGACCGTGTTCGGCCGCCGCCTGTACCTGCCGGAAATCAATTCACCCAACGGCCCGCGCCGTGGCGGCGCCGAGCGCCAGGCGATCAACGCGCCGATGCAGGGCACGGCGGCCGACCTGATCAAGCTGTCCATGATCAAGGTGCAGGACGTGCTGGATGCGGAAAAGCGCGCCACCCGCATCATCATGCAGGTGCATGACGAACTGGTGTTCGAGGTGCCCGAGGCCGAGGTGGCGTGGGTGAAAACCGAGATCCCGCGCCTGATGGCGGGCGTGGCCGAACTGCGCGCGCCGCTGCTGGCCGAGATCGGCGTGGGGGAGAACTGGGAAAAGGCGCACTAACCTGGGTTTCTCCCCTCCCCTTCCGGGGGAGGGCCAGGGTGGGGGCATCTCTCTATCCGCAGCGCAGCCTGCGGATGCGCCCCGTCTCGTCCACTTCGATGTTCAGGCGCTGCGGGTCGACTTCCTGTGTGACGACCTGGCCCGGCCTGATGATTCGGACGCGCAGCGCGCCCGCGCCGGCGCGCGCGTTGTCCGCCACTTCCTCGTCCACCGTCTTGCCCAGCTCGGCCTGCGCTCCCGCGGCGCGGCAGCGTGCATCCGGCAGGCGGGGCTCCGGGGCCGTCGCCGTGACCAGGGGCGCGCAGCCGGTGGCGAAGGTGGTGGCAAGCGCGATGAGGACAAGCCGTAGCGGCATCGGGGTTCCTGGGTGCGGCGCCAGATGGCGCGGCATGGAACACTAGCGCAACCTCATGGTCGGCTGGTAACAGAGGGCAAAGTCCGGCAAGCGGGCTCAGCGGGTATCTTTGATCAGGCTTGGTTTTCATTGCCATTGCCCTTGCCCTTGCGGCTGCGGCTGCGCGCCGCAACATGCCGGCATGCAGCCTTGCCGCGTGCCTCCTGAACGCGGGGTCATGGATCAGGTCCGGGGCAGGCTCTTCGAATCCGGCATGACAACCCTGAATGCGAACCACCGCGAGCCGATGTACCCCGTCAGCGCGTAGGGGATCACACCCAGTGCCTGCGCGAGGTAGCTGTCCAGCCGCAGCACGTCGATCGCAAACAGGGTGGTGGCGAGGTTGGCGGCATAGGCCACGGCCAGCACCAGCAGGTACCTGACAAACGCACTCGCGGCCGCGCCGGTGTGCCCAAACGTCCATCGCTTATTCACGGCAAATCCCAGAAGGATGCCGACGCCATAGCCGATCAGGTTGGATTCCACATCGCCCAGGCCCAGCAATCCCTTGCAGGCGAAGATGGCCGACAGGCCGAAGACGGTGTTGGCGAGACCGACGGCGAGGAATCTCGCAAGGCGAAAATCCAGCATTTGATGGCGTCGAGTATGCGACCCCGTCAGGCGTTGGGACGCGGTTCGGCCAGCAGCAACAGAGAAAGGCCGAACGGCAAGCGCATGCGCGCCAGCACATGGCGCTCGAGGGCGAAAATGCGCTTGAGGAGCCGATTGATCGGAGCTTGCGGTATCCGGTCGGCGGCTGTTTTCTTCCCTGTGAGTTTCTCGACCATCCGTCCCAGCACCGCCAGCGGGAACAGCACGGTATTGAAATGGCTGACGCGCAAGACCGACAGGCCCGCGTTCGTGCATCCGGCGGACAAGGTTTGTAGGGTGTAGCGCCGCTTGTGGTGGGCCTCGACGTCATGGGGCCCCCACATCCACGGATACGCGGGGACCGTCAAGATCAGCTTGCCGTTGGGCTTGAGCAGTGTGGCAAGCCGGGCCAGCGAAACGCTGTCCTGCTCGATGTGTTCGAGTACGTCGAACAGGCAGATCAGGTCGAACTGCTGCGCAAAACTGCTCAAGTCTTCGGGGCACCGTCCCTGACGCATGGTGATGTGGTGCCCGTTGCCGCCGCGACGCGCTTCAGCCAACGCGATCGCCTCAGCCGCCATCTCGAAGGCGACGACGTTTCCGAACTCAGCCAGCAGGTCGAGATTCGCGCCCGTACCGCTCCCGACCTCCAGGATCTCGGCATGGGGGGGCAATCCAAGCCGGCACAACTGGCCGCGCAGAATTTCCCGGCGCGCCACGAACCACCAATGCGTGGCTTGCACTCGCGCCATCTCGGTATAGACGTCCGGGCTCATGCGGCCTTTTCCCCATGGTGCGCCGCTGCGCGCACCGGCTTGCCGCGAAGCGGCCTGTGGAAGCGGCCATCGCGCCTCGGATCGAGCGCGGTGTCGCGGCTGGGCTCGACGATTTTCTCTATCAGGAATCGGGGGCGCCGCTTGATCTCGGTGTAGATCTTGCCCACATATTCACCGAGCACCCCCGCGCAGAACAGCTGGACGCCACCGAGGAAATAGATCGGCAGGATGGTCGATGCCCAACCCGGCACCGCGTCGGGGGATGTCAACTTGACGATGAGGGCCCAGGCGGCC
>DATILI010000019.1:0-2754 GCA_035476635.1 Burkholderiaceae bacterium | reverse complement strand
ATGGTGTCCAGCACGGCCAGCACCCGCTGCATCGGCTCGCTGATTGCGCGCAGCAGCAGCCAGCCCGACAGCACCGCTGCGAACGCGCTGAGAGCCAGCGCGACGATCATCCCCTTGTTGGTATAAGCCACGTGATCGCGGATGTCGACCATGCTGCGGTGGGCGTTGTCCTTGTTGAGGTCGATCAGTGCCTGCAGGCGTGGCTGCAGCGCCTCCATGGCGCGTGCAAGCTCACCGTGGAAAAGCGCGAGGGCCTCGGGCCGCTGCTTGTTTTCCACCAGGGTGAGCAGCTCGTCTTCGAAGCGCTGCACGCGGATGTTGGCCGCCTTGAGCGCCTCGTAGAGTTCCCGGTCTTGTGCGGTGGTGATCGTTTTTGCGTACTCCTCCAGCTTGGCACCGTGCTGCCGCCGGCTGGCTTGCAAGTCCTGGAGCAGTTGCCTGCGGGTCTCCGGATTGGGTTCCTGCAGGTACTTCAGCGTCATCAGGTTGTCTATCGACCACATGCCGCGCATGGTGGCGCTGGCATGCAAGCCGGCGATGGAGTCGGAGTCGGCAAGCGCGGTTTCCGCTTCGATCTCGCTCAGGCGCGTGTGTGCGATCAAACCCATCGCGAGCATCAGCAGCAGCAGCACGGCAAAACTCGCAATGATGCGGTTTCGAATGGACCAGTTTTTCATGATGCCTGCCTCCCATCAACGAAGGGCGATGCCCAGCGGCAAGGAATGGCAGAAGCTGCGTGCGAAGCACGCGGCTGCAACTCCCTGTGAATCGCTGTTTTCTAGCGCGGTTATAGGCTTATTCAGCCCAGGCCGCAATCGCTGGCGTGTTACCAGGTGGTGGAGGGACCTCGGGTGCTGTTGGGAAAGTAGATCGGCCACGCCTCGTCGTCGCCAAGCAGCAATGCCAGGCCGTGCCCGGAGTCCGGCTTGTCGCAGGGGGTGGCGTCCCAGTGTTCCGCAAATGCCCCGGCCGCGGGTGGAAACAGCAGGATCACTACGCCTCGATCGATGTCGTGACGCCGGAACACCGCCATGTCCGCGGGTTCGCCGGCCGCCACGAATGCGTCGATGAATGCGTCCCTGAGCTGGTCCGTTTCGCCGAACCCGTGGATTCCATCGTGCAAGATCAGACGCCGCCATGTACCCATGTGCACTCCTTGCAATGCAGCCACTTCCAGATGCCCGCGAACCGTCGATCTTGAATTCTGAGGGCAAAGCGCGTTTCCACCAAAAAATTCGGATTTGAAACAAATTTACCAAGGGCTTAACCCCATGCGGGCGGCTCGTCCGTGCAAACCAGCACCACATCATCAACTGGAGCTGGAAATGAAATTCAACTGCATCGTCGCCGCCCTGAGCCTGGCTGTTACCTGCCAGGCCCACGCCCTGGGCCGGCTGGCCGACGTGACCGTGGTGGACCGCAACTCCGGCGCGACGCTGCCAACGCACTACTACCGCGGCGAACACTGGGTGGCAGGTGCGCCGGGCGCGAAGTATGCGATCGTTGTGCGCAACCGCATGGGCGAGCGCGTGCTGGCGGTGACGGCGGTGGACGGTGTCAACGTGCTGACCGGCGACACCGCCGGCTGGGACCAGGCCGGCTATGTGTTCAGCCCGGCGCAGACCTACCAGATCACCGGCTGGCGCAAGAGCAACGCCGAAGTCGCGGCCTTCGAGTTCACGGCATCGCCCAACTCCTACGCCGAGCGCACCGGCCGCCCCGCCAACGTGGGCGTGATTGGCGTGGCCTTGTTTCGCGAGCGGCCGGCCGAACCGCCGGTCATGCGCTGGCCCGAACCTGCAGGCAGTGGCGCCGGCGGCCTGGGCGCGCAAAAGTCCCTTCCGGCCGAGTCTTCATTGCCCTTTGACGCCGAGCGCCGGGCCGCTGCGCCTGCAGCCGCGGCACCTGCCCCCAGGCTGGGCACAGGGCACGGCCAACGCGAAGCCTCGTATGTCACGCAAACCGAATTCGCGCGACTGCAGCCGAACCCGAATGAGGTGATCCGCATCCGCTACGACAGCCGTGAGAACCTGGTGGCGATGGGCGTGATTCGCGAGCGCAATCCGCAGCCGCCGGTGCTCAACCCGTTCCCCGAATCGCCGACCGCGCGCTTTGTGCCCGACCCGCCGCCGTACCGGTAAACAGGTCAGTAGGCCACCGAGTAGCGCGTACCCTTGTAGCTGAACACGGCGGATCTGGGCTTGATCTGCTCCAGCACCAGATCGGGGGCCGGCTTGTCGCCTTCCTGGAACACCTGGCTGCCGATGGTCAGCAGGCGTTGGGCCGGGTTGTCCGAGTAGATCGAGCCGCTGATGGCCAGCGGGGGCAACTGGCGGCGGATCTCGTCCGGCAGTTCGGCCATCGATGGAATGCGAATCTCCTTCGCAGGGACGGCGGCCACGGGCGCAGGCGCAGGTGCAGGTACTTGTGCAGGCGCTTGTGCCTTGGCGTTGGGCCTGACCTCGGGTTTCGCGGGCGCAGGTGCAGGTGCTGGCCTGGGCGCCACGGCGGGCGCGGTGGACGCCATGCCAGGCGTGGCGACAGGTGCAGCGACAGGTGCAGCAAGAGGTGCGGCAAGAGGTGCGGCAAGAGGTGCGGCGGCGGGTTGGGCCGTCTCGCGCGCCGACATGCGCCAGGCGAGTACGGCCAGCAGCGCAACCAGCCCCACACCGAGCACAAGCCACGGCGCTGGGCTGCCGGAGCCCCGTTGCGTACGGGCCTCGGCCAGCGGCACTGGCTGCGCGCGCAGGCTCG